>JBASYJ010000019.1:0-17575 GCA_049277435.1 Prolixibacteraceae bacterium
TTTGAGTCACCTCCTCATTAAAATTCAACCTTTCTTTACTTCGCGAACTCCGGTTGTTCCCCCACCTTTTAAAGTCAGTTCCACAGGTGGGTTGGTTTTCCAGGCTCCGTTGGTAAAATCGGGCACATCAACCGAATTGGAACGGTTGGCAACCGACCATTCGCTTAAAGGCGCAATTGCACTCCACAAAGCGGCGTCGTACACATCCTGATCGAGCGGAAGTCCATTTCGCAGGCAATCGATCAGGCGCCAGTCCATCATAAAATCCATCCCGCCGTGACCGCCAACTTTTTTGGCCATTTCGCCAATCCTGGTCACAATTTCAGGAGTGTATTTTTCTTCCACTTGTTTCATTTCTTCTGCAGTGAACCATTCATGACTAACGGCTATCCGTGCAGGCTCAGGGTATTTGCTGGCCATTCCTTTGGTTCCGCTTACCAGATGAATTCGTGAATACACCCTTGGGCTACTCACATCGTGCTGAATCATGATGGTGCGTCCTTTATGCGTGCGAATAGTTGTCGTATTCATGTTTCCGCGATAGTGATCTGTTGTGAACTCATTGTAAAAACTGTCCTTCGCTGCCAGTTCCTTTGCTTTATCAGCCATCACGAAATCGTTGGACGAAACGGAAGTCAGGTATTCCATCTGGTCGCCACGATTGATATTCATCGCCTGACAGATCGGCCCCAAACCATGCGTTGGATATAGATTTCCATTGCGATGTTGGTTTTCCTTCAACCGCCACATTTCAGCATAACCGTTTTTGTCGAAATTCAGATCAGTCAGATTATGAATATAGGCGCCTTCTCCGTGAATAATTTCGCCAAAAAAGCCTTGCCGGGCCATGTTCAGTGTGAGTAGTTCAAAAAAATCATAACAACAGTTTTCGAGCATCATGCAATGTTTTTTTGTCCGTTCCGACGTTTCAACCAATTGCCAGCATTCGTCAATGGTAACAGCTGCCGAAACTTCTGTAGCAGCATGTTTCCCGTGTTCCATCGCATAAACAGCCATTGGTGTGTGCCACGACCAGGGTGTAGTAATGTAAATCAGGTCGATATCCGGATTTTCGCACATCGCTTTCCAGGCATCTTTGGTTCCGGAGTAAGATTTAGCCCGGGGCAAACCCTGTTTTTCCAGCAGCATCTGGCATTTTTCAACGCGGTCGTCATACTGATCGCACAAGGCAACGATTTCGACACCATCGATGTACGACATCCGTTCCACGGCTCCCGGCCCGCGCATGCCCAAACCCACGAAGCCAATCCGTACCCGATCGAGCTTCGGGGCGGCATACCCGCTCATGTTGAATTGTTGTTTCGGATTTCGTTTTTTACTGATTTCGCTGCCTGAGTCAGCTGCCTGAACAGCCAATCCTGATGCCAGCATTCCTGTACCCAGAAGGGTATTCCGGAGAAAATCACGCCTGTTTGAAGTCATTTTGAAGTATTTAGGTTTAGTTTGATAAATTTCGAAAACTAAGATAGCTGAAATTTATTCAATGTAAGAATGATTTTTGTTGTCTGAAACAGGGAAAAACAGAACAATCGGCAGGTGATTATCCGAAAAATGAATTTGAGCCTGATTAATTGGCGGAAAACTGAATAATCGGATCATCCGGAGTCACCAAAAACCACTGATCAGTTTTCAATTCATGTTTCAGGATGTACAAACGGTGACTTGCAGTCTGTACTTTAAAATAATTTGAGATGGCCCATTCGTCGCGGTTCTGCGCCTGATACCAGCGATCAGAGATTTCCCTGATTTCAAATTTTAAATCATTCACGTAAAACCGGACAGGAAATTCATCAGATCTTCCTTCGGCCCGACATTCAACTTTGATCGGAATCAGATTCATGTCTTTCAGTTTTTAAACCGTTCATCAAAAACCGTGATCATTCGAAAATCAATTTCCCACCAATGACTTCTTCACCAATAAACTGAAGCATTTTTTCATAATGTGAACCTTTCCAGTAAATCTTGTTGCACCCGGAACACTGAAAAAATTCAGTATAATACTGAATTGTTTTTGCCTGAAGCTGGTTAACAATTACATCCTTTTCGACATGAACAAGTTTGCTGTTGCAATTCAGGCACCGGGTTAACGGATTGATCCGTGCTGCCAAATCAAAATTACTGACCAGATTTTTAATCTGTTCCACCGGATTGGAGGAACGAATCAACCACGAACGGCTGACATCTCTGTTTTTTGTCAGCCTGATGTTTTTTGACAGAATAATCCGCTTTTCCTGCTGCGAAAGAACTATCATTTCTTCGGGAGTGAACCTGTTGGAATACAAACTGTCGAAACCCAGCATTCGCAGGAATTTCGATAATTTTCCCAAATGAACATCACACACAAAAACCGGCTTCCGGAGCGGATTTTCCCTCAAATGACTTACTCCGGAAACATCGAACAATTCAAATTCAGGATAAACTGCAATCCGATCTCCGGATTGTAACAAATAGTCAAATCGTTTCGGGAAGCCATTCACCTGGATAAAATCAATTTCTTCCAGAGGAATATCCATCGACTGAATGGCATCAAGAACCGTAACCCGGCCTAAAAAGTAAAATTCAAACCAAACCTTTTGTTTGTCAGCCGGCAGGTAATCGTTCAGTTCCTCATAAAAACGAAAAGTAACTTTTTTCATCGCTGGCCAATTGTAAATTTTCCTGTTGCTCCGGAAGATATTTCTGAAGCCTTCATTAATTTTCTACGTAAGACGCTAATGAACAGGTTCATCATCCTCCGTTGAACCACAAAAAAATCTAGCTATGAAAGCCTGGACAATAAACCGGATTTGTAATTTAAGAACAGAAAATTTTCCACTGCAGCTCGTTGACCGACCCAAACCAATCGCGGCAACGGGCGAATTACTCCTAAAAGTTCGGGCTTGTGGCGTTTGCCATACCGAAATCGATGAAATTGAAGGCCGTACCCTGCCCTTATATTTCCCAATTGTACCCGGACATCAGGTAGTCGGGATTGTGGAACAAACATCAGGAACAAGAAATGACATCAAAAAAGGCGACCGCGTGGGCGTGGCCTGGATTTATTCGGCCTGCGGCAGCTGTGAATTCTGCCAATCAGGAAGGGAAAATTTATGCCCGAATTTTTGTGCCACAGGAAGGGATGTGGATGGCGGTTATGCTGAATACATGGTGGTTCCGGAGCAATTTGCCTTTCCGATTCCGGAACTGTTTACCGATGCTGAAGCTGCCCCGCTTTTATGCGCAGGAGCGATCGGGCACCGATCGCTGGACCTGTGCGAAATGTATGGTTCAAAACGAATCGGACTAACCGGATTTGGAGCGTCGGCACACCTGGTCCTGAAACTAATCAGGTACCGGTATCCGGAGGCGGAAGTTTATGTTTTTGCCCGAAGCATTGAAGAACGTGCGTTTGCACTGCAACTTGGCGCTCTGTGGACTGGAGACACTTCGGACAAACCGCCGGTTTTGCTGGATTGCATCATTGACACCACGCCGGTGTGGGAACCGGTGATACGTGCCCTGGAATGTCTGAAACCCGGCGGCCGCCTGGTTATCAATGCCATCCGGAAAGAAAGCACGGACCGGGAATACCTTGGCAACATCGATTACACGAGCCATTTATGGATGGAAAAGGAGGTCAAAAGTGTGGCCAACGTAACCAGCAACGATGTGATGGAATTTATCCGGCTGGCTGCAGAAATGCCGTTTAAACCTGAAGTGGAAATCTATCCCTTTGAAAAGGCAAACGAAGCCATTCTGGATATTAAAAACCGAAAAATAAAGGGAGCCAAAGTTCTGGTGTGGTAAATCTTGCCCCAGATTATTCGTTAAAAAATTTTTCAAAACAGTTTATTATTCCTTTGTTTCGTTCGAGCTTCTTTATTGGCGAAAGTCCGATCTGCTTCCTGACCTGATTGACCCTTTCAATCGATATTTTTTCCTGAATATTTGCAGAATTGGTTTTCAGGAGGTAGGCTGTTTTTAGGGTCGAACCTTTAAAACGAACAGTAAACCGCCCCGACCGGGAAGGATGAATGTGAATATACCGTTCAGGATCGAGCCCTTTCCGGATCAGCCAGACCGATCCGTCCTCCAGTTCAATTTGCCGGAACCCAGTTAGTGAATCAATCCATTCGTCAAACACATTTTGCTGAAAAAACCGTTTCGCTTTCAAAATGCGGATCACAGATTTGCCAATACTTTCAGGAGTCAAATGACCGGTATAGATGTCGATGTAGTTGTTACACACCGATTCAAGCAGACCAATAATTTCTTCCGGAGATGCATTCTCCAGAACTTTCAGGATGAAATTCCGGTGGTGTTTTAAGGGATTAAACCGGATGGGAACTGGTATTTCAGATTCATCGTGCATGGCAACTATTCCTGCAAATATTTACCGGGATACTGATTTTTAACCGTACCAGGGCCGTGTCCTGCTGGTGGTTTTCATACTGTCGATGGCAATGTTTACATTGTTCACAATCTGGAAATCGAACATTCCCACGCAAATAAAGTCAGCTCCGTTTTCATATGCCCATTTAAAACCATCGGCCGGTTCGATGGCTCCGGCAGCCAGAACCTTAAATCCCATCACCGGCACAGTGGCCTGGTTAACAAACTCAACCGTCCGTTCAGGGAAAAGGCAGAACATGTTGTTGTGAAACCGATTGTGATCGAGGTATTCCTTACCATCGACTTCGAAAGCAAAACGGTTCTCTTTGGGGTGAGCCGACCAGTACTGATCGTGGTGCATGGTTTTCATGTAATAATCCGGAATGATTCCCTGATCAGCACAGGCGATCAGCGAATCAACCGTGTGCGAAGCCAGTCCGGCGGTGTAGCCTTGCTCCCTGATGTGTTCCATCATTTCGTGAATCACCTCGATCCGGTTATCGCGCACCAGCCAGTCGCACCAGTTTCCCTGAATCTGAATGATATCGACACCAAAATCGATGGCTTTGTCGATGTATTCGAAGTAGAGTTTTTTGTCGGTATGCGGCCCCACTTCAGCCAGTTTCTGATTATTCAGGTTTGGGCCAACCTGCGAAATAACCTTCATTTTACTACCGGTCATCTTTTTATATTTGGCCAGAAGCGGGTTCGAAGGGAAACCGATGTTGATTGTATTGATCCCGGCCTGTTCGGCCAGCATGAGCGTTTCGTATACTTTTTGTTCGGTGTTGTATGCCCTGAAAAGTTCGGGCACATAAATCAGATCGCGCGAATGGGCCCAGCCGCCGATCAGGTTTCCTCCGGCAATCATCCGGCTGATTTCATGTTTCCCGATTTTCCCTTTGGGAAGTTCGCCTTTCAGATCTTTCAGCGCTGTTTGCCTGATCTGGATCGTTGCCCCCGACATGACATCGACGCCGTAAGTTTTAAAATTACTGGCGGCCCCCCAGCCCATCGCCCCAAGTACCGGCAGGGTCGCCAGATTTTTCAGCGCCTCACGACGCGATGAATTTCCGCCATAATCAGGCACAATTGATTTTTTACGTCTGGAAGAAATCCGGATCAGGGTATCGATGCTGTATCCTTTTTCTCCGGAAATAAATAAAAAAAGCAAAGCAGCTGTTTCAATAAATAGTCTGTCAACAATAAACAAATGACCTTCGGAAGCACTTAACATCGGATTGCCAAACGGCGGATAGGCAAAATAATAAAGTGTCAGCAACAAGGCTCCTGAAAATGCGGCGATCCGACTGAATAATCCAATGAAAAGAGCCAATCCGATGAGTAAAAGTCCATACATGTTCAGGATATCGGTCATCCTTAAAAGAGTTGGTGAACTGGCCAGCGCATGATAAAATCCGGAAATGAATCCGGAAGTATTCAGGAGAAATCCGGAAGCAGTCCAGTCACCCTGAAGTATTTTGGATATTCCTTCATACAAAAAATGCCATCCAATGGCGATGCGCAGAATCGTAACAAAAAACCGGCGGTAAATTTTTGAATTTTCAGCATTCATGATTCGAAATTCGTTGGTTAGTTTTTATTCCTGTTTTTTTTCAGAAATCGACTGTTAATTTCAGAAACTTTTAGGAAAAAACAGCCGAATGGTCGATTTTTTTACCAGAATGGAAGACTACTGTCAATATTAATCCTTTTTCTGGAATTTAAAACAAGCCGAATTCGTTGGCCTATTACTATATTTAACTACCTAAATCAAAATAATATTACATGAAAAAATTGCTATTATTTTTTGTTGCCAGCCTCATCGTTTCTTCAGGATTCAGTCAATCCATCCAGGTTTCGATGGCCGAAAAATACAAAAACTTTTTCCCGGTTGGAGCAGCAGTTTCTCCCCGTGTTCTGAAAAGTGCCGACAGTATTTTAATCATCAGCCAGTACAACAGCCTGGTTGCCGAAAACCACATGAAGCCCATGTGGATTCAGCCGCGCGAAAATAATTTCAGCTTCGCGAATGCCGATTATGTGGCAGCTTTCGCTAACCGTCACAATATGAAACTGCGCGGACATACATTGGTATGGCACAACCAGACTCCTCCCTGGTTCTTTAAAGATGGCGACCAGCCTGCTTCAAAAGAATTGCTGAAGGAAAGAATGCAAAAACACATTCAGACAGTTGTAACTCATTTTAAAGATGATGTGTATGCCTGGGATGTGGTGAACGAAGCCATTTCGGATGATAAGGACGAATACCTGCGGAGTTCTTCGGACTGGTACAAGATTTTAGGTGAAGAATTTATCGGGCTCGCTTTTCAATATGCCCGTGAAGCCAACCCAAACGCCCAGCTTTTTTACAACGATTACAACGCCTGGCGACCTGAAAAACGCGAAAAAATCATTCGCCTGGTTAAATCACTTCAGGATAAAGGAATAAAAGTTGACGGAATTGGCATGCAGGGGCACTGGAAAATCGGATCGCCCACCCGGGAAGAGATTGAAACAAGCATTGACATGTATGCTGCACTGGGTGTAAAAGTACAGATTACCGAGCTTGATGTTTCGATGTATCAGTCCGACAAGGACCCACAGGGGGAATTAACACCTGAACTGGAGCAGCAGCAGGCCGATTATTACCAGATGTGTTTCGAAGTTTTCAGGGCCAAAAAGGATAAAATTTCAGGAGTGACGTTCTGGGGAGTAGCCGACAATTACACCTGGCTCAATAATTTTCCGGTCCGGAACCGTAAAAATTACCCGTTGATTTTCGATACCAAACTTCAACCCAAAAAGGCGTTTGATCAGATCATGAATTTCAATGCAGAATCTGCGCCTTCCTTGTAATCATATTGGTAAATATTAAACCTCCAAGGTATTTGAATCCCCTTTATTAAGAGTAAACCTCCAAGGTTTTTTAAACCTTGGAGGTTTACTTTGGAATTTTATCGGATTGACTCCAGATGTTTAAACACAAACCGGATTTCGGCATAGCTGTAATCATTTCCCAATCCCGACCTGATTTCGGTGACCTGGCTGGTTTTGTGTTTTTCGAGAAACGCCAGAATTACTTTGCTTTTCTTTGGTTCAACCAGTTGGTCCAGGTTTAATTCGCCGGTGCCGACAAAAAGAGCCAGATGTCCTTCGATGGTCGACATGGCCAGGTTTCGTTCTTTGGCGATTTCAGCAACCGACTTTCCGCTTTTAAAGAATTCAAGGCTAATTTCCTGAGAACTCAGACCAGCCTTTTCAGCTTCCTTTTCGGCACCAACCGGCAAATTCATGCCTTTTTCGCGCCTGAAAGCGATGACCAGTTCCAGAATATCCTTTCCAAACTGTTTCATGCGTGTTCCACCCATTCCTTTCACGGCTTTAAGTTCTGCTCCTGAAGCCGGAAGTGCCTGAACGATGGCGTGCAATGTTTTCTGCGGAAGAATCTTGCTGATTTCAACATAAAGTTGTTCCGCCTTTTCTTCGCGCCATTTTTTCAGTTTGGCGTAAAATTCAGGATGCTGCGTAAAGCCTGAAGTTCCTGCTGATGTTTTGCCCTGACGCGAAGTTTCCGGAATTTCGATGGCCGATTTAGCTTTGGTTACCAGGTAGCTTTTTATATTGAATCCATTTTTACACAGTTCCAGACAAACCTTTTTCGTGTGGATTTCCTTTTGCAGTTTGTCGGCCGTTTCGCTGATGCTTTTCCGGATGGCTTTGTTGTCGGTTTCAAATGTTGCCTCCGAAAAAGGCTGTTCGATTAGCAGCTGAAGTTTTTCAAAAAAATATCCGGAAGCTTTCATCACCCGTTCCTGAAGCTGTTCATTTTCTTCAGCATTCGAAGTTGTGGCAATCAGCTGTCGAATCTGATTTTCAAATTTTCCGGCAACATCAATCAGTTCAGCCTGTACCGGCCTGATCATTTGCTGAACCTGAACCTTTAAATTACCAAGCAATTGAGCAGAATGCTCTTCAGCCAGGCGCTCCAGATACCCGATCTGCCGCTGCATCGGTTTAAAATCGAACAAGTCCGACAGCAATTGGTACACATATTCCCGGCGCGATTGTTCCAATTCTGCCTGCCCGGGCTGACGGCGTTCCACATCCTCGCTAAACTGGATGACCGTGGTATCGTTTTTTACACTGTGCCCGGCAATGGGCGAACTCAATACCAGACCTTCCAGCGTTTTGCATCGGCTCAGGGCCACATAAACCTGACCGTGTGCAAACGAAGAACGTGCATCAATAATCGCCCGTTCGAAGGTCAGTCCCTGACTTTTATGAATCGTGATGGCCCAGGCCAGTTTGAGCGGATACTGGGTAAAAGTTCCGATCACATCTTCTTCAATTTCCTGGGTACTTTCGTTGAGTGTGTATTTCGCATTTTGCCATTCGGTTTTCTCAACGTCGATCGGCAAAAAATCGCCGGGACAAAACACTTCAATCACCTCGTCGAAGATGTTGGTAATCTTACCGATTTTCCCGTTGTAGAAGCGCTTGTCCAACGAAGGATCGTTTTTTACAAACATGACCTGCGCCCCAACTTTTAATTCAAGTTCCGGATCGGTGGGATACGAATATTCCGGGAATTCGCCTTTCACTTCAGCTTTATATTTGTGCGATTTGGCTTTAACCTGATTGAGTTTTGTGTCATTTATCTGCTGCGACTGGTAATTGTGTGTAGTCAGCGTTATGTATCCTTCCTTTTCGTCGGGATTAAAATCGGGAATATACCGTTTGTTTAATTCCTGAAGGGTCGTTTCATCCATCCGGTTTTCGCGAACTTTATTGAGCAAATCGATAAATTTCTGGTCGGTTTGCCTGAAAATGTGTTTCAGTTCGATGCCGATAAATTTGGAACGGTTCAGAGCCCGGCTACTGAAAAAGAAACAGGTATCGTAGTAGGGTTTCAGGATTTGCCACTCATCGTCTTTGATGACCGGGGCCAGCTGCTGCAAATCGCCGATCATGAGCAATTGCACTCCTCCAAACGGTTTGTAACGGTTTTTGTACCTCCGTAGAACTTCGTCGATTCCGTCCAGAATATCGGCGCGGACCATCGAAATTTCGTCGATCACCAGCAAATCGAGGCTTCGCATAATGTTTATTTTTTCGCGGCTGAACCGTTTGATTCCGGCAGCCACATTTCCATCGGCCGGAACTGCCATTTGGCGCTGCTGATCAGGATCGACCGGAATCTGCGGCCCAAACGACATCTGGAAAAATGAATGAATCGTAACCCCGCCTGCATTGATTGCCGCCACACCGGTTGGCGCCACCACAACCATTCGTTTGGGTGACATTTTCTTCAGGTTTCGCAAAAAAGTGGTTTTGCCGGTTCCTGCTTTTCCGGTCAGGAAAATATTTTGATTGGTAAACTGAAGAAAATTAAACGCAAGTTCGAGTTGCGGATTGGTTTGGGATTCCATGAGACTGAAAATTAGTAAGGGCGGATAAATAGTATTTTACAAATGTATGAAAAGAGTCATTGAGAAAAAACCATCCTCAATTAAAGATTTGGTCAATTTCAATTTCGACCAAATATTTAATTTCACATATTTCCTGCTAAATAATTTATCCTTACAACGGAGTTTAAAATGACAGATCACAACATTCACCCTGAAGCGAAACATCAAAAGTGTCTTGAATCACAAATTATATTTTAACCGGATGGATGGTAATATCTAATAAACACAGCTTGAATTCCAATATAAATAAAGCCATCAATTTGACAAGAAAAATTCCCGGTTTTTTATACGTTTGTGATTTACCAATCACTTCAGATTATTTTGCACCATATAATAAAATCATATCAGTTTTTGTTGATCTTGTTGCTTTGTTGCTTGTCGGGTTTCGCCCGCATTCAAACAGACAATGAGGTTTTTCTTCCTGACTCTTTCAGGCAATCAGTCCGCTTGAAAACCCATTTGCTAATTAATCCGGAACAGCTTGTTTCAGGCCAGCTGGATTCGCTAATTCAGAAAAAGATTCCACTGGCCTTTCTCTCTACAGATAAACTGAAGGGAAAATTAGCTGATCTGAAGGCAAAAATTTCAGCAAATAATCTTCCGGTCATGATAATTTCTGACGAAGATAGCCTGGTAAAGAATCGACTCAATTCCGGAATATTTCAACTGTATGGTCACGATCTGGATAAGATCATGATTTCGGATACTCCGGAAATCATGCAGAAAGAACTTACCAACCGGGAATTGTTGTGGTTAGTTGCCGATTCCGGGTCCATCCCCTCACTCGACTATTTTATCCGGTTTTGGGAGCATACCGGGAAACTTCCAAATTTTATTCAGGTTAATTCACAAAACATTTGGGCAGCGACCACTATTATTGACAGCCTGAACAGGCATCCAAAGATATTCGGGGTAATCAGGAATGGCGATCTTTTACTCTCCGAGGTTTCATGGAAAGATTTTCCAAATAGAAAAACGAATGGCTATTTCAGCTTCCCAATTAATCCATCAAATAGTTCGGCACTAACTCCTTACAAGGCAGGATTTCAATTTTCTCCTGACATTATCCTTCCAAGTCCGGAAAATCTCGGGAATATGAAAATTTTTAATGCTGTTCCGCTTGATCCTGATTTTGGGCTGACAGATCATTTCATCTTTTCAAAAAGGGTGCAGAATCTGAAACGGAAAAATGATGCTGAAATCATCAATTACAGTCTTGATTTCAAAAAAGACGAAACTCTTGACAACTGTGCTCAATTCGCCGGGAAGGCATACGTTGACGGTGGTTTGATGAGCCGGTCTGCACTAAAACCCAATTTCAGTATTACGGCATGGATAAAACCAACTGAATTAGGAAATAACAATTGTATTTTAGGTAAAGGCAAAGACTTTGTGCTGAAAATTCACGATGGCATGTTAACTTTTACAGTGCAGGGGATTAAAGATTATTTCTCATTAAAAACGATAATTCCGGTTAATCAATGGTCATTTATCGGATTGGTACATTCTGTTTCCGACAACCAAATCAGTTTTTATCTGAATGGCAAGCTAACTGAAAAAATAAGCTTATTAACTCCTTATTCCCAATCGGACTTTACCATGCTGATCGGGAGTAACCTGTGGGAGGAATATTTTGTAGGTTACATATACGAAATCAGGATATGGGACAGAGAGCTGAATGAAGACCAAATGCAAAACGAATTTTTGTCAGTTAATCATGCCAGACATTATTTACCCACAAGTTGGATAGTGGGTATCTTTTTAGTATTGAGTTTATTTGCCTTTATTTTCTACAGAAAGAAGAACCGAAGAACACTTTCCGAAAATGTTGTCAAAATACAGCCAGTAAATTATGCTGATCACAAAATAAAAGAGACATCTTCTTTTCTTCACAAACAGGAACAAATCAATTGCTTCGGCGGACTGAAAGTCATCAACGCCGAAGGGAAAGACATAAGTTTAAAATTTTCTCCTAAATTAAAACAACTGTTCGTACTCATTTTCCTGCACAGTGTGGAAAGTGAAAAAGGAATCAGCTCGAAAAAAATGTCTGACTTATTATGGCCGGGAATGAGCGTACCGAAAACAAAGAATATTCGGGGGACAAACATTCAGAACCTTAAAGCCTTGCTGAATTCGTGTTCA
Organism: Prolixibacteraceae bacterium; assembly: GCA_049277435.1. GTDB lineage: Bacteria > Bacteroidota > Bacteroidia > Bacteroidales > Prolixibacteraceae > Aquipluma. The sequence continues at coordinate 12,009 of JBASYJ010000019.1, forward strand.
GAAATAAAACTGGTTTTTCAGGATAAACTCTGGAAGCTTGAATTTGCAGACAACTATTTTGTTGATCTCTCTTATGTTGAAGCAAAGTTACACGAACCGGATTTAACTACTGATGTGGAAAAAGCAAAAAAGGATCTTACCGTATTGCTACCTATTCTGAAAAAAGGCACGCTTTTCCCAAACATGAACGAGTCCTGGATCGATCCGTATGTTGACCGGATGAGCAGCAAAATCATCGGGTTTGGTCTTAAAATGTTTCAATTACTTCCGGAAGAAAATTTCGACTCCCTGCTTCTTGATCTTGCTGAAGTGATCAGCATTAACGATCCGCTAAACGAAACTGCCTTAGGCAAGAAAATAAGTATCCTGATTCGTCACGGCAAACTGAGCCTTGCTCATTCGGCTTTTGATAATTTCTGCAAGTTGTATTTTGAACTTTATAAGGAAAAGTATCCAAGTGATTTCAAGTCATTTATTGATCATGAGAATGACTCCGAAGAATAGTTTATAAAACCATAAACCACAACTCGTTCAGGTTATTTCGCCACCTGTCTTACTTTTGGAATACGATATTCTGCAATGATTTAACAGCTACGCCGATTTGTCTTCATCAACATTGTTACTCAACCTTTGCAGACTAATTACATTGAAAATAATGAAAGTAATGTAGTTGTGACATATTTCCTGCTTAATAATTTTACCCGGCAACTATGGTAAAGAACATGTAATTATCTGCCGGCATTACCCCATTTGTTACCCCTCATTTTATACCCGGATTTCTTTCTTTGCCGTAACTTAACAGTTCAAAAACAAATCTTACCAAAATCTAATGATATGACTGAAAAAACGAACAATCGCCGCGACTTTCTTAAAAAATCGATGGCAATAGCTGCCGGAATAACTATTGTTCCAAGGTACGTTTTAGGTGGAAATGGATTTATCTCCCCAAGCGATCAGCTTACCAAAGCCATCATCGGCGTTGGAGGAATGGGCCAGGGGCATATTGAATACGAAGGCACCAGGCTGCTTGCCATTTGTGATGTTGACAAAAACCATTTATCCAGCACACTTAAAAAAGTTGGTCCGGAAGTAAAAGGATATTCCGATTTTCGTGAATTACTTCTTCGTCCCGACATCGACATTGTACACATTGCTACACCACCACACTGGCACGGAATTATGTCGGTCATGGCAGCACAGGCCGGTAAAGACGTATGGTGCGAAAAGCCAATGACCCGAACAATCGGAGAAGGAAAGCGGGTTGTTGAAGCAATTAACGCAACTGGTAAAATGTTCCGCCTCAATACCTGGTTCAGGTTTAAAGATAATTTTTACGGACTGGGAACTCCTGTAAAACCACTTAAAAAAGTGGTTGAAAGCGGCATTCTTGGTTGGCCTTTAAAAGTTACAATCAGCGGAGTAACCGGTTTCAACTGGAAATTCTACTGGGTTGGTAAGCCAAATTTAACTCCTCAGCCAGTTCCCGGTGTACTCGATTATAATATGTGGCTCGGACCTGCTCCTGAAAAACCATACAATCCACACCGGGTTCACCAGACTTTCCGTGGATACTGGGATTATGACAGCGGTGGTCTCGGCGATATGGGACAACATTATATTGATCCGGTCCAGTATTTTCTGGGCAAGGATGATACCAGCCCCGTTAAAGTGGAAGTGGATGCGCCTCAGCAACATTATGATGCGGTAGGGACCTGGAGAAGAATCACCTACACCTATGCCGATGGTTGTCAGATCATTCTCGATGGAGAAAATAAAGACCAAAACGCAGCTTATATTGAAGGTCCGAATGGTAAAATTTACAAAGGTTTTAAATCGGATATTCCAAACCTGAAAGAGCTGATTGACACCCTGCCCGATCCTGAACCACAAATTGGACTTTTCAGTGAATCGGTCCGTACCCGCCAGAAATTTGCACTAAATGAACTTAATGGTTTTCGATCTGCAACCATTGTAAATATGGGAGGAATTGCACTGAAATTAGGACGAACACTGGAATTTGATCCGCTTAGCCAGACTTTTATCAATGACGATGAAGCCAATCGGCTGATTAATCAGCCCATGCGGGGGGAATGGAAAATATAGTTCCAGATTTCAAATTCCAAGTTGAGTCATGCGATTTTTTAATTGCAACCAGGTAAATTATTAAAACACAATTTTATGAAAAAATTTTCAAGAAATATATTATCAATCTTACTGTCTCTTTTCCTGACAGTTCCGGCATTTAGTCAGGATAACCGGACACTCGACACCAAAGTTGCCGATGTTTTGGCCCAGTTTCCGGCACAAAATGGTGAACACACCAGCAAGCTGATGATTCAGATTCTGGAAACCGGTGCTCCGGGAATTTCCAAATTCTGTGATATGATCGTTCCTCCGGGAACAGGCAATGACACTCAGGCCCGATTTGCATTGGAAAGCCTCGCCCAGTATGCAGGCGCTCCAACCAGGGAAAAAGAAAAGCAGTTGGTTGAACGATCCATTCTGACTGCCCTCGGAAAAGCGACTGATAAAGAAGTAAAAGCATTTTTTATCCGGAGACTGCAATACTGTGGTGGTAGCGAATCGGTTGCCGCAATGGAAAAATATCTGAATTCGGATGATTTATATGAACCTGCTCTGGCTGTTTTGGAAAGCAAGGGCACTCCGGATGCGGGAGCAATAATCCTAAATAATTTGCTGAATAAAAAAGAGTTGCAGCTTCAATCCATGATAAAAACACTTGGTGTATTAAAATATCAGCCGGCTGAAAATAATCTGATAAAACTGGCTCAGACTGAAAAAGGAGAAACCTTAAGACAGGCTCTTGCAGCGCTGGCAAACATCGGTGGAAAAGAATCAGTATCAACTTTTAAGGCCGCTGCAAAAGCTGCCAACTTTAAGAATGATAATGCTGAAACCATGGTGTCTTATCTTCAATATGCCAAACGTCTGGCTGAGCAGGGCGAAACCAAACTGAGCAATCAATTGTGTGACGGAATCATGAAAAACTGTACACAGGAAAATCAGTTAATTTACCGTTCATCGGCACTCACTGTTCCGGGATTTGCTACAAATTCATTATTCCTGAAAGAAATAAAGAATAAAAATAAAGCCTATCGCAATGCCGTTCTTAATCGTGCAGAAACTCAACTAAACAGTGAAATCATTGGCTCATGGATTTCAGCCATAAAAAAAGCACCTGCTGAAACTCAGGCTGAACTTCTGCATTTTTTGGCCAATCGTCCGGAAACAGAGGTCCTGCAGAAAGCAATTATCCCGAATTTGTCTTCCGGAGATGAAATTGTTCAGACAGAAGCTATCCGTTCGCTGGCAATCAATCAGAAAGCCAAAGCAATTCCGGTTTTGCTCGAACAGTTGAATAAATCAAATAGCGCAGTTGAGCAGGCTGAAATTGAAAAAGCATTGCTGAACACCTGTTCAGTAACGGAATGTGGACAATTGTCTGAGGTTCTTGATGAAATGAACAATGCCGGTAAAATTGTGCTGGTCCGTGTTTTGGGAGCACGACGTGCTATTGAATCCTACCCGCAAATCATGAAACTCTGCCAGTCGGAAGATCCGGATCTCAGAAACGCAGCTTTTTCGGCTCTTGCTCATGTTTCTAAATCTGAGAATGCGGCTGAATTAGTTGCATTGCTGAAAAATACCAGCGACAAAAAATCGTTAAAAGACATACAGGAAGCCTTGATTACAATCTATTCAGGAGAAGTAAAACCTGATGTAAACTTAATCCTGAACGAAATTACAAATGATACGCAAACGGATAAACTGATTCCGGTTTTATCGTCGCTTGATCACCCAAAAGCTTTAAAAACGGTGGTTGAATTGATGAAAAACGGAAATCAGTCAGCGAGCGAGCCGGCATTTGCTGCACTCACCTCATGGAAAGATGTTTCTGCTCTGCCTTATTTATTTGCTGCTTTTTCGAATCCTGAACTTCAATCGAACAGAAATGATGCATTAAAATCTTATCTCCGGATTACTCTCGAATCTGAATTGCCCGACGATCAAAAGTTGCTGTTAATTGAAAAACTAATGCCCAAATGTTCTTCACCGGATGAAAAAATCAGGATCATCCAGGCTGCAGGAAATGTAAAAACATTTCTTTCACTGGTTTTCGTTGCAAATTACCTCGACGATTCTGCCATGAGTGCGGTTGCAGCTGCAACTGCAAAACAGCTGGCTCTGCCTTCCTCCGGGGAAAAGAACGGACTTTCCGGAGAATTTGTTTCCGGAGTCCTGACTAAAGTAATGAGTAAAATGACTGGTCAGGATAGCCAGTACGATGTGATTGATGTGCGTGAATACCTCGAAAAAATGCCAAAGGAAAAGGGTTTTGTGAGCATTTTTAACGGGAAGGATTTAAGCGGCTGGCATGGTCTGGTGAAAAATCCTGTGGAGCGTGCAAAAATGACTCCGGCAGAATTAGCTAAAAATCAGATTGCAGCAGATTCAAAGATGCGGAATAACTGGTCGGTAAAAGATGGATACATTAATTTCAACGGTGAAGGCGATAATCTCTGTACCGAAAAATTATACGGCGATTTCGAGATGCTGGTCGACTGGAAAATTAGTAAAAACGGTGATAGTGGCATTTATCTTCGTGGAACACCACAGGTGCAAATCTGGGATACCTCGCGCGTTGATGTGGGTGCGCAAGTCGGTTCAGGAGGTTTATACAACAATCAAATAAATCCAAGCAAGCCGCTGGTTTTGGCCGATAATGCCATTGGTGACTGGAATACTTTCAGGATTAAAATGGTTGGCGATCGCGTTACCGTTTTCCTGAACGGCATTTTGGTAGTCGATAATGTGGTGATGGAAAATTACTGGGATCGTTCACTTCCGGTTTTTGCGAAAGAAGCGATTGAATTGCAGGCACACGGAACGGACCTGGCTTTCCGGAATTTGTTTGTGAAGGAGTTGAACATGGCTGAAATTAGCTTAAGTCCTCAGGAGAAAGCAGAAGGGTTTAAATTGCTGTTCAATGGTAAAGACCTCAACAACTGGCAGGGAAATAAAGTAGATTACACTGCTGAAGATGGCATGATTCACATTAATCCGCAGGAAGGTGAGCATGGAAATTTATTTACCGAAAAGGAATATTCCGATTTTATTTTCAGGTTCGAATTTCAGCTAACTCCCGGAGCCAATAACGGACTTGGAATTCATGCACCACTGGAAGGTGATGCAGCTTATGTGGGAAAGGAATTACAGATTCTGGATAACACTGCAGCAATTTACAAGGAACTGGAACCGTATCAATATCATGGTTCAGTTTACGGAATTATCGCTGCCAAAAGAGGATTCCTGAAACCGGTTGGGGAATGGAATACCGAGGAAGTAATTGTAAAGGGCGATGATCTGAAAATTACCCTGAACGGAACCGTAATTCTGGAAGGAAACATGAAGGAAGCAAGCAAAAACGGAACCGCCGATCATAAAGATCACCCTGGATTATTGCGTCATAAAGGATACATCGGCTTTCTTGGACATGGTTCGGAATTGAGATTCAGAAATATCAGGATCAAGGAATTGTAAAAAGA
>JBASYJ010000020.1:0-9093 GCA_049277435.1 Prolixibacteraceae bacterium
GCTTTGCTTTGTCGGTCAATAGAAGTCAGATCAATATGTTTGTCGTTTTGTTTCACTTTCGATTTTCAGTTTTAATGCGTTGTATCCTGTATCCCAGAAAAAATAATATGATGCCCGATATTTTATCTTTCAAATGTATTTTTAAATGTTCAAGAGCCTGGCTCATCCTTTTTTCAATGGCTTTCACACTTAAACCGAGATGATCGGCTATTTCCTTGTATTTCAATTCGTCAATACGGTTCATCAGAAAAACCGTTCGTTGTTTTTCAGGCATCGATTTCAAAGCTTTTTCATATGCCTTTTGCAATTCCTGAAAATTCAACTCGTCTTCTGGTGTTGTGCTTTTATTGTTCGGCTGGAATGTATTGAAGAAGTTAAAAGCTACCTTATCCCGACGGTATTGATTAATAAATAAATCACCTGCAATTTTGAAGAGTAAGCCTTTGACTGTTTTCTGATCAATCGTGCTTTGTTTTTCCCAAATCCGAAGGAAAGTGTCCTGAGCAATATCTGTGGCAATTTCATCATTCCCTGACCGGTAAAGAACGTACCTTCGCACATCTTCAAAGTAGGTATTGAACAGGGTTTTGAATTCTTCTTTTTTCAACTTCGCTCAGTTTTCATCTGCTTCAAAGATAGACGAAAATAGCTGAACTTTTATTTTCATTATCCTACTTACAAAAATCGTAAAACCATTAGCGCCATCATTCCAACCATAACGACACCACCACCCATATACATTCCAACATGTGATTTGTGATTGTTGGGTTCCGACATATTCATGCAGCCCATTTTCATCGACCCGTTTGAATTAGCAATTGAGCTTTGAAGTACTAATTTCATTCCGCACTTTGGACAGTAGCCTGGTTGTTCTGAAATTACTTCCGGATGCATAGTGCAAGTATAAACATCCGAATGATTTGGTGCTATTTCCTGATTGTTTTGATATTGTTGATCTGTTTCGGTATTAATTGCAGAATGCCCCAAATGTGCAACACCCATGCAACTGGTAAAGCCAATAAATATTGAAATTGTAATAGCCAGGATTAATATTTTGTGTCTCATTATAGAGTTTGTTTTAGATGAATTGATTAATGGAATTTAAATGATTCATTAGAGGAGAAATCGGAATAAGATTTCTCCTCTAATGAAATCTTATTATCTTAATGTCCGCCACTGCCCATTCCATTCATTCCACCCATGGTTGAAGTACCTCCATTATTTCCACTTCCATTCATAGAGCCGGTTCCGGTTGTATTTCCATTCGATGTAGAACCACTTGAATTGCCATTACCACCCATGTTTCCGTTACCACCCATATTTCCATTGTTCCCCATGTTTCCACCATTCATATTTCCAGAGTGGTTAATTGTTGGCATGTGATGATCTTTTAAAGTAATTTCAACAGTCGTTCCATTGGTAGTCAGATTTGCTAAATTATCGCAAGTGCCAGTTCCGTAATCCAACATTGCAAGTTTACTTCCATTTTTAGTATACTGTACTTTACCTTGCACCGGATAATTGCAATCTCCCAGGCGAATCAGCGGATCGGTTATTTCACGTGAATAAGTATCACCGTTGGAGCTGGTCACATTTATTGTTCCGGTAACCTGCATCATGTCATCTTCACGGTCAAGTGGAGTATCAAGACCTTTCATCCAGTCTCTCATGCTATTGCCAATTCGGTGGATTACAGTTCCATCAGCTAAAGTGAAAGTGACATCACTAATCGTTGTCATTTTACGGGTAGTTGTATTGTTACCACTAAAAGTTTCCTTGCTTGTTCCTGAGATTCCAATTGAATCAATTACACAACCAACATAAGTTGTAGTACGCATGCTTCCATCGACGTTTTTTGGACCTGAAAGCTCAATGACTACTTTGCCACTCATCATCATTCCTCTCTGCGTTTCAGTGCTTTTCCCGTAATCGACAGTGATAGTCATCGGATAACCCATCGCTGCAGTGTCTATTTTTACGATGGGTGCCTGACCATTCATATAATGCATATTACCCATGCCTGAAAGTAAATTACCATTTGAACCTTTCATGCGAGCAAATCCACGAAGCATTTGTTCGTATTCGCCATAAAAATAGGTTTCGTAATTTACTTCTTCTGAAACACTCTCTACAGCCACATCATTAACTGCCATAGTCGCAGATTTTAATTGAGCTGAACTCAAGTCTGCGGCTGGTTCAATAGTGTCATTCTTTTGACAGGAAACAAAAGTGAAAGTAAAAATTGCTAGTAAAATCTTAATTGAAGTTTTCATGTTTTGAATTTTATAAAAGTTAAATATTTATTTGTTTTAACCTATATCCGTGATTTGCGGTACTGACCCTACTTTTTTTTGAAATATATTTTCAATGTTTCGAAGAATATGAGTTTAAGTAACTAATAATCTGTATAATAATTTATTTTGATTACTTTTTTTGTTGTAGACATGTCAGAACAAATACTGTTTCATCAAAGCAAATAATTTTCATCTTTTTTACCCCCAAGCTTCCCACAAGGATTTAATTTTCTTCAATAACTAATAGAAAGTAACAGGTGTACTTTTTTAATAAATTTGCAGCCTCCTTTTGGACAAATAGAAATTATAATTTTAAATTATTGATTGATTGATGGCATCTGAAAAAGGTATATTTCAACGCACAGAGTTGTTGTTTGGGAAAGAGAAAATGAATGATATTGCCAATAAAAAGGTAATAATTTTTGGGGTAGGTGGAGTTGGTAGTTGGTGTGCTGAAAGCCTTATCAGGACCGGTATACGACATTTAACTATTGTATGTGTCTGAAATCCAAAAATGCACCGGGAGATCCGGATTTGGCTGATCATGAATGGTGTAGCTTAAAAGCAGTTATTAATGGAACGGTGGCTCATGTTACCGCCATTTATGGTTTTACATTGGCCGGATTGGTAATTCAGGATATTTACAATAAGGGATAGTTCTTTATTCAGCTAAAAGATCAAATTTGTTCTCCTTCATCCAGCGGAAAATCGAATATTGAACAAACGACAGTTCCTCCGGAATCGGCGAAGTATGAACTTTGTTGGTAAAAAACCGCCAGGCAGCCCGGGCAGTTGAGTTTTCATTCGCAAACAACAAAGAGGTTGGATGCGGAAAATTTCCTGAATTTTTAAAATTGTCGATTGCGGATGGACTAAAAAATAAGTAAGCATCGAAAGTTCCGCTTACCAACTTCTCAATTTTCCGCATTGGAAATTCAATAAACTGAATTTGTTGTCTGTGAAGCCATTGTCTGGTTATAACCGACAATTCTTCGCCAATAAAAAAGGTTGGTCTGACCATGATAATGTATTTTTTAATCTGTTTAAATCTCTTTAAGAAACAATCTGAATTTCTTCTTTTTCAACTTCTCCATTCTGAATCCGGAATGACTTAATCTCAGGCACTTCGGCTGCCAGCGAAACAATCACATAGCTAATATTCGGATCGAAAGCCAGCCGAATATCTTCTTGCGAAGGCCTGGCAGGCGTTTCAGGATGACTGTGGTAATTGGCCAGGATCTCCAGACCTGCTTTCCGGACTTCACGTACAACATGAAATTGCTCGGCCGGATCGAACGAAAAATGTTCGTTACTGTGATCGACATTTGTTAACCGAAACAGCTTGGTAACTTCTCTGCTAGTGCCAGCCAGATAGCCACAAACTTCTTCAGGTAAACCAGTTTTGGCGTGATCAAAAAGATCATTAATAATTTTTTGCGGTATTTGGAGCATAGCTTGAATTGTTATTTCTGAATAAGAACTCTATGAATAAGGCCTTCAACATGCGAAACTTCCAATACTTTAAAGCCTTGTTCACTCGAGCTTCTAGGTACATTTTCAAGTGGCTCACCTTCTGATAGTATAACTTCAAGGACTTCGCCTGCATTAAGTTTTGACAACGCGATCTTGGTTTTCACAAACGTCATCGGGCAATGTTCGCGGGTAATATCTAATTTGAAAACGTTCATTCTTTTTGATTTAATTGATTATATAAATATGGTTCTTCCCCCTTCAGATAAGTCGAGGAAAGTTGCAACACCCAGAACACCTTTTACTTCATGAATGAAGTCGCTTTTTTCAAGACCAAGGATGTGCATGGCCATTTCGCAGGCATACATGTTGATTTCCAGAATTTTTGCCGCTTCAACCAGTTCTTCGAGGGTGGCAACGTTTTTCTTTCGCATCAGGTATCGAAATATCTTCGGACTAAATCCCATAAAATTTAGCCTGCTGACTGGCGCACTCCGTAAGCCGCCCATGAAAAAGCCAAACATCTTTGGCAGGAATCCTTTTCCGACAAAAGCACGACCCTGTTCTTTTTTAATCGCATTGAGTCCCCAGAAAGTAAAGAAAATATTTACATCATAGCCGACTGCCGCTGCACCAGTGGCCAGCGTAAAAGTTGCTACCAGCTTGTCGAAATCGCCGCTAAAACTAATGAGAGAAAGCTTTTTTTGTGCTTTCGCCTGACTTTCTGGTGTAAATTCCGGGGTTTCCATAATTTAATGTTTGCTTTTAATTTCACAGGTTGCCTGTTCGTAATCAACCAATTCTGTAATCGTTGGATGATCTCCGCAAACTGCGCAGTTATGATTGTGTTTCACCTTAATCGTGCGGAATTCCATTGTTTTGGCATTGAAAGTCAGCAACCGGTTGGTCAACAAATCGCCAACTCCGGTTAGGTATTTCAATACTTCAGCAGCCTGAATGGTTCCCAACATTCCTGCAATGGCTCCCAAAACGCCAGCCTGTGAACAGGTTGGCACAGCATTAGGAGGTGGCGGTGCCTGAAAAACACATTGGTAACAAGCTGTTCCCGGCAAAACGGTCATTGTCTGGCCATCAAAACGTAATATGCCACCGTGTGAAAATGGTTTTCCGGCCTGAATGCAAGCATCGTTAATCAGAAATTTTACAGGAAAATTATCCGTCCCGTCAACTACAAAATCGTATTCCTTAATAATGTCCAACGCATTTTCCACCGTTAGTAATTTGTGATAAGTAATCACTTTTACATCAGGATTTAATTGGTTGATCTTCTCTTTCGCTGAAATCACTTTGGCCTTATTTACATCAGGAGTGAAATGAATAACCTGTCGTTGCAGGTTCGACAAATCGACTACATCGCCATCGATAATTCCAATAGTGCCAACGCCTGCGGCAGCGAGGTAAAGTGCAACAGGAGCTCCTAAACCTCCGGCACCCACAATCAACACTTTTCCGTTGTTGATTTTTTCCTGCCCTTCCACACCCACATCTTGAAGGATAATGTGTCGGCTGTATCGTTGTATTTGATCTTCTGTAAAGTCCATCGTTCTGGTTGGATTAGATTAGTTGCAAAAAGGATTGACTTCCTCCACCCATGAAGTACAGAAAATCGACTTCGTCATTATCTTTAACCAGAGTAGAACCAAAGTCGTTTCTGTCAACAAATTCGCTGTTCAGCTGTACCGAAACCATTTCAGGTTGCGGCACATTATTGAGTTTAATCAATTCGATAATAGAAACTGTTGGTGTTTCAAATTCCTGTACTTTCCCGTTTACTTGTATTTTGCTCATGACATTTCGTTTTATAATTAATCTGCAGATAATTCGGCCGGCTCTTCTTTAAATTGATAAAGTAAAGTTGAAAGGTATCTTTCTCCCGAATCCGGAAGAATAACTACAATCGATTTTCCTTTATTTTCCGGACGTTTTGCTACTTCCAAAGCAGCATACACAGCAGCTCCTGAAGATATTCCGACCAATAAGCCTTCCGAACGCGCCAGTTCACGACTGGTTTCAAAAGCATCCTCATTACTTACGGTAATAATTTCGTCGATCACCGACCGATTCAGAACTTCCGGGATAAAACCTGCCCCGATTCCCTGTATTTTGTGTGGCCCAGGCCTTCCACCAGAGATAACAGGTGATCCATCTGGTTCAACTGCAATGATCTGAACAGATGGTTTCTTTGCTTTCAAAACTTCTCCTACACCGGTAATTGTTCCGCCAGTTCCAATTCCTGCTACGAAAATATCAACCTCACCATCGGTGTCATTCCATATTTCATTGGCTGTTGTATTTCGGTGAATTTCAGGATTGGCCGGATTTTTAAATTGTTGGGGAATAAAAGAGTTGGGTGTATTCTCTGCCAGTTCGACTGCCTTTTTAATTGCACCGTTCATACCTTCACTTCCTGGAGTAAGCACCAGTTCCGCTCCAAGGGCTTTCAGCAGGTTTCTGCGTTCAATTGACATGGTTTCAGGCATCGTTAAAATCAACCTGTACCCCTTTGCTGCTGATACAAAAGCCAAAGCGATGCCAGTGTTTCCGCTGGTTGGTTCAATAATTACTGAACCGGGTTTAAGAATACCACGCGCTTCAGCATGGCTAATCATGGCATTGCCAATACGGTCTTTTACACTTCCGCCCGGATTAAAATATTCCAGCTTGGCGATTAATCTGGATTCCAGTTGATGTTTCAGGTTGAAATTGGAAAGTTCAAGTAAAGGCGTATTCCCAATTAAGTCGGTTAATTTTGCTGCTATTTTTGACATGATTTTTTTGTTTTTGTTTTATACAAAGATTGAAGTGTTTTTCAGCCCTAACAATACCTCATTTGGAGTATTTTTTATACCATGTTTTAGGTATGGGGAGCTGTATTGTGGGTAGATTTATTGCAAACTTTGGTACTTCGGTACTCACATTTTTTCCTATTGTTTCCGGATCAGAACTGACCAGAAATTTTCTTCCTTTTTTTCTTCCAGAACATGATGCCCTTCGTTGCGTACCGAACCAGGAACATTCTGAATTGGTGCGCCATCATCCAGTAGTATTTCAAGCAGTTCTCCACTTTTCATACTGGCCAGTTCGATTTTGGTTTTTACAAAATTCATCGGACAGGCTACACCCCTAAAATCCTTAAATCGTTTTTCATCTGAATGAATGGAAATCACCGAATTTTCAAGCGGAATTTCTTTGCTTATTTTAAATTGAAGCGAATCATCCATGTTGTTGTACAAGTTAATTACAGCAGTTGCCAAGGTCTCAATTGAGGTTTTGAACTGAATGAAAGTTGACTGCGGTGTTTCCATTGCACGACGGACAATTGGTTCAAATGCCTGATCAACGTGTCCTTCTTCGATGAATGATTGAATGAATGAGCTGAAAACTTCCTCCCGGTTATTGGGTTCTATCCCACGTGTGACGAGCAGCATACGTGAGGCATGAAAAATAATCCCAAAGAGCGATTTGTTAATCAATTCCTGATCATGGCTGTGTTCAATACCTTTTTGAATGTCAAGAATAGCATCCCGGTCAAAATCAATCATGTCAAACATTCCGGCGGAACATTCAGCCGTACCTTTCCCTTTTAGAGAGAAAATCTCCTCTGCACCCCAATCAAAATAATAATTTTTATCTTTCTCAAACGAAGGAATTGATTCGTAACTGCTTAATAATTCAGTAATATCAGCTTTACCATCTTGTTCCAGATAAGCATTAAAATCAGCAAATTGGTCCTGCTTTAAACTCCATCGTTCCAATAGCTGAGCAGTAAACTGAGGCAGATCGTGTGCACTGATTTCACCATATTTAGAGGCCAGTTGGGCTGTTTTATCACCAGTTCGTCCTCCGGCGACCATATTATAAGCCGGATATAGACGATCATTTCTCGATGCTTTTCCATAAAATCCGATTTGCGATAACGAATGTTGTCCGCAGGAATTGGGACAGCCTGACAAATTGATATTTACATTGCTCAATTTATCGAGTTGACTTTCTGAAATACCGGACAAAGATTCTTTTATTGCAGAAGATGCCCCTCTGGCAAGACAGATGCCCAGACGGCAGGTATCAGCACCGGTACAGGCCACCAACGAATTCAGGATACGGGGCTGATCGACTTCAATACCCAGATCTTTTAGTAACTGATACAATTCGTTTAAGATTGGACCCGGTATATTGCGAAGTAAGATGTTCTGTCTCATCGTAAAACGAATTACATCGTCCCCCAGAGGAGTTAGAAAATCTGCCAGACGGATGAGTGTTTCAGCCTTTGCCATACCCTGATTGAATGGTATTTCGACGGCATAAAATCCGCTCTGTTTTTGCTTCCTAACGTACCTTTTTTGCCATTTTCCCAGGATTTCATTGGCAGGATTAAAATCAATTACACTGGTTGCATATATCTCTGGTGAAACTTCAGGAAGGACCAATTCATACTTGCCTTCAGACTTCAAACGGTCTAAAATTTCATAGAATAGTTCGAATACCCGCTCTTCTCCCAATTTGTATATTATGTAGCGAATCCGGGCTTTGTGTTTGTTCCGTCGGTTCCCATGTTCCGAAAACAATATTTTTAAAGCTTCGCCTACATATAGTATGTCGGTGGCCGGGATAAAGTCCGATAATTTGAATCCGGCAGTAGGTTTTGATCCGAGCCCTCCGCCAATGTAGACTTTAAATCCTTTTTCTCCTGAACGGATGGTGGCGATCAATCCCAAATCGCTGAAAGTGGCGTTGGCATTATCCAAATCATTTCCGGCCAAAGCAATTTTATATTTACGAGGCAACGACCACGAATCCAATTCTGCAATCAGGGTATTGGTTAAAGCTAAAGCATAAGGTGTAACATCAAAAATTTCATCAGTCGAGATTCCGGCATCATCCGAAGCCATGATATTGCGCACTGTATTTCCACCACCGCCTCTGGATGAAAGATCCATTTGGTAAAGTTGTTCCAGAATATTTGGCGCTTGTTCCAAGCTAACATTATGCAGTTGCAACTCCTGACGCGTGGTGATGTGAATTGGTTCTGTTTCCTCTTTTTGAGCCAGAAGGGCCAACTTCTTTAGTTGTGTTGGACTTATCATTCCTGCAGCGCATCGTACCCGCACCATAAAAGTTCCGTTTGCTCGTTGTTCGTAAATACCCATTGGCACACGAATAGCTTTGAATTTGACGGCCTCGATTTCACCGTTGCGAAAATCAGTTACATGTTTGGCAAAGTCACCAATTTCCGTTTTTAAAGATTCTGGTATGTTATACATTTTGGCTTTTTAAAAAGTATTCGATCCGAAATGGAATAAATACTCTG
>JBASYJ010000021.1:0-41552 GCA_049277435.1 Prolixibacteraceae bacterium
TCAAATATAAAATAATAAAAGAGAACGAGAACTATTTTCAAGCCCACGGGAATGGCGTATTCACCTACAAAAAATATAAAACACCCTCTATGAAAACCTCGCAGACTTTCAGTTTTTCAAACGAAAAAGTTATCAACAGAAAATCGGAGGCAATCTCACGTTTAGAGCTAAATATGAAAAAATGGTGACTGAATATTCATTGGAAAATAAAAAAAGCACGAATGTGTTTCTTTAAAATTCATTAATCTTATTTTTACTCCAAATAGAAAGAAATTGTACGCAATAATTGATATTGAAACTACCGGACAGGCTGCAAAAACAGGAAAGATTACTGAGATTGCAATTTATATTCACAATGGCTTTGAAATTACTGGATCGTTTTCAAGTCTGATCAATCCGGAATGTTATATTCCCGGATTGATTACCAATTTAACCGGAATTGATAATGAGATGGTCCGGAATGCCCCCAAATTTTTTGAAGTGGCAAAAAAGATTGTCGAAATGACTACCGATAAAATATTTGTGGCCCACAATGTGAGTTTCGATTACCGGTTTGTTCAGGAAGAATTTAAGCGGCTGGGATATAATTACGAACGGAAAACCATGTGTACGGTCCGTATGGGCAGGAAATTTTTACCTGGACATAAATCCTATTCGCTCGGAAAGTTATGTTCAGAATTGAATATTTCAATAAATGGACGTCACCGTGCAGCTGGTGATGCCCTGGCAACCGTTAAATTATTTGAACTTATTTTAGCCCGAAAAGCACTTCAGGAAAGTAAAGCCTCACAAAATCAACTCCGCTTGTTTTAGGGGTAATGTGGTCAAAAATAGTTGGTGACTTTTCGATTTTGAATATTGAAAATTCAGGCAAAAAAAACCGCATGATCAATGCGGCTTTTAATTTATGCTTCTGATTCTTTCTCTTCAGAATCTTTTCCTTCAGTTTTGTCATCTTCAGTTTCTGTCAGTAAATCTTTTTCATTTAGGAGTTGATACCACTGCAGAATTTTTTTCATGTCGGATACGTAGACCCTGTCTTTATCGTACTCCGGCAAAACTTCTTCGAAAAATGTCTTTATTTCGTTCGTTGAGGCTTTTGCTGAAACAACATTTTCCTGTTCCTTAAAACGTCCGAATAATTCTTTTAATTGAATCTCTCCGGTTTCAGTAAAAACTGAAATGTCGGCCAGCGCACTGATTTTGGCAGTTGAATAGGCCGGTATTCGCTTTCCTGTGAGAAGGGATTCAACAATAATGCTGTTTTTTGCTTCGGTCACCATTTTGAATAATCCGGGTTGACCACTAATCGATAAAATTCCTTTTAACATACGTTCTATATTTTTTCAGTGCGCGAATATAACATTTTCCCTGAAGTAATAAAAAAACTCCCGGGATTGCCGGGAGTCCTGATTTTATTTAATTTTAAGCTGATGACTAATTCCAAGGCTGATCCATCTTCCGGGTTGCTCAACCATTCCCAGATCGAAATAGTTGGTGTCGAACAGATTAGATGCCAGAACGTAGATTTCTGTCGAAGGTGTTTTCCACATGATGCGGGTATTTATCAACCAAAACGGTTTGTATGATTCTGTAAGCGTTCGCATACCATTACGATCCTGATAAGTTGCTCTCCACGATGCTTTTAGCTTGTTCCATATTTTATGATTGATCTCAATATCCAGTTTGTGTTTCAGATTATCGAGTACGTAATAAGATAAAACATCTGTTCCTCCCTTGTCAAGAGTACAATACGAATAATTTATACCGAGTTTGGTCAGGAATATGTTTTTATCCCAGATTTTCTCCGGAAAGAAATTTCCACTTAGTTCAAAGCCTGTTGTATTTATTTTGGTCAGATTCCGGGTGTGCCACTTTTCGGCATCGGTTTCTCGAACCCAGTCAATCAAATCTTTTCCTTGCCTGAAGTACACCTCGGTATGACCGTTAAAACCTTTAAGGTTAATTTTTAAACCGCCTTCATAGTTTATTGATTTTTCTGGTTTCAAATCCGGATTTCCGGTATTGGTTGGTCCATTATAAAATAAATCGGTAAAGGTTGGCATCCGAAGGCTGGTACTGGCTGAACTGTATATTTTTAAGTGATCGGTTATTGCATAGGAAGCATCAATTCCGGGATAAACATTCCATCCAAATCCAAGATCCGAAATCCAATTGGTCATTGCACCTGCTGAAAGGGTAAATTTTTTCAGATAAACCGAATGTTCTGCAAAATACGAAATGGTAGTTCGTGAATACGATTTGGTGAAAAAATGACCAGATTCACCTGGTACTTCAATCGGAGCCGTCAGTAATTCGCCTAAAACATTACTCCAGACATTCTCTGTTCTGATTTCAGCCCCAAAGGCAGTTTTTCCGAAACGCGAAGCAAACCATGCATTCAGGTTACTTCCAAAAACATCGGTTAAATGATAATTGTGTCCGGCATACCAACTGGCAGGATTGTCTCGGAAAAGTTCGAACCGGTCCTGATGACGACGCCAGTAGACTGAAGGCGTCAGGTGAATCTTTGTTCCGGTTTCGAATTTTAGCGATGCAAAAGTCGTTTTGGTTTGTTCGAATTGGTTCGGATAAGTGGCCGTGTAAAAGCTGTTCGCGCCAAATGCTTTATTCGTGCGGCCAATCTGAAAATCAAGCGTCCCCGGTTTTGTGTTCAGTTTGGTTTGATAAAAAGCATTCCAGGTTTTAAAATCAGTGTTGTCGATGTACCCATCGGATGAACTACGGTCAAATGCAAGGTAATGATTCCATGCACCGGAACTCAGGTTCCCGGAAATATTCACATCGGCCAGTTTGTGCTGTCCCCCCGAAACATCGAATTTTAAATTGGATTCGCCCTCCGAATTGGTAATGATGTTAATTGCTCCTGAAAATGCATTCGGGCCGAAGACTCGGGCTGCGGGACCTTCAAGGATTTCGATACGCTGTACATTTTTTAAACTTACCGGTAAATTGAGGGCGTGGTGACCGGTTTGCGGATCGGAGACGTTGATGCCATTCAGAAGAATTAATGTTTGGTCGAAAGAACCACCCCTGACGGAGATGTCGGCCTGAATTCCGTGAACACCGCGCTGGCGGACATCAACACTCAGCGCATATTCAAGTAATTCCTGAATACTCTGGACGGGAGCCGCCTCAATTTCTTCTCTTCCGATCACGGAAACAATCCGTGCCACCTGCGAGAATGCAACAGGTGCTCTTTGGGCGCTAACCTCAACTTCGTCGAGATCATACTCCATGCTCACTTTCGAACTGTCTGACTGGGCAAACACAATTTCAGGCATTGCAACGGTGGTATAAACAGCTAACAGTACACCAATACGTACCTGCTGTTTCAACACACTAAACAATGAATACGCTTTTCTGCCCCAGCGTTTGAAAGTAAACATTTCAGCCCGGTTAAAGGATCTGATCATGTTTTTAGATTAAATAATTGAATTAAATAATTAAGACGGCTAAAGTAATAATAATTTAGACATGTCTGTTGCCCGGTAATCGGATAACTGTTGAGATACAAAAAAAATAGCTTAATTCTATGCTTTTCCAGAACGGAAATGTTTGTTTAAGAACATGTTGAAATCGGAAAACAAACTTATGTAAAGCCTCGTATAGATAAAAAGTCATTTCACGCCGCTCTGCTTATAAATTTTCTTTATCAGCAATAAAAAATATCGAAGAATAAAAGAGTCGTAAATCCTTTAATTGGTCTGATGAAACTCTATATTTGCAGTAACATTAACAATCAAAAAAACGAACGCCATGACACAGCTTCAATTTAACACCGCTCTTTTAGGATTACAGGACAAGTTGTTGTATTATGCACTGAGTTTAACTTCGGACCAGGAAAAAGCACAGGACTTGCTTCAGGAAACGTTTTTAAAAGCCCTTACATATCGGGATAAATTTACCCAGAATACGAATTTCAAGGCATGGATTTATACCATCATGAAAAATACATTCATTAATAACTATCGTCGCAACGTTAAAACGAAAAATACGTTCGATGGTTCAAATAATGATTTTCACCTGAAATTTTCGAAAGATAAAAGTTATCCTTCTCCTGAATCGATTTACAGTTCGAAAGAGATTATTAAAAGCATCAATGCTTTGGAGAATGAATACAAAGTACCGTTCAATATGTTTTTGGATGGATTTAAATACAAGGAAATTGCTGAAGAACTGAATTTGCCGCTTGGAACAGTTAAAAGCAGGATTTTCTTTACCAGAAAGAAACTGGAAAAAACATTGAAAGACTACGCAAATTAGAAAGATAATTTTGTTCGCATTTAAGTTGATTTTACGGTTTAAAATGACTCACAATTCATGTGAGTCATTTTTTTTTGCCCCTTGTAAGCTTTATCTTTGGTAGAAAATACCATACTATGAAAAAAATTGCAGTTCATTTAGCCGAAGGTTTCGAGGAAATTGAAGCCATTGGAATTATCGATGTGTTACGACGTGCCGATCTGGATGTAAAAATTGTTTCGATGACCGGAAACCTGGTTGTAACCGGGGCCCATCAGGTAAAAATTAGTGCAGATGTTCTTTTTGAACAAGTCAGCTACGATAAAATTGATGCAATTGTGTTGCCGGGTGGCATGCCAGGTGCATCAAATTTAAATGCTCATGAAGGACTAAAAGCCCAGATAACAAAGTTTAATCAGGAGAAAAAACAGTTGGCAGCAATTTGTGCAGCTCCGCTGGTTTATGGCAATCTTGGAATTCTGAAAGGTAAAAAGGCAGTTTGTTACCCGGGTTTTGAAAGTCAGTTGAATGGCGCTGAAATATTGTCTGTTGCGGCAACTGAATCAGGAAATGTAATTACCGGACGTGGCCCGGGAGCCGTTTTTTCGTTTGCATTAAAAATTGTGGAGAGAATGGTGTCGGTTGAAAAAGCTGAAATACTTGCCAAACAAATGCTGGTTGAATAGAAATCACATCGTTTCTTTTCTTGCCGGGGTTTTAGGCAATGGCTTTTACCGGAACTGTAAAATGAAACGTACTTCCTATACCCGGAGAACTTTCGACCCAGATAGTACCATTGTTTTTTTCAACGAATTCCTTACAAAGGATTAATCCAAGTCCTGAACCGTCCTCGTTGTTGGTTCCTTTTCGTTTTACTTTTGAGTCGATCCGGAACAAATTTTGGCGGTCAGTTTCTGAAATTCCGGTTCCGGTATCGGTGACACAAATTTCAATGGTATTCTCGTTTTGTTTGGCTACAATGGCAATTTCGCCGTTTTCAGGTGTGAATTTTATCGCATTGTTAATCAGGTTTCGAAGAATGGTTTCGATCATCAATGGATCTGCATATATTTTCAGTTCTTCATTGTAATCGAAATTTATCCGGATGTTTTTTTGTTCTGCAACCGAATAAAGTACATTGACTGAATTGTCAAGTAGCTTTTTCAATTCGACTTCGAGTGGTTCAAAGGTGATTTTTCCGGTTTGGGACCTTGACCATTCGAGCAGGTTTTGAAGAAGACGAAATATATTATTGGTCGACACGTTAATGTCATTGGCAAATTTCCGGCGCTCATGGTCACTAAACCGTTCGTAATCTTTGCTTAACAAGGATGAATATCCCAAGACCGAATGCAGCGGATTTTTCAAGTCGTGGGCGATGATTGAAAAAAACTTGTTTTTCGCGGCATTAATGATTTTTAGTTCCCGTTCACTGGCTTCAATGATCTGGTTTTTTTCTTCCAGAATTTTATTCAGCTTTATTTTATCGAAGTATTTCAGCAAAACAAAAAATACAAAACCGAGTAACATCAATGTTGTTACATAGCCTAGTTGTTTCAGCTGTTTATTTTTTTTCAGTTGTATGTCGGTTATTTCCTGTTTCGACTGAAGCCGGATGATCTCATTTTCTTTCTTTTCAGTATCGAATTGTTTTTCGAGTGCGGCCAGCTGATCAAACTTTTGTTTTTCAACCGCACTATCGGAATATTGGGAATATAAAATGTGGCTTTCCAGGGCGTTCTGGTAATCTCCTTTTAGTTTGTAGACTTCAGAAAGACCCAAATGAATTTTTTTCATTAAAAACAGTTCTCTGTGGTATTTTTTTGCCAGACGAATGCTGTTTTTATATGTTGAAACAGAAGCGTCCAGTTTGCCCTGTTTGCTTAAAATATAAGCGATTCCGTGCTGTGTGTCAGCTTCATAATGGTTCCATCCCAATTCCTGAAATTTTGTCCAGGCCATATTAAAATAAGTAATGGCTTTATTCAAACTATCCGGATAATTAGGCAGAACCCAGGCTATGTTTGATAACGAAACCGCATACCGGTCTTCTTTTCCAATCTTTTTAAAAAAGTAAAGTGCTTTATGGTGATTGACCAGGGCTGAATCAGGCATTTTGAATTCGGAATAACACACTCCCAGATGATCATAGTCAATTGCCAGACTTCCGGTATCACGAATGGATTGATTAATTTTCAGGGCTTGCCTGAAATAACTGACCGCTTCTTTAAAATTGTTCATCTCGGTGTGCACCAAACCTATGTTTGCCAGCAATTCGGCGCTGTAGTCAGGATCGTTTTTGCTCAGTTTTAATCCTTCCAGATAACTGGCAATAGCATCTTTGCTTTTCGACAGGTTAAAATTCGAGATACCAATGTAACTGTAGCAGGTTGTTAAGGAGGAGGTGTCGTTTAATTGCCTGAAAAGTGGTATCGCTTTTTCGTAATATCGGATTGCTGTGGTAAAATCTCTGGAAGTAAAAAATATTTTCCCGGTTTGATAAACAGATTTTGCCTTTTCGGACAATAAATTATTCTTGGCGGCCAATTGGTATGCCTTCCGGTTATACCAATTACTTAATGCCGAATCCTGAACGGTAAGTTTGGATAGTGTTAGATAAATGCTTGTCTTTTCAATATCATTTACTTTTTCGCAAAGAAGAAGCAGACTGTCGACCTTTGATTGAGACCGGGCAGTGAAAGTAAGTAGAATGACAAATAAGGTCAGGATTATATTTTTCATTTTACAAATTGTCAAAATACAAATATGTTTATTTTTTTTGATGAATGAACATACTTGTTTACAACATTTTATAACTGAAAACTATAGACTTAAAAGGGCCGGAAAGACCGTCGTGGACGAGCTTTCAGGCAATCTTTTTTGAAGGTATGCTGAAGAAAAATGAACTTCCCTGCCCCGGGAAACTTTCAACCCATAACATTCCGTTGTTTTTTTCAACGAATTCTTTGCATAGAATCAGTCCTAGTCCCGATCCATCTTCGTTGTTGGTTCCTTTTCTTTTGACTTTTGAGTCGATTTTGAAAAGGTTTTGCAGGTCGTTTTCCGAAATTCCTATCCCGGAATCTCTGATTTTAATTTCAACTTTTTGTCCGTTTTCTTTTGCTGAAATTTCAATTTCGCCATTTTCAGGAGTAAATTTTATGGCATTGTTGATTAGGTTGCGCAGAACGGTTTCGATCATTTGCGGATCGGCAAAAAGCTTCAGGTCTTCATTGTAATCGATACTGATCGAAATGTTTTTTTGCTGCGCTACAGAATAAAGGACGTTTGCCGAATTCTCAATCAACTTCTTAAACTCAACTTCAAGTGGTTCGAAATTTAATTGTCCGGTTTGAGAACGTGTCCATTCCAGAAGGTTTTGCAATAAACGGAAAATGTTATTGGTGGATTGATTAATGTCTTTGGCAAATTTCCTGCGTTCATTTTCGGTGAATTTTTCATATTCGTTACTCAGAAGCATTGAATATCCCATCACGGAATGTAACGGATTTTTCAGATCATGGGCGATGATGGAGAAAAACTTGTTTTTTGCTGCATTCAGCAGACGAAGTTCATGTTCGCTTTCTTTAATGATCTGGTTCTTTTCAGCAAGAACCTTGTTTGATTTTATTTTATCGAAATATTTTATCAGGACAAAGAACACAAAACCAAGCAACAATAAAGTCGTAACGAACCCGAGTAATTTCAACTGTTTGTTTTTTCGAAGCTGAACATCAATTAATTCTTGTTTTGATTGCAATTTGATAATTTCATTCTCCTTTTTTTGAATTTCGTAATTTTTTTCAAGGTTCATTATTTCTTCATACTTTTCTTTTTGATGCAGGCTATCCGTATATTGCATGAAAAGTTTGTTGTATTCCAGCGCTTTCTGGTAATTCTGTGTTTTTTCGTAGGCTCTCGACAACAGGTCGTAATTGGTGGTTTTTATCTGAATTCCCTGATTGTATTTGTCGTTCACCTCCATGCTTATTTTATAATTTTCAATTGCACGGTCGTATCTGCCCAGTTTGTAAAATGCGAACCCAATTCCCTGCCTGATTTCAGCTTCATATTGATACCAGCCAATGTCGTTGAAGATATCCCAGGCCTGATTGTAATAATTGATCGACTTTTTAATGCTGTCGTTATAGTTTAAATATATTCCGGCAATGTTCGACAATGCAATGGCCATGTTGTCTTTTCTTTTTATTTTTCTGTAAATCGCATGAGCCCGAACATAATAAATAAGGGCAGAGTCAAGCCGGTTAATCGATTTGAAAGCCATGCCGAGGCCATTGTAATTTGCAGCTATTCCGGACAAATTGTTTATTTCCTGATTCAGCGCGAGGGCTTTTCGGAAATTGTTGTCTGCCACATTTATGTTGTGCATTCGCAAATGAGTCCGTCCAATGTTATAAACTAATTTTGCTGTAGTTTCCTTGTCGGCTTCACAATATTTCAATCCTTCAATGAATTCAGTAACCGCTTTTTGGTTCTGATAAAGCGAAAAGTATGATTGTCCGATTGTTTTATGGCAAATGGCAATATTCAGGCTGTCGTTTAGTGAAGCATATAACTTGAGAGCCTTGTTGTATAAAAGGAGTGACTTATTGTAGTTAAACGAATTAAAAGTATTGTCGCCTAAATAGAAAATAGCTTTGGCCTGTTCAGGTACGTACTTGTTCTTTACCGCCAACTGATAGGCTTTTCGGATATATTGGTTGCTTGTTAAAGTATCTTTTGGGAAATGAGTTGAGATTTCGA
The DNA here is from genome assembly GCA_049277435.1 of Prolixibacteraceae bacterium. Lineage (GTDB taxonomy): Bacteria > Bacteroidota > Bacteroidia > Bacteroidales > Prolixibacteraceae > Aquipluma. The sequence goes on from JBASYJ010000021.1 coordinate 9,031, forward strand.
GATACCAGTTTGACAGTTGTTTTTCATCGCCACTGTTACACAGGCTCAATAAACTATCAACCGGGTTTTGGGCTGAAGTTGATATTGAGAACAATACAACAATAAAAAGAATGATCTTTCTCATTAAAACAATCGTTTTGAACCGGCAATTTAGTTATTTTCCTCAGACAAATAGTTTGTTTATTCAAACAGCTCCTGTTGGTTCTGTTAAACTACAAGTAAATTTTCAATCGGAATGATTTGTTCCCGTTTAAACCGTAGCATCAGGTTAGCCAAGGCTAAGGTGTCTTTTTCGCAATAACGGATAATCCGGTCCAGGTCGCCTTCCTGATAATAAACTTTGGCAACCTGGCTGCCGTCAATATCGTCTTTAGGTGTTGGAATGTTGAAAATGGCACACAGCAAATCGAGTGAAGTATAGTTTTTGTAATCGCCGAATTTCCACATTTGTAAGGTGTCGAGCAGACGTTCTTTTATTTCCCAGGGTTTTGCTCCGGCAATATCCAGAATCTTCGGAACTTGCAGCCCCAGAATTAATGAACGTCGCGCAATGTAAGGATAATCGAATTCCTGACCGTTGTGTGCACAAAGTTTTTTACCCGGATTTTGGGTGAACTTATCCAGCATATCGTTAAAATCTGACAGTAATTTTTTCTCATCCTGATCGTAAAACGACTTCACACGATAATATCGTTCACCATTTTTCTGAATAATTACACCCGCTGAAATACAGATTATTTTTCCAAATTCGGCATAAATTCCGGCCCGTTCATACACATCAGACGCAAGCTGGTTTTCTTCCCTGAAATAGGTCGATTTCTTCTCCCATAAATGCTGAAGGTGCTCCGGAAGCTCTCCGAATTCAGCTTTCTGAGGCGCTGTTTCAATGTCGATAAACAGGATGTCTTCTGATGAAATTGATTCGAGCATCACTTTAGGTTTTGTTGAATATAGTTGGTTAATATTTTAATTGCCACCAGATTATTTCCACCTTCAGGAACAATGATGTCGGCAAACTGTTTGGTTGGTTCGATAAACTGAATGTGACTTGGGCGTACCGTTTTTGCGTACCGGTCAAGAACTGCCTGCACATTTCTTCCCCGCTCAATGATGTCGCGCTGGATGACCCGCGCCAACCGAACATCCGAATCGCAGTCAACAAAAACCTTAATGCCCATTTGTTCGCGCAAAATTGCCGGAAAAAGCACCAGGATTCCTTCAACGATAATTACCGATTTGGGTTTTATTTCGCGGGTTTCTTCCGATCGGGTGCAGGTGAGGTACGAATAGATAGGTTCCTGAACCGATTGTCCGTCCTTGAGACTTTTGATGTGTTCAACTAAAAGTTCGAACTCAATGGAAGCAGGATGATCGAAATTGATTTTTTGCCGTTCTTCCAGGGGCAACTGACTATTGTCTTTGTAGTATGAATCCTGTGAAATAACAGCAACTTCACCAGCCGGAAGTTTTTCTATAATCTTCTTTACCACAGTTGTTTTACCCGATCCGGTACCCCCTGCAATGCCAATTACAAGCATAATTTTCTTTTTTATCAAAGATAATGAAGTGTCAGGCTTTTATACAAGCAAAATCTTACGTTGTAGAACAGAGGTCAGAAAATGTTAACTTCGCAACTTTAAATCCAATAAATTATCTTGCTATGATTAACCATGTTGTATTGTTTAAACTGAAAAAATACAACTCTGATAGTGAAAAGCAAAATGTAATTCATTCTATTGAAGATGCATTGCTTAGTCTTTCAGGTAAAATTGATGAGTTAAAGTACATTGAAGTTGGCGTAAACTACGAGTTAATATCTAAATCTTACGATATTTGCCTGATCTCGCATTTCGAGACCGTTGATGCACTGGATGCCTACCGGATTCATCCGGAACACCTTAAAGTTGCTGAACTAATTGGCCTGCATGTTGTTGAAAGAGCTGCAGTAGATTTCGAAATCTGATCCTTTGGATAACTGTTTTTTCTTAAAATCTTTAAACTTAATTATTACTTAACGCATGGAAGGATTGTATCCACTGAAGTTTGCTCCCATCTACAAAGACAAAATCTGGGGTGGAAATAAAATCAAATCGGTTTTGAATAAAGATTTTGGCGACTTGCCTAATTGCGGCGAAAGCTGGGAATTGTCGGGTGTCGAAGGAAATGTATCGGTTGTAACCAATGGCTATCTGGCCGGAAATTCGCTGGAAGAACTGATCGAAGTTTACATGGGCGACCTTGTTGGTGAAGCCGTATTCGAAAAATATGGTGTGGAATTTCCGCTCCTGATTAAATTTATTGATGCCAACGACGATCTTTCGATTCAGGTTCATCCTGATGATAAGATATCGAAAGAACGACACAACGCGTTTGGGAAGACCGAAATGTGGTATGTCATACAGGCTGATGCCGGCTCGAAATTGCAGTCAGGTTTTAATCAGCCGGTTGATCAGGAAAAATACCTGGAGAAACTGGGAAATGTTGAACTGACTGACATTTTAAACTTTGAAGAAGTTTCAGCCGGAGATGTTTTCTTTATTCCTGCCGGAAGAGTTCATGCCATCGGTAATGGAATTCTGCTCGCCGAAATTCAGCAAACTTCTGATGTTACATACCGGATTTACGATTACAACCGGCATGACGATCAGGGTAACACCCGCGAATTACATACCGAACTGGCTTTGGACGCAATTGATTATACTTTGCTTCCGGACTATAAGACAAAATATACTGCCAAATTGAACGAATCGGTCGAGCTGGTTAAATGTGAATATTTTACCACGAATGTACTCGATCTGACTCATCCGGTTGAAAAAGACTACATCAAGCTTGATTCTTTTGTGATCTACATTTGTTTGGAAGGTGTGCTGGAAATTGAAACTGAATCCGGAGTTGAATCCGTTAAAAAAGGTGAGACAATATTATTGCCTGCCTCAATTGAAAATGTTATTCTCAAACCACAGTCGTCAGCGGTTAAACTGCTGGAAGTTTATATTCGTTGAGTAAATCAGCAACAACATAAAAAAATTAAACCAGAATTTTTTCAATGATCAAACAGGCAACGTTTTTAATCAGCAATACCGATGTTCGTAAATGTCCGCCACCGGATAAACCTGAATATGCATTTATCGGGCGTTCCAATGTGGGCAAGTCTTCGTTGGTTAATATGCTTGTTGGTCAGAAAAGTCTGGCAAAAGTTTCGGTAAAACCCGGTAAAACACAGCTGATAAATCATTTTTTAATTGATGACAACTGGTACCTGGTTGATTTACCCGGATATGGATATGCCAAATTATCTATTTCAGTCAAAGAAAAATTCCAGAAACTGATCAGCAATTATATCCTCAACCGTGAAAATCTGTATTGTTTGTTTGTTTTAATCGACATCAGGCATAAAGCCCAGCAAATTGATCTGGAATTTATGAGCTGGCTCGGTGAAAATCACGTTCCGTTCGGGATTATTTTCACGAAAGCGGATAAGCTTGGAAAAGTCACCGCAGAAAAAAACATTGCAGCCTATTCAAAAGAACTAAAAGAATTCTGGGAGGAGTTGCCTCCCATGTTGGTTAGTTCTTCGTTGAGCGGACAGGGTAGAGATGAGATTGTTGCATTTATCGAAAATATCCATCAAAAGGAATAAATTTAATCCGGAAACATTTATATTGCAGGTATCGAATCCATATTTTTCAAACAGTGTTCTTAACTTGAAGTTGAGTTTCTCTGTATATGAATAAGATTTTTTTACCTTTGCCGCAATTCCCAAAATACAACTCTAAAAAGGAAGAAATGTCAAGAAAAGCTCCTCTAAAGATTTTTCCGTGTACAAAAAGTATCGATCTGACCAATCGGATCTGTGAGAGTATCGGTGTTGAAGTAGGTAAAACATCTTGTCCGATATTTTCGGATGGTGAGTTTGAGCCCTGCTATGAAGAAACGATCCGGGGTTCACATGTATTCATCATTCAGTCAACCCCCCCTCCGGCAGATAATCTGATGGAACTGTTGCTGATGATTGATGCGGCCAAGAGAGCTTCGGCTTATAAAACAATTGCTGTCATTCCCTATTTTGGGTATGCCCGTCAGGATAGAAAAGACAAGCCGAGAGTTTCAATCGGTGCCAAATTAATTGCTGACTTACTATCAGCTGCCGGTGCCGATCGCATCATTACTATGGATTTACATGCCGATCAGATTCAGGGATTCTTCAATGTTCCGGTTGATCACTTGTATGCATCTTCACTGTTTATTCCATTCATCAGTAAAATGGGACTGGAAAATCTGGTGATTGCATCTCCGGATGTAGGTGGAACAAAACGTGCCAACACTTATGCGAAGATGTTGAAAACCGATATGGTGATCTGTCATAAATCGCGTGCCAAGGCCAATGTTGTCGACAGCATGACTTTAATCGGTGAAGTAAAAGGTAAAGATGTGATCCTGGTTGACGATTTAATTGATACTGCCGGAACCATTGCCAAAGCTGCCAATTTGATGATGGACAAGGGAGCAAACAGTGTTCGTGCCTTTGCCGCTCATGGTGTTCTTTCAGGCCCGGCTTACGAAAAAATTGAAAACTCGGCGCTGACAGAAGTATATTTTACCGACTCAATTCCGGCTAAAAAAGAATCTTCAAAAATTAAATACATCCCGATTGCCAATGCCATTGGCGAAGCTATTGAACGGGTTTATAAAAATCAGTCAATTAGTTCGTTGTATTACGGTTAATTGTATATATTTGCACCGCTTTTTCCTAAAGCACATGTTATGCATGCTGTTTGCCCATTCATCGTAGTGGGAGGACTGAGTACCATAATTTTAACATTAAAAAAAGTAAAATGAAATCAATTGCAATTAAATGCACAAAAAGAGAAGTAGTTGGTAAAAAAGAAGCCAAAAGACTTCGTTCAGAAGATTTAGTACCGGGAGTGCTTTATGGTGGCGAAGAGCCAATTCATTTCTATGCTCCTGAAAAAGAATTCAAATCGATCATTTACACTCCAAACGCTTATCTGGTAAATCTGGATATCGATGGTGCTGTTTATCAGTCAATTATTCAGGACAAACAATTTCACCCGGTAGAAGAAAGACTTCTTCATGTTGACTTTCTGCGTACATCTGAAACTAAAAAGGTGAAAATGGAAATACCTGTAAAAGTTGAAGGTTTTGCAAAAGGTATCCGTAAAGGGGGTAAATTGAAATTGAACCTTCGTACCCTGAAAGTTAAAGCTTTTGTAAAAGATCTTCCGGACAATATCGCAATTAATGTTGATGATCTGGACTTAGGTCAGAGCTATAAAGTAGCTTCATTGGAAAGAGAAAATCTTGAATTCCTGAACGCAAAAGCTGTTCCTGTTGTGACAATCATGATCACCAGAGCTGCAAGAGCTGCTAAAGCTGGTGGTAAAGGTTAATCTTAAAATTTACTGATTTTGAAATACCTGATTGCAGGATTAGGAAATCCGGGAAAAGAATACGAAAATACCCGGCATAATATAGGATTTAAAATATTGGACGCTCTTGCAGATGCGTCCAATATTGTTTTTAGAGATGAGCGTTTCGGCTGGATTACAGAATATAAATTCAAAGGCCGTACTTTTATCCTGTTGAAACCGGCTACTTACATGAACCTGAGTGGGAAAGCGGTTAATTACTGGATGCAAAAGGAAAACATAACCTTCGAAAACCTCTTGGTTGTTGTCGATGATCTTGCTTTACCTTTGGGGTCACTGCGTCTTCGGGCCAAAGGAAGCGATGCCGGCCACAATGGGCTGAAGAACATTACCCAGGTGATCGGTAGTCAGGATTATGCCCGGTTGCGTTTTGGTATTGGCGATAATTTCAGGCAGGGTCAGCAGATTGATTATGTATTGGGCGAATGGGATAAAAAGGAAAAACTTGAACTTCCGGCATTGATTGATTCTTCGATTGAAATTATACAAAGTTTCGGGACGATTGGCGTGGCACAAACGATGACATTTTTTAATAAACGGAAATAATTTAGTTATGGCCGAAGGTGTTCGAATCGATAAATGGCTTTTTGCTGTGCGTTTGCACAAAACCCGCAGTCTGGCTTCTGAAGAGTGCCGGAAAGGAAAAGTAACCATTGGTGGAATGAATGTAAAACCGTCGCGCGAACTAAAAATTGGCGAAACCATCCAGCTACGTCGTCCTCCAATAACCCGAAGCTATAAAGTTCTGGCGCTGACAGAAAACCGTATGGCCGCCAAGTTGGTCCCTGAATTTATGATAGAAACCACACCGGCATCGGAACTTGAGATTCTGGAAATACAGAAAAATATGAGCGTATACAATCGCGAACGCGGAACCGGGCGGCCAACCAAGAAAGAGCGCCGGGACCTGGACGACTTTTTTGATGTTTAGTTAGCCAATAAAAATTTGACATAATTCAATCTACTTTTACCATTTTACTTTTTACCCGATGATTATAGCCCAGGAAAAACGGAAAACAAATGTAGTTGAGTATATTTTATACATGTGGCAGGTTGAAGATATGCTTCGTTCCTGTTCATTCGATCCCGAAAAAATCGATCAGCTGTTGGTAAACCAGTTTCAGGTTGACGATGTAAAACGCGCTGAAATTGCCCAGTGGTACAAAAATCTGGCTGCTGCAATGGAAATGGAGCATGTACTTGAAAAAGGACATTTACAGTCCCTGGTAAATCAGGTAAACGACTTAAATAGTTTCCACCTTAAATTGGTACTATCTCAGAAAGATTCGGAATATATCCGATTATATCAGCTGAATCTGGAGGCTGTGAATGATTTTATCAGCAAATCCGGAGTTCAGTTTGCCAACGACATCGAGGCTTGTTTAAACGCTTTGTATGGTTATCTTTTCCTGAAGCTTAAAAAGTCGGAGATTTCAGAATCAACAAAGCAAACGGTTGCTGGTTTTGCCAGTCTTCTTGGTCATTTATCTGCCCGCTACATTCAGTTCGAAAACGATGAATTTGAATTCTAAATAAACCTCGATTTTTCTTCCGGAGTGGGCAAGTAGCAGGTATTCCTTACCCCGAACCAACGGAACCGGTTTCTGGCAATCCACATGTAGACCGATCTTCTCCATTTTTCTGGCATGATCCGAAAAACAGCAACAAGTTTGTAAATTCCGCCCAGTTCCGTCCCAATTTTCAAAACAGAATCAAAATACCGGTATTCCTTGTTTTGATGCACAACCACAACTGTGTCGAATGATTCTTTCCCCGAAGAGTCCTGAAGTGTTTGAAAAATAAATTTCTTTTTCCGGTCAGCTTTCAGTATAAATTGGATGGTACGGCTGCACAATATGCACATTCCATCAAACAGAACAAGTATTTTTTCTTCCGGAATCGTCTGCATAATTCGGACAATAATTTGTTACAGGTAATCTGAGCTATTTAATTCCTTTCCTGAAATCTTCCATTAATCCATCTCTCAACCAGTTTGAAACTGCTTGCCGGTTATCCGGAATGATGAACCGCTGTTGATCGCGGGTGTGATTGATGTTGCCGAGTTCGATAAATACAGCCGGTGGAAATGAGTTTTTAATGACATATAAATTGCGCTCCGAAACATCGCCGTTGTATCCACGGGTGGGCTGATGGATGGCGTATTTCTGCCCGAATGTTTGCTGGAGGGTATTCGCCAGCTTTTTACCGGTATCACTTCTTTGGTCGTGGTAGAAAAAGACATCAATATTTTCGCGTTTGCTTCTGGAGTCAACATGAATGACTACCAGACGCTGAAATTTACCTTTATTCTTTTTATATAAATCATTAACTGCAGCAGTACTTTGTTTCAACCGGGCTAATTGGCTGAGTGGAATCGTGCTGTTTGGAAAACAAACTTCATCTTTATCCGGATTCAAATATTGCTCATCACGTATGCCATCGTTTAAATCGCGGATAATCATGTACACAGTTGCTCCATGTTCAATCAAGTTGTAGGCCAGCCGGAGAGTCACATCGTAGGCATATTCGTCTTCGCAAAGCATATGGCCATTCAGTTTACCAATGGCACCCGGATCGGGTCCTCCGTGTCCGCTCATCAGGTAATAGACTGCACCATTCAATTCACGGTCTTTTATTGAAACTTCGCGGTATTTGTTCCCGAAGATTTCATAAACTGCCTTTTCTGCAGAGGAAGGAGGTGTCGCTGCCGTTGTTGAGGGTATTGAAGAAGAATCTATCTTCTCAGCCGGTTTTTCATTCAGTGGCAACCGATAAATTCTACCTGAAATCAGAGCATTATTCTTCCCTAGTTTCGATTTGTTAAGTTCGATAAACTGGTCGAGAAATTCTGAAGGTGGATATCCGTATTCCTTTAATACAGAATAAATTCCATCACCTGATTTTGCTTTAATGGTTTTGTATTCCTGAGCTGAAATATGAATAGTCAGCATCAGTATCCAGATTGATATACCAGCTTTAAGCAAAATGCTATTTGAAATATTTGGAAGTAAAATTTGACGCATTCTTAATATGTATTTTCCCGTTCAACCTCTAATTCGTTCATTTTGTTTTATCTTTAGCCTGAGTCTGATTCACTAAAGATTTGAAATTCTAAATATAGTTCAATGAGTCGTTTTTTTATCCTTATTCTTTCAATTTTTCTGTTTGTTTCATGTTCTTCGCACAGGTTTATCTGTGAAACGATCACCGAAAATATCCCGATAGTCGATAAACCCGGCTCTGTTGATTCAATGGTTCAGTCTGTTCTGAAGCCTTATCGTGATAGTATTGAGCACGATTTGTCACGATTTGTGACATCGGGCAAAACTTCCATGGTTAAAGGAAAACCTGAAAGTAAACTGACCAATCTGATGGCCGATATAATTCTGAATTATGCTGAAGAATACTGCAAATCGAATAATCTTGGGTTTAAACCCGATGCCTCGTATGTCAATTATGGCGGAATACGGGCTTCTCTTCCGGAAGGGAAAATAACTGTTGGACATATTTTTGAATTGATGCCTTTTGAAAATGAGATCGTTTTGGTGAAAATAAGTGGCGATTCATTTCGGCAAATGGCTGATCGCATTGCCGGAAGAGGTGGCGAAGGAGTTTCAGGAACAACCATCGGTATCCGTGGCAACAAAGCCGGTACCATTAATGTTGGAGGAAAATCCCTCGAAAATGAAGCTTCGTATTGGCTGGCTACCAACGACTATGTGGCCAGTGGTGGTGATCAGATGTCGATGTTCGCCGGAAATTCTGATATTATATACACACATAAGAAAATAAGAGATGTGACTATCGAACTTCTGAGAAAACGATATGAAAAAGAAGGTCAGCTTGATGTAAAAGAAGATGGGAGAATTTATCATGAGCAATAGAAGAAGTTTTATAAAATATTCAGCGTTAGGAGCAGGTGCCCTTTCCCTTGGTTTATTCCCGAAAGAACTTTTTGCTTCCGGCGAATTACTGAAGCTGACGGTTTTACACACCAACGATATGCATAGTCATCTGGATCCCTTTCCTGAATCAAATGCTGAATATCCGGGGAAAGGTGGAATCGTTCAGCTTGCTTCTGAGGTCAACAGGATTCGGAAAGAGAATGAAAATGTCATTCTGCTCGATGCCGGCGATATGTTTCAGGGAACACCGTATTTCAATTATTTCAAAGGCGACCTGATTATGAAAATAATGAGCAAAATGGATTACGATGCCGGAACAATCGGAAATCATGAATTTGACAACGGTCTGGAAGATATCCGCTTGGCATTTCAATTTGCTAAATTCCCAATCGTTTCCAGTAATTATGATTTTTCGGATACCATTTTGGCCGGGCAAATTCAATCCTATACGATCATTAAAAAGAATGGATTAAAAATCGGTATTTATGGACTGGGAATTGAATTAAGCGGTTTGGTCAGCTCATCGAATTATGGCAAAACACAATATGCCGATCCACTGATAACTGCACTAAAAATGGAGCGGTTTCTGAAAAAAGAACATTCTTGTGATTTAGTCATCTGTCTTTCGCATCTTGGATATTCATATGAACACAGCAAAATAAGTGATACCACTTTGGCACCTCAAACCAAATATACTGATCTGGTTATTGGTGGTCATACACATACATTTCTGGAGAAACCTGCCATCCTGAAAAATTTGAAAGGCAACCCGGTTGTAGTGAATCAGGCTGGTTGGGCTGCTTTGGCTTTGGGTAAAATCGATTTTGTTTTTGATCGCTCCGGAAAATCACAAAAACAAATGGCAATTTCAGGCAGTTTGTAGTATTTGAATTGCCGGAAGAAAGTTCCGGAAGCGTAAACGTACTTCCTGATGAAAAAATCAAGCTCGTTATTTCTTGCATGCTGTACCGGAATTTTGTTAAGTTTTCCCTGGGTTATTCCGGGTTGGAGCTGGACCCTTTTTTTTGCACTTGTTCCTCTAATGTTTGCAGAAGACCGGGCAAATCAGGAACAAAAACAAGATCAAATCCTTCCTGGATATAGTTACGGTTATCTTTCATTCCTGATTTGGAATTTATTATCCACCTGGTGGATTAGTTATGTCTCTGTTTTAGGGATGTTACTAATTGTTGGCATTAATTCATTGATCATGGCTGCTGTTTGGTGGCTGAGACATCCTGTCACTAAAAAGATGGGAACGATTTCCGGATATTTTACATTGGTTTCATTTTGGTTAACTTTTGAATTTTTTCAACATATCTGGGCGCTTCAGTGGCCCTGGCTGACTCTGGGAAATGGTTTTGCCAATTCAGTGAAAATTATCCAGTGGTACGAATATACTGGCGTACTGGGTGGTTCAATCTGGATTTTGCTGGCAAACATCCTGATTTATTCTGCAATTAAAAGTACTATTCGGAAAGAATTATACGCGGCGGCTAAATTCTCCGGAATTGCTTTATTTGTTTTGTTATTGCCCATTGTAATATCGGTTGTCAGCTATTCCGGTTATCAGGAAAAAGGATCTGAATTTGGTGTTCTGGTGTTACAACCCAATGTTGATCCGTATACCCAAAAGTTTTCCGGCATAAGTTCAGGTGAACAGGTAAAGAATCTTATTTCATTAATCAATGAATCTGAACTGGATTCTGTTGAATTAATACTTGCTCCTGAAACCGCCTTGCCCGATGTTTGGGAAGATTCAGTCTTTTGCAATCAATCCGGGTTCAGTCCAATTTTTGATTTTCTAAATCGTTATCCTCAGGTTTCAATAATCACAGGAGCCATTACCAAACGGAAATTTACCGAAGGAGAATTTATTTCAGAAACAGTGCGTTTTTCTGAAGAAGATTCAGTGTTCTACGATGTTTTTAATTCAGCGATGCTTTTTGATTCAACTGACCAGATTGAATACTGTCACAAATCAATTCTGGTCAGTGGGGTAGAGAAAATGCCTTTTCAGAGATATATTACCTTTTTAAGGAACTATCTGCTTCAGCTTGGAGGAACAAGTGGAAGTCTTACAGAAGGAAATCCAATGGTATTTACATTGAATAATAATCCGGTTAAAATTGGATCGGTAATTTGTTTTGAGTCCGCCTTTGGAGAGCATGCCGCTGAATTGGTAAAAAAAGGTGCCAGCTTGCTGGTTGTAATCACAAATGATGGCTGGTGGAGAAAATCTTCAGGAGTTTGGCAACATTTCGGATATTCCAGGCTTCGGGCAATCGAAACGCGTCGGGATATAGTCAGAAGTGCGAATACGGGTATTTCCGGTTTTATAAATCAGAGAGGAGATGTTCAGGAAATGACCGAAATAAATAAAAGGACTTGTATTCGATCAACTGCCGGATCAAACGAAACCTTGACATTTTATGTCCGGCATGGAGATTATCTCGGACGAATTGCTCTGGTTTTTAGTGTTTTGGTGCTGCTTTTTTATTTTAACCGGAGGTAAAATCAGGACAAAAAAAATCCGCACTAATTCGATTGTAAAAATCCCATAATAATAGGATTTGAGTGCCTGACTGATCAAACTTCCAACGGTAGTTAAAAACTACTCCCGCAAAGCGGTACTAGGCCTGTTTTAGCAATCAAAAGCTTTCTCGGGTCAATTAGAAATGTTGAATTTTCCAAACGCTGAATTAATGCGGACAATATCTTTTGATGTATGTGACAGAACGATTTGTTGATTCAAATATAGCTTGCTTCTGCTTATATTCCAAGCAAATTATAGGATTTTATAACATGTTTGTAATATCTAATTGATAACCAGAAGACTTGGATGTCTTAAATTTTCAGGGTAAAACTTTTTAAACTACAAATCGTAGAAAAGGGCCAAAAGCCTAAGTACGCTTGCCATTTGATCTAACAATCTGATTTCTTTTGAGTCCCGAGAATCACGAAAAAAATAGAAGATTTTTGTTTGAATTGTTTTGCGAAAGAGAAAAGTAGTTCTATATTTGCACGCACATTTGCAAAGGCTGATGTAAGTGGTAAAACCGAAAGGAATTTGCTGCAAAAAACTGAAAAGTTGAAATAGATTAAATTCTGTTACAATACCAAGGAGAGATGGGTGAGTGGCTGAAACCACCGGTTTGCTAAACCGACGTACGGGTCATTCTGTACCGGGGGTTCGAATCCCCCTCTCTCCGCAATTATTTGCTGAATATTATTATCGGGGTGTAGTACAGTTGGTAGTATGCCTGGTTTGGGACCAGGAGGTCGTCAGTTCGAGTCTGGCCACCCCGACAAAATCAGAAAAGGGTTAAACTGATTCGCTCAGTTTGTCCTTTTTTCATTAAGTTCAGTTAATGTTTTAAGATTGAACAAATAGTTGAAATATTGAAAAAATAATCGGGGTGTAGTACAGTTGGTAGTATGCCTGGTTTGGGACCAGGAGGTCGTCAGTTCGAGTCTGGCCACCCCGACAAAATAAAAGGGTTAAATTGATTCAGTTCGGTTTAACCCTTTTTTTTTAACCTGAAATATTCACTGAAATCCTTTTTAAGCAAAAAAAAGACCCCTTGAAAATCAAAGAGTCTTTAATGGGTTGAGGTTCCTGGCGGATTCGAACCGCCGTACACGGTTTTGCAGACCGCTGCCTAACCACTCGGCCAAGGAACCATTGCCTGAAGTGATTTTCCCGTTTTGGGTTGGCAAAGATAATAAAAAATCGACCCATACATCAGGTTGGCCCTAACTTCTTCGAAAAAAATATGGAAAGTCAAGTCTCCAGATACTGTTAATAATCTGACATTTTAAAATTGCCTTTGAATCAGATACAGGAAAGTCTTGACTTTCATTGGATCGGGAATATTATCTATGAAAAAGAAAGGGTGAGGATTCGATTTAAAAAAAAACTACGATTTTGCCCGGTTGTCATATTCTTTTCTCGAACGTACAATTTCGTTCATATTTAAAGAGGCCCATTGTGTTAAATCTGATATTTGATGAAGTAATCCAATCCCTATAGCTGTTAGTTCGTATTCAACACGAGGTGGGACTTCAGCATAAATCTGGCGGGTTACCAAACCATCACGTTCCAGCGACCGAAGAGTTACAGTAAGCATTCGCTGCGAAATCCCGTTAATTCGGCTTCGTAACTCATTAAATCGCGATTTTCCTGAATGGCCCAGATTAAGGATGGCAAGCAACGACCATTTGTCGCCAAATCGATCCATAATATCACGAACCGGACAGAATTCGTGATTTTCATTTTCATCATGAAAAAAAACTTCTAATTTTTCCTGTATGTCAATGGTTTGATTATCTGTAATAGTTACTTCCATGTTCCTGGGTATTAAATTCAACTGCTATTGTATATTTAAAAGTTACTTTGTAATATTGAGGCACTAAAAGTAACTATTAGGATTTAATTAAACAAAGAGATTTAAAAAATAGAGCTATAAACAATTAAAAAGTAAAAAGAATGAGCGTATTAAACGATTTGAAATGGCGTTATGCCACAAAAAGAATGAATGGACAAAAAGTGCCTGCTGAAAAACTGGAAAATATTTTGGAGGCAATTCAACTGGCTCCGACTTCTATTGGACTTCAGCCATTCACAGTATTGGTTGTTGAAGATGCTGAGTTAAAAGAAAAAATTGCTCCGGCGATTTATAACCAACCTCAGATCACTGAAGGTTCACATGTCCTCGTTTTTGCTGCCTGGACCGAACTGACTGACAAAAGTATTGATAAATACATCAATCACATTGCTTCGCTTCGTGGTATTCCGGTGGAGTCTCTTGACGGGATTAAAAATATGATTCTTGGTGCCAGAGAGGGTAAAACTCCTGAACAGATTCTAAATTGGAATGCACGTCAGGCTTATATTGCTTTAGGATTTGGATTGGTTGTTGCTGCCCAGGAACAAGTTGATGCTACTCCGATGGAAGGATTTGATCCCGACGCTTTGGATACCGCCCTTGGACTCAAAGAAAAAGGATTACGCAGTACTGTTGTGATGGCACTCGGATACCGCGATTCGCAAAATGATTACCTGAGTTCTGCTGCTAAAGTAAGGAGATCGAAAGAGGAATTGTTTGTACGATTATAACAGGTAATCAGATTAACTTTTTGATCAGAAAAAGAGGCTTTCGGGCTTAACTTTTTCTGATCTTTTTTTTTCTGTTTTTAAATAAATTAGTCATGTCAGATTCTTTACCATTCACGAATAATCTGGGTCCAACAGAACGAATGCCTTTATTGTTTGTTGGCCACGGCAGTCCGATGAATGCCATTGAAGACAATGAATTCAGCAGGAAATGGAAAAACCTGGGCAACGAATTACCCCGGGCACAGGCTATTATTTGTATTTCGGCGCATTGGCTGACTTCCGGAACCAAAGTTACTGCAATGGAAAAGCCGCGCACAATTCATGATTTTGGTGGTTTTCCCAGGGATTTATTCAGTTAGAAATATGCTGCACCAGGTTTTCCTGAACTTGCAGAAGAAATAATCGGACTATCTGAAACTGAACCGATCAAAAAGGATCTGGATTGGGGGCTTGATCATGGAACATGGCCGGTGCTGAAACCGATGTTTCCATTGGCCGATATACCGGTTGTACAGCTAAGTATTGATTATTCCAGACCACCTGAATATCATTTCAGGCTGGCCGGACAACTAGCCAAACTTCGTGGAAAGGGTGTTTTAGTCATTGGAAGCGGAAACATTGTCCATAACCTGAGACAACTTCAGTTTGATGGGAAGGTTCCTGGTTGGTCACAGGAATTTGATGATAAAATTGCCGGCTGGATTGAAAAGGGCGATGATGAATCGGTAGTTCATTTCCTGAAAACCTTTACCCTTGCACAGATGGCACACCCAACTTATGATCATTTTCTGCCCTTGCTTTATGTGCTTGGAATGAAATCGAATCAGGATTCCATGGAGTTTTTTAATTTGGTTTTTCAGCTGGGTAGCATTTCGATGCGGTCAGTTATTTGGAAGTAGCCAGATATTTCGGTTTTAGTAAATCTTACTGAAATTGCAAATGGAGAAATTTTCAGTAAAAAGTATAAATGTTATATTTACACTTTTGAAATGCAAAATATATCACACTACTAAAACCGACAAAAATGAAAATCCTATTCAAGTTAATCGTATTCATTTTATCCGTGGGTCTATTGGCTTCCTGTACAGAAAGAAATCAGAAAACCGATGTGACAAATCAGGAAAAACAATTCTGGCAATATGCCAAAACCCCGCCGATGGGCTGGAATAGCTGGGATTGTTACGGTCCGACAGTGAATGAAGGTGAGGTTAAAGCGAATACTGATTACATGGCAGTAAATCTGAAACAACACGGCTGGGAATACATTGTTGTTGATATTCGGTGGTTTGTTGAAAATGATAAAGCCGGTGGTTATAACGAAAATGATCCGGTTTATACCATGGATGAATATGGAAGATTGTTGCCGGCAGTAAAGAAATTCCCTTCAGCAGCCGATGGTAACGGATTCAAATCTTTGGCAGATTATGTACACTCAAAAGGTCTGAAATTTGGAATTCACCTGATGCGCGGTATTCCTGTCGAAGCGGTTAAAAAGAATCTGCCAATTCTTGGTACCGATAAAAAAGCCTCGGAAATCTACTCGGATTCGTTACAGTGCAAATGGTTGCACGATATGTATACCATCGATACTACAAAAACAGGAGCACAGGATTATTATAACTCAATATTTAATTTGTATGCATCATGGGGTGTTGATTATGTGAAGGTTGACGATTTGTCGCGACCGTACCATCACGGCGAAATAGCAATGATCAGGAATGCGATCGACCAGTGTGGCCGTCCGATGGTTTTTTCAACTTCGCCGGGTGCAACTCCATTGGAAAAAGCAGGACATGTGATGAATCATGCCAACATGTGGCGGATTTGTAACGATTTCTGGGACAATTGGGACGCTTTGAAGCCTCAGTTTGAACGATGTGCCAATTGGGCTCCGTTTATTGGTCAAGGTCACTGGCCGGATGCTGATATGCTTCCGCTCGGACACATTGCCTTGCGAGCTGAACGGGGCAGCGACCGGATGACCGGATTTACCAAAGCAGAGCAGGTTACCTTGGTGAATCTTTGGAGCATTTTTCGTTCACCTCTGATGTTTGGCGGCGATCTTCCTACAAACGACGATTTTACTTTGTCGTTGCTGACAAATGACGAAGTACTTGCTGTAAATCAAAATAGTGCAACAAATAAACAACTGAAATCAGAAAACGGATTAATTGTATGGACAGCGGATGTTCCTGAAACTGAAGATAAATACGTGGCTTTCTTTAACATCAACGATGAAGTTAGTTCTGAAATTTCGGTTACCCTTTCAGAATTGGGAATAAGTGGAACTTACACTGCGAAAGATTTATGGAACAAGGAAAATAAAATAATGAATGGTGATACGCTTAGGGTTGGTGTCGAACCTCATGCCTCTGTTCTGGTGCGTTTTTCAAAAGCCAATTAGCAACATTCCTGGAATTATACCGAAAAATAATGAAGCCGGCCTGTTGTACAAGCCGGCTTCTTAGTTCTTTAATCTTCCTCCGAATTGGCAATTATTTTTTTGTTTTTCAGAAGATTCACAATCATATCGACAATGTGATCGTCGTTGATGGTTGAGTAGTTAAATATGAGGTCAAAATCATTGTTGTCGAGTTTTCGGCCGGCAACATGTTCAACAAATAAATCGCGCTGACGGTCAATTTCCAAAACATATTCCTGAGCATCAGCCCACGACAGGTTACTGATCTGCATAATCCGGTTGATTCTCCAATCGAGCGGAGCCTGTAATTTAATGCTCAACCGTTTGGGAATATCCTGGGCAATCACGCTGGCAGCACGTCCAACAATGATGGTATGCCCTTCTTCGGCGATGCTGCGCACAACCGATTTTACGGTATCAATAACCTGCTGATCGTCGGCATCATATACTTTTGAAGTCGAGAAAGCAGTGGTCACTTCATGAATACTCTTTTTAGCCTCGCTTAAAAATACGTTTCTGATCTTGTTCGAATCCATTTCAAGTTCCTGGGCAGCCAGTTCAATAATTTCCTTACTTACCCATTTCCATTCAACATCTGTTTTCGTTTCTGAAAGATAGTTGTAGCCGGTAAGTATTTTCGAAAGTTTTGTAGCTATTCGTTTTGCAGAGCACCCGCATTCTCGCGAGATGGTGACGACAGGTCCCGGATGCTGAAGTTTCTCATTCTTTGTTTTGTCGTCCTGAGCTAAATAATTACTTAATAAGTTTTTCATTTTGGATAGGATGTTAATGTATAGATTTTTCGAATTCTGGTAGTTTATTCAATGATTAAAACTACAAATGAAAACACCAAAAAAAAAGCTTTGCTGTTTTACAATACCTTTATTCCCCTATGTTTTAAAACTATTCCTGAACGGTGGATTATCTTTTTAATCCTGACTGTAACATCAATAAAAATGCAATCTTTGGAAGAATTTTCTTTTACGGTTTCTTCCTGAAAAAGATCGATTTTTCTCCTTCGGTTCCGGTTTGCTTAATGATAGTTAGCTTACTCCTTTTGTAATGATTTTTTATATCATCATACCAATTTTCCCAAATTCAACAATTATAATTTCGTGATTCGAATTTTAATGTCAGATACTATGAAACGATTTAGCACTGCTCTTTTGATGCCGGTTTTTTTCCTTGTCTTTTTTTCATGTGCCGGCCCATCGGAAAATACGAATAAAACGGATGCACTGGCAGCCCATATCGACACAACGGTTCGTGCCGGAGACGATTTTTTCCTGTATGCCAACGGGAAATGGTTTAATGAAAATCCGATAAAATCAAGTGAGCAAAGTAGCGGAATCTGGCAGGTTATTCAGGATACAGTTAATTCTCAAATCCTGAAAATTTGCAATACCTCTGTTACCGCAAATGCCGAAAAAGGAAGCAACAAACAGAAAATCGGCGATTTCTATTTCTCCGGAATGGACAGCGTAAATTTGAATCAAGCGGGTATCTCAGCTATTCAACCTTTTCTGGAACAGATAAACGCTGTTTCAGATTTGAATGAAATGGTTGTACAGGCTGCATCTGTTCATAAAACTTCGGGTTCGCCCATGTTCGGATTTGGAGTTTGGCAGGACAGCAAAATCAGCAGTAAAAACGCAGTCACCATCTGGCAGGGCGGACTGAGCCTTCCCGACCGTTCGTATTATTTCGATCAGGATGAACGGACTAAGGATATTCGGGCTAAATTTCTTGCCCATCTCGAAAAGATGTTTTTGCTGATGAAGTACGACGAACAAAAGGCCAAAGCAGCCGCAGCCAGTCAGTTGAAACTGGAAACAGAGCTGGCGCAGGCTTCACGTAAAAAAGAAGATACCCGTGATCCGAATAAAAACTATACTAAACTTTCAATCACCCAACTTGAAAAACTGACTCCGAATTTTAACTGGCGACTGTTCAATCAGGAAACCGGATTACAAAATGTTGATACTGTTATTGTTGGACAACCCGAATATCTTTCTGCTTTAAATAAAGACCTGAAAACGTTTCCGTTGGAAGTTTGGAAAAACTATTTGAAATACCAGATGATCAGAGGTTTGGCTTCATACCTCGACGATGCGACCTACAAGGAAGTCTTCGGTTTTTATGCCCAGACTTTACGTGGAATTCAGCAACCAAAATCCCGCTGGAAAAGAACTGTTGAGCAAACAGATGGATTTCTGGGCGAATTAATCGGACAGGTTTATGTGGCTGAATTTTTACCGGCCGGAACTAAGGAAAAATTACTTGAAATCGGGAATGCAGTAAAAGATGTTTATGCCGAACGCATAAGTAATCTGGACTGGATGAGTGAAACGACAAAAGAAAAAGCGCAGCACAAACTGGGAACCATGATTATGAAAGTTGGTTATCCGGATAAATGGAAAGATTTAAGCAGTCTGGAAGTTAACCGTGACTCGTATGTATTAAATGCGATGAATGCCAACCAATGGCATTTTAACGATATGATTTCGAAATTTGGGAAACCGGTCGATCGCACTGAATGGCATCTTCAGCCTCAAACTTACAATGCGTATTATAATCCGTCGAACAACGAACTGGTTGTTCCGGCCTGTAACATTCTGGTTCCGGGTTATGAGCGTGAAATGGCAGATGACGCGATATTGTATTCGATCATTGGTGGTTCGACATTCGGCCACGAAATGACTCATGGATTTGATGATCAGGGCAGTAAGTTTGATGCCGACGGAAACCTGAAAAACTGGTGGACCGATGAAGATAGTATCAAATTTTACAGCAAAACCAAAATGATTGTCGAACAGTTTAATGCATACATTCCGGTGGATAGTCTGCACATAAACGGCGAAAATACTCAGGGCGAAAACATTGCAGATCTGGGTGGAATCATCATGGGATATCAGGCATTTCAGAAAACCAAACAATATCAGGATCAGGAAATTATTGCAGGATTGACTCCGGATCAACGGTTTTTTCTGGGTTTTTCACTGGCATGGATGGTGAATCAGCGACCCGAAGCCATTGCCAACCAGGTTCGCAGCGACGAGCATTCGCCAGCCAAATACCGGGTGATTGGTACACTTTCGAACATGCCTGAATTTTACACAGCCTTTGGAGTGAAGGAAGGTGATAAAATGTGGCGGCCTGCTGAGAAGATCGTTCGGATCTGGTAGGTGACCAAAGATTTTAATTAACCACAGTGATCACGGAGAAAAGAGTATAAATTTTCTCTGTGATCTCTGCTTTTTTTTCTGTGTCCTCTGTGGTTATTGTTTTAAAATTTTCGTATAAAAATCTTCTCCGGATATTCAATGTCTGTTAAAAATAATCCGTGAGCCGGAACCGACAATCCAGCTGCACCGCGATCTTTTTGTTCAATAATTTTCCTGAATTCGTCCAACCCGATCTTCCCGGTACCAACTTCCAGAATTGTCCCAACCAGGGCCCGAACCATGTTTCGAAGAAAACGATCGGCTTTCACAATAAAGGTAATGTCCGATCCTTCCTGAACCCATTCAGCCTGATAAATCTTGCAATTGTTCGTTTTTACTTCAGTGTGAAGTTTACTGAAGCTCGTAAAATCGATGTAATCAAATAAAATACGACTTGCTTCGTTCATGATATGCAGATCGGGTTTTCCGAAGAAATACCAGGAAGTTTCCTGATTAAACGGGTCTTTTCTTAAATTCAGATGATAGTGATAAGTTCTTGAAGTCGCATCAAAACGGGCATGAGCCTCGGGATCAACTTTCGAAATCCCAAAGATCACGATTTCCTTATTCAGGAAACTGTTCAGTTTATGGGCAAAATCCGGATGATCCAGATTCAGCTTTCCGGAGTTAAAATGAGCCACGAAATAACTGGCATGGACGCCGGTGTCTGTTCGTCCGGCACCGGTTACCGCAATCGATTCGCGGGTAATGACCGACAGTGCTTTTTCCAGACTTTCCTGAACTGAGTTTGCATTGGGTTGAATTTGCCAGCCATGAAATCTGGTGCCTTTATAAGCAAGTTCTATGAAATACCTTTGAGTCAATGGATTGTTTTTTTGCAAAAGTAAAAAAGTGAAAATATATTCGGTTAAAGATCGCTGAATTTATTAATTTCACAGCCCTTTGAGCGAGGAATAGCTTAACAAAATTTAACGAAAATTTATCCTTTTTCATGGTGGTATAGCTTATTTTCGTGTTCTCAAAAAAACAAACAATTAAATCATTTATCTTATATAATATGGATCAAACAGTTGATATTCGCGAATTAAACGAAAGAATTCAAAGGGAAAGTTCGTTTGTCGACATCATAAGTATGGAGATGAACAAAGTAATTGTCGGACAGAAACATTTGGTTGAAAGTCTTTTGGTGGGATTACTTTCAGGTGGTCATATTTTATTGGAAGGTGTGCCTGGTTTGGCAAAAACCTTGGCTATTAACACCCTGGCTACCAGTATTGACGCAAAATTTGCCCGTATCCAGTTTACTCCGGATTTGCTTCCGGCCGACTTGCTCGGAACCATGATTTACAGTCAGAAGAAAGAGGAATTCATTGTTAAAAAAGGACCGATTTTCACCAATTTCGTATTGGCTGATGAAATCAACCGCGCACCGGCAAAAGTGCAGTCGGCCTTGCTCGAAGCCATGCAGGAACGGCAGATTACAATCGGTGAAACGACATATAAATTGCAGGAACCTTTTCTGGTAATGGCTACTCAAAACCCAATTGAACAGGAAGGAACCTATCCGCTTCCTGAAGCACAGGTCGACCGTTTTATGCTGAAAGTCGTAATTAACTATCCAACCAAGGACGAAGAGAAATTAATCATTCAGCAGAATTTATTAAAAGCTTTTCCGACTGCCTCGAAAGTTACCCGTACCGAAGATATTCTGAAAGCCCGCGAAGTGGTAAAAGATGTTTACATGGACGAAAAAATCCAGAAATACATTGTCGACATTGTGTTTGCAACCCGTGATCCGAAAGCATACAAACTCGATAAATACACCGACATGATTTCCTACGGTGGTTCACCACGTGCAAGTATCAGTCTGGCTCAGGCAGCCAAAGCATTCGCTTTTATTAAACGTCGAGGTTATGTTATTCCTGAAGATGTGCGTGCAGTTTGTCCGGATGTGATGCGTCACCGCATTGGATTGAGTTACGAAGCCGAAGCCAACAACATCACTTCCGAAGAAATTATTGCTGAAATATTAAATACGGTTGAAGTTCCATAGACGGAGGATACCCTGCATTTCATATTTGTGATTTGTAGAGACGCACGGCTGTGCGTCTCTAACCTGTAATAACATTAAATTAATTTGTTTTGGAAACAAGCGAACTAATAAAAAGAGTCCGGAAGATCGAAATTAAAACACGTGGACTTAGCCAGAATATTTTTGCAGGCGAGTATCACACGGCTTTCAAAGGACGGGGAATGGCTTTTAGCGAAGTTCGTGAATACCAGTTTGGCGACGATATCCGGAACATAGACTGGAATGTAACTGCGCGCTACAACAAACCCTTTGTGAAAATTTACGAGGAAGAACGCGAATTGACGGTGATGCTGCTCATCGATGTCAGCGGATCACGTGAATTTGGTTCCGGAGATAAACTTAAAAAAAATATCATTACCGAAATTTCAGCCATTCTGGCCTTTTCAGCCATTCAGAACAACGATAAAATTGGTGTGATCTTCTTCTCAGATAAAATCGAAAAGTTTATTCCTCCAAAAAAGGGGCGAAGCCATATTTTGAGAATCATCAGCGAATTAATCGATTTTGAACCGGATAACCGGGGAACCGATATTTCAGGAGCCATCCGTTATTTAACCAATGCGATTAAAAAACGCTGTACTGCTTTTGTGATCTCAGATTTTATACAGAAAGACGGAAATCTTGAAAACGCGCTTTCGATTGCGAACAACCGGCACGACGTGGTTGCGCTTCGGATTTTTGATGAACGTGAAGCCGAGTTGCCGCCGATTGGCATGATCAAATTTAAAGATGCCGAAACCGGAAATTATACCTGGATCGATAGTTCCGACCGGAAAGCCAGATCGATTTACCGGAGCTGGTGGAAAGATTTATCAGTTCAGCTCGATAACAGTTTCAAAAAGAGTGGTGTCGATTATGTGAACATCGACACCAACCAGGATTACGTGAAAGCTTTGATCAGCCTGTTTAAAAAACGTGGATAAATTAAATTCAAATGAAGCAAAGAATATTCTATATCGTACTTTTTGTTTTGCTTTCAGGAAATTTTCAAATTCTTAAGGCACAGCAGGTTACGGTAAAGGCCAGCATTGATTCGACACACATTCTCATTGGCGATCAGCTGAAACTGCTGTTCGAAATTGAAAAACCCAGGGATCTTGATGTTCAGTTTCCGCAGGTTCCGGATACTTTCAGCACACAGATTGAAGTAGTGAACCGGACAAAAATTGACACCTTCAAATTGGATGACAAGCAACGCGAAAAACTTACCCAAACGCTGCTGATCACTTCATTCGACAGTGGAATGCATCAGATCCCTCCATTTTATTTTAAACTGAAGGACGGGACAGTGCTGGATTCAACAGCTACCAGGGCTTTGGCTTTTCAGGTACATGGAATGAAGATCGACACAACCAAAGGTCCTGTCGACATTAAAAAGCCATACAGCGCGCCGGTTTCACTGAAGGAAGTTATTCCTTTCATTTTAGGAATCATCTTAATTGCAGCGATCATTTTTTTCATTTTCTATTACATCAAATGGAAGAAAAAGAATGTTCCGTTGTTCAGTAAGCCTGAAAAGCCGGCTGAACCTGCCCACATTGTTGCGCTGCGCGAACTCGATCGCATAAAGAACCAGAAGCTTTGGCAGCAGGAAAAACTGAAACAGTATTACAGCGAAGTTTCAAATACGATCCGCACTTACATCGAAAACCGGTTCGACGTTCCGGCAATGGAACAAACTTCGGCTGAAACCATCGGCCTGTTTAAACAACGGAAAGACCTTATAAACGGAACTACTTTGGATCAGCTGCAACATATTCTGAGTCTGGCCGATCTGGTGAAATTTGCCAAATATACGCCACTTGCCGACGACAATAACCTGACTTTAATGAATGCCTATTTCTTTGTCAATCAAACAAAGCAAGAGGAAGTTAAAGTTCCTGAAAATGTTCCGGACGAATCGGGTGATCAGGAATCAGTTGAAAATAATCTGACAAAATAATGAGTGCAATAAGTTATAAAAATCCGGAATTTTTCTATCTGTTTCTTCTTCTGATTCCGATGATTGCCTGGTACATCTGGAAACATAAAAAAACGGATGCGAGCATTCAGTTTTCTTCGGACATGGGTTTGGCCCGGATTCCGAAAAGCTGGAAATATTATTTCAGGCACAGTGTATTTGTGATGTTTGTGCTGAGTTTATCGTTTCTGATCCTCGCTCTTGCCCGGCCTCAGTCATCCAACAGCTGGTCGAATGTAACTACCGAAGGAATCGACATTGTGATTGCGCTAGATATTTCGAGTTCGATGCTGGCCATGGATTTTCAGCCAAACAGGTTGGAAGCCGCAAAAGATGTTGCCACTCAGTTTATCTCCGGAAGACCGAATGATAAAATCGGATTGGTAGTTTTCTCAGGCGAAAGTTTTACGCAATGTCCGCTAACAACCGATCACGCCACCGTAATTAACCTGTTCAGGAATATTGAAAGTGGAATGATTGAAGATGGCACCGCCATCGGAAATGGTTTGGCAACTGCGGTTTCGCGGCTCAAGGAAAGTAATGCAATCAGTAAAGTGGTGATTTTACTTACTGACGGTGAAAATAACCGGGGCGAAATTGCGCCGGTCACAGCAGCCGAACTGGCCAAAACATTTGGAATCCGTGTTTATACCGTGGGTGTCGGAACAATCGGAATGGCACCATATCCCGTTCAGACTCCTTTTGGCGTTCAGGTTCGCGACATGGAAGTGAAAATCGATGAAACCACCCTGCAGAAAATAGCGGATACCACAGACGGAAAATATTTCAGGGCAACCAGCAATACGAAACTGGCCGATATCTATCAGGAAATCGACAAGTTGGAAAAATCGAAAATCGATGTGAAGGAATACAGCAAAAAGCAGGAAGAATACCTGAAATATGCGCTTGCCGGTGGTTTTTTCCTGATTTTGGGATTGTTCCTGAAAACAACAATCTTCAGGAATATACCCTGAAAAAGAAAAAAGGTAAAAGAAAAAAGTATTCAGTCGTGGTTGGCCATAAAAAATTAATACGACCAGTCTTATTCTGAAACTTGAAATTTGAAACTTGAAATTATTTTAGAATGTTTAGAATAGCAAATCCGGAATATTTATACCTGTTGCTGGTCATACCGGCACTGATGGTCTTTTTCTGGTATTCCAGACTACAGCGACGAAAAGCATTGGCTCTTTTTGGCCAGAAAGACATTTTATCTGTTTTAATGCCCAATGTGAGCTCCGGAAGACCAGTTTTGAAATTTATTATTTTGTTGCTGGCTCTTTCCAGCATCATTGTAGGAATTGCCCGGCCGCAGTTTGGTTCGAAACTGAAAACTGAAAAGCGGAAAGGAATCGAACTGATGATTGCCCTGGATGTTTCGAACAGTATGATGGCTGAGGACATTCAGCCAAACCGGCTGGAGCGTGCCAAACGGGCAATTTCGCAGTTGGTGGATAAACTGAGCAACGATAAAATCGGATTGATTGTATTCGCAGGCGATGCTTACATTCAGCTTCCTATTACTGCCGATTATGTTTCAGCCAAATTGTTCCTGAATTCAATTAGTACCGAAATGGTGCCAACACAGGGTACTGCCATCGGCGCAGCCATCAATCTGGGATTAAAATCATTCAGTCCGCAGTTCGCCGGAAGCAAAGCCATGATTGTGATAACTGATGGAGAAAATCACGAGGATGATGCTATTGGCGCGGCTAAAGCTGCTGCTGAACAGGGCGTATTTGTTTACACCATCGGGATGGGATTGCCACAGGGCGGCCCAATTCCGGTTAGCAGTGGTGGCCAGCGAAATTACCGGAAAGATAATCAGGGGAATGTGATTGTGACCAAACTGGATGAACCCATGCTTCAGAAAATTGCTGAAGCCGGAAATGGCGCCTACATCAGGGCAAACAATGCCCAGGTTGGTTTAAATAGCCTTTTCAGTGAGGTGAATAAAATGGAAAAAACGGAACTGGAGACGCAAATCTATGCCGATTACGACGATAAGTTTCAGTATTTTCTTGGATTGGGATTGTTCCTGATTTTACTTGATTTCCTGGTGCTTGAACGTAAAAACAAGTACCTGAAAAACTTCAAACTTTTTGGCGATGCAAAATAAGATTGGAATGAAACGATTTTTTATACTTACCATATTTCTGATTCTTTGTGTTTGGACAAGTCAGGCACAGAACGAGCGAAAATTTGTCAGAAATGGAAATACCTATTATGAGGCCGCAATGAAAGATACAACCCGGCTCGATACAGTTCAGTTTAATAAAGCTGAAATCGAATACCGGAAAGCACTGGATAAAAAACCGGATGATCAGAAATGGAATTTCAACCTGGCTGATGCCTTGTACAAACAGAAGAAATTTGAAGAATCAGCGGATAAATTCCGCGATATTGCCGATCATACAACCGATAAGATTGAAAAGAGCAGGGCGCTTCACAACATGGGGAATTCGCTGCTCATGAACAATAAACTCGACGAAAGTATTGCGGCATACAAGGAGGCTTTACGCAATAATCCGGAAGATCTGGAAACAAAATACAATTTGCTGTACGCCATGAATCAGAAGAAAAAACAACAGGAACAGCAGAAAAAAGATCAGGATAAGGACAAGGACAAAGACAAGAATAAAGATCAGAACAAGGATCAAAAGAAAGACGAGAAAAAAGACCAGGATCAGCAGAATAAAGATCAGCAAAATAAAAATCAGGATCAGCAAAAACAACAGCAGCAGCAAAATAAGATTTCGAAGCAAAATGCCGAACAAATGTTGCAGGCCCTGGAAAACAATGAAAAGAAAATTCAGGATAAAGTAAAAAAGGTTCAGGCTCTGAAAGCTCAGTCGAAAAAAGTGGAGAAAGACTGGTAGCGGGCATGGAGCATAGTGCAAAGTGCATGGTGAACGGAAACCGGAGAATGGAAACGGGAAAACGTTGAATGCTGAGGAAATCTTGTCTTTATCGCGTAGTGATGTAAGTTTTGTAGATTTGATCCTAAAACCTCATTCGTCGTCCGGCTGAAATCCAAAATTGAAGTATAATTTCTTTCCGGACGAAACAACAAAAGGCTTAGGAAAAGGAACGTAACTTTAAACTTGAACCTTGTTTTTATTATCCGGAACAAAGTCTTAAAGCGAAAATCGTATTTTTGTAAAGAATCGAAAAGAATACCAAAAATTACTATGATCAGAAAAATTAATATACTGATAGTTTTGATGTTGGCTGGTTTTATGGCGATGGCCGACATTGTTCAGTTTACCATGGAAGGACCGGAAGTGGTCGGCAACGGAGAACAATTCAGATTAAGTTTTTCCCTGAATGATAGCGGATCCGATCTTCAGCTGCCCGATTTGTCGAATTTTGATGTGCTGATGGGACCATCCACTTCACAAAGTTCCAGCATCCAGATCATCAACGGAAAGACGACACAAACATCCAGTTATTCCTACATTTTTGTTCTTCGGGCTAAAAAAGAAGGAAAATTTACGATTCGTCCGGCGTCAATAAAAGTAGGTGGCAAAACCTTCGAATCGAACAGTCTGGAAATTCAGGTTGTGAAAGGTCAGCCAAAACAGGCATCGGGGCAACAGGGATTTAAGAATGATCAGGATGAACCGGCAGCAACCAACAGCATCAGCAAGGACAATCTGTTCGTACGTGTTGCCGTGGATAAAACGAATGTTTCAAAAGGCGAACAAATCATTTCGACGGTCAAACTTTACATTAGTCCGAATGTGCCGCTGAATGGTTTTGATGAAGTGAAACTACCGACTTATGAAGGTTTCTGGACCAAGGAAATTGAAGTCCCAACACAGGTTAATTTTACCCGCGAAGTTTATAACGGAAAAATCTATCAGGTTGGAATCCTGAAAAAAACGATTCTCTTTCCGCAGCAAACCGGAACCATAAAGATTAATCCGTTCGAAATTACCTGTTTGATTCGTCAGCGGGTACGTCAGCAGCAGGGTTTCTTCGACGATTTTTTTGATAATTACCGGGTAGTAAAAGCCAAAGTCGTAAGCGATCCGGTGGCCATCAGTGTGAAAGACCTGCCCAATCAGCCTGCCGGATTCTCGGGAGCAGTTGGTAATTTTAGCTTTTCGGGATCGATGGATAAAAGCAGTGTTAAATCGAACGAAGCAGTAACTTTAAAACTGACTGTTACCGGAAGCGGAAACCTGTCGCTGATTAATCCGCCGAAGCTTGAATTGCCCCAGGATTTTGAAACGTATGAACCCAAAACCATCGATAAAACAATTGCCAACGACAATGGCGTCAGTGGTTCTGTGACTTTTGAATATCTGTTCATCCCGCGTTTTGCCGGTGATTTTACGATTCCGCCCATAGAGTTTGTCTATTTTAATCCTTCAAGCAAACAGTTTCAAACACTGGCGACCGGAGAGTATAAACTGAAAGTTGAAAAAGGAACCGATGATGCAAGTTCGTCGGTAGTAAATTCGTACTCCAAGGAAAATGTTAAAGTAATCGGAAGTGATATCCGCTTTATTAAACAAACCAAAACGAAACTGAAATCGAAAGGATATTCGTTTTACGGGACCTTTGAGTTTTATGGAATATACATTTTAAGTTTGATTGGATTTGCAGTGTTCTTTGTTCTGAACCGGAAAAAAATCCGTGAAAATGCCAACATTGCCCTGATGCGAAATAAACGTGCAAATAAAGTTGCACTCAAACGATTAAGGGAAGCTGCGGGATTCCTGAAAAACAATCATGCAGAACAATTTTATGAAGCGGTTATCAAGGCACTTTGGGGTTATCTGAGCGATAAATTATCGATTCCGGTAGCTGATCTGAACCGTGAAAAGGCATCGGCCAGTTTGCTGGATAAAGGGATCGGGCCCGATGTGGTTGCCGAACTGATGAAAATTATTGATGACTGTGAGTTTGCCCGTTATGCTCCGGCTGCCTTTTCAGGAACCATGAGCGAGGTTTACGATGGCGCCGCCAAAGTGATGGGTATTTTCGAAAAACAAATTAAATAATCAGCCGAAATAAAGTCATGATGAAACGATTATTCAATACGATACTGGCAATTTTGTTTACCGCAACTGTTTTTGCACAGTCCGACGTGTTGCAGACAGCCAACGAACATTATTCGAAAGACGAATTTAAACAAGCCATCGATGGATATAACCAGATTCTGATGACCAACATGGAGTCTCCTGAATTGTATTTTAATCTGGGGAATGCCTATTATAAAACCGGGCAATACACACTTTCTATCCTGAATTTTGAACGTGCAAAATTATTGGCCCCGAATGATGAAGATATCGATTTTAACCTTCAGGTTGCCAATCAAAAAGTGGTGGATGCCATTCAGGAATTACCTGCGATTTTTATCATACGCTGGTGGGAATCGCTCATTAACAGCCATTCTACCGACACCTGGGCGGTAATAAGCATCTTCAGTTTTATTTTGTTTTTAACCATGATTGGTTTCTATTTCTTTGCCCGTTCAGGCGATGTGAAGCGGATTACCTTTTGGCTCGGAGTTTTCCTGATTCTGATAACCATATTTAGCTGGTCGTTTGCCGCCGGTCAAAAAAGCCGGATGGTGAATCATTCTTATGCCATTGTGATGCAGCCAACCGTTACGGTTAAAAGTTCACCTTCAGAAAAAGGAACCAATTTATTTGTGATCCATGAAGGCCTGAAAGTAAAAATAACGGATAAAATTGGCGACTGGATCGAGATAAAACTGGCCGATGGGAATAAAGGCTGGTTGCTGACCGAAAGCATCGAACGAATTTAAGTTATTCTTTGATAGTGAAATCTGTCGAAATTGGACCAGAATTTTGGGAACGTGGTTCGTTAATTAAATTTTGATATTTTTGCAGTGAATCAAATTTAAATAAAGCAGATGGTTGAAACTGCCACTTTGAGTTAAGTCCAGGGTGGCAATTTGTTTTATTTAAACATGAATCTGCAACCATTTCAAAGATTGGTTGTTTATCTATTCATAAAATTTTAACTATGGCTTATAATTTACTGAAAGGCAAAAGAGGAATTATTTTTGGTGCATTGAATTCCAGTTCAATAGCATGGAAAGTTGCTCAGCGTGCCTACGAAGAAGGTGCAACTTTTACTTTATCCAATACCGGAGTTGCAATGCGCATGGGTGACACCGCTCAGCTTGCTGAAGAATGTAAAACCATCGCGATTGAAGCAGATGCAACCAATGTGCAGGATCTTGAAAATCTTTTCGATGAATCGATGAAAGCCCTCGGCGGTAAAATTGACTTTGTACTGCATTCAATCGGAATGTCGCCAAACGTTCGAAAAGGCCGTCATTACAGCGATCTCGATTACAGCTACCTGGAAAAAACGCTGGATATCTCAGCGGTTTCGTTTCATAAAGTATTGCAGGTTGCCCGTAAAAAGGATGCCATCAACGAATGGGGCTCAGTTGTCGCTCTTTCTTATGTTGCTGCTCAGCGAACTTTTTATGGTTACAACGACATGGCCGATGCAAAAGCTCTGCTTGAATCAATCGCCCGTAGTTTCGGATACATTTATGGCCGCGAACGAAATGTTCGTATCAATACTGTTTCACAGTCGCCAACGATGACCACTGCCGGATCCGGAGTAAAAGGAATTGGTAATCTGCTCGATTTTGGTGACCGGATGTCGCCTCTTGGAAATGCTACCGGTGACGAATGTGCCGATTATTGCATCACCCTGTTCTCCGACCTTACCCGGAAAGTTACCATGCAGAATCTTTTCCATGACGGAGGTTTCTCTTCGATGGGAATGAGTCTTCGTGCGCTGACACAATACGAAAAAGGTTTGGGATGCAATTGTGAATGTGGTGCTGATGAACCCTGTGAAGATCACAAATTCGATTAAGCGGATTTCTCCTTATTAAATATTAAAAACCCGGTTATTCACCGGGTTTTTTTATGGAGTTTAGGGAAAATCCCTGAAGATCAGTAAAGAAAATTAATTACCTCGGTAATCTTCGTCCCACCTTTCCATGGGATCATGAGGGTAAGCAACGGTTTTCCATGAAAATTTAAAAACACGTGGCTTAACCAGTCGTTCATAGTCGGCGAAGTTTAATCTGATTATCTCGGTATGGGTACCTGCATTGAAAGCAATTTCCAGATTTCTGGTCAACGATTCAGCGACATAGGTTTCCATACCATATAGATTTCCAAAGGGTGGCATAGCTCCTAATTCACATTCAGGAAACAGATCCTTGAATTCAGGTTCTGAAGCCAATGTGACATTCCTGGTTCCGAAAATTTCATATAGACTATCAAAATCAACGTGATAAGATGCAGGCAAGACAGCCATAGCCATTTCACCATTAATCTTAATCATGACTGTTTTGGCAAATTCTTTTCCGGATACATGTGCAGATGCCGCAATCTCTTGTGATGTGTAGGCATTGGAGTGGCTAATCGTCACATATTTGACATTAGCTTCATGCAAATAAGTTTTTAGTTTTGCTACTGGCATATGGCTTTGTTTTAAAAGGTTAATATAGTTTTCCAGAAAAATATTCGTAGAAATTCAAAGAGCAAATGCGAGATTCAACATGGATTTTACTTTCAGTTGAGAAAGAAAGTTTCAAAATAAAGGACAAAAATAACCTGCAGAAAAAAGCCTGAAACAATCGAAATCACTTCAGTATTTCATTCTGAGATAAACCTGAAGATTTTATTTCCTAATCCTGAATTTTAGTTCACCCAATCGTTCCAGTTTTTCGGAAGCGGCCATACCATTGGGGTTGCAGCCCGGTTTTCCCTCCGGAACAGGTATCCCAAGTTTCTGATAATGATCGGTCCAGCCAGCAATAAAACGACCGGTTTCCGGATTTTTAAACGTCATCGGATTCAGCATGAAAATCGAATCGGAAGCAAAAATTTCATAAATAAATTCTGAACAGTAAACCCCTTCATCTTCCAGAATGTAACTGTAATTGTATTCCTGACCCAGATAGGTTTGTGCTTTTTTCAATGCTTCAGGAATGGTGTTCTGAAAACTGTTTTTCAGTCGGTAAACGGTGGCGGTAATTTTTTCTTTTTCAGGAAAGAGAAACTTGCCGATGGTTTCACGACAGACACCTTTTTTTGGGGCAGAGTGCAGAACCCAAACCGTATCATTTTGAATTTCAATGATCCCAATGTGGCTGAAATGTGTTTCTATTTCGGTTTGGGTAACTTCATCGATGGCTTTCGAGAGTGTTCCTGAAGTTGTGCTGCAGAAAAGCAGATCGCCGGAACAAAGTGAAATATTAAAATCGGATGGATTATTTTGGGCATTTCCAGCTAAAACTGAAACCATAAGAATCAGGATGTTGAAGAGTTTCATTGTTGCAATTTTTGGCAAAAATAGCAGATCAACCGGGAATTAG
>JBASYJ010000022.1:0-60717 GCA_049277435.1 Prolixibacteraceae bacterium
TTCCAGATCCAGCCTTTTTCAACCGCGTCGACCACATATTTCGAGTCGGAATAAATGGTGACGTTGGAGTTTTCGATTTTCAGGGCTTCCAATCCAATAATTACAGCGAGCAATTCCATCCTGTTATTGGTGGTCAGCTCAAATCCATCCGACAATTCTTTCCTGAACTGTCCTGAAATCAGAACAGTTCCATAGCCTCCCGGACCCGGATTTCCACGTGCTGCACCATCAGTATATATCGTAATGTTCATTGTTTGACCGAAAGTATTTGTTTTAGCCGGAAATAAAAAGACCCGCAAAAATACGGGTCTTTCTGATATAATAAAAATCAAATGTTAGTTCACGATGGTCATCTCGTCGATCAGGTTTTGCGCGCCGGCCATTTTGTCGATGGTCCAGAGTACAAACCGGATATCCACGTTGATGCATTTCTGAAGATCGTTTTCGAAAGCCAGGTCACCGCTCATCGCTTCCCAGTTTCCGTCGAATGCAATTCCGATAAGCTCACCTTTTCCATTGATCACAGGACTTCCGGAGTTACCGCCGGTAATGTCGTTGTTGGTGGTAAAGCAGGTGTGGAGATCGCCGTCCGGATCGGCATAGCGGCCAAAATCTCTCGCGTAATAAAGTTCTTTCAGTTTTGCCGGCACATTAAACTCATCGTCACCCGGAATTTCTTTTTCGATGTATCCTTTTAAAGTCGTGAAATACTTGTACTGAACACCATCACGGGGAATGTAGTCGCCGACAGTTCCATAGGTAATTCTCATGCTGGAGTTGGCATCAGGATAGAAGTTTTTATCGGTTTCCATCTCCATCAGTCCGCCAACAAACAGATGGTTTCCTTTTTCTAAATTTTCAGTGGTTTTGCCCGTTTCATCACCAATCAGGCTCATCATCCTGAAAATTTCGAGTGAAGCCTGAAACAGCGGATCTTTTTCCAGAATTTTGGCTTTTGGTGATTCGAAGAATTTTACCAGTCGTTCCTGGCTTCCAAAGATCGACCTGTCGTACAATTCTTTTGTGTAGGTTTCGAAGTTGTTTCCGTATTTGGTTTTAACCAGCCTGAAAAATGGCGGATGGTACTTCGGTGCAACATTTTCCTGATATATTTTAAATAATGCAGCAGCCAGTTTCTGATCAGTTCCGGAGTCATAATCTTTAAAGAATTCGTCCAGTCCGTCTTTCACCCGTTCGCTGGCCAGGTTTACATGTTGCGAATTTTTATCCGACTTTAAAGCATCGTACAAGGGTCGTGTGCGATAAGCAAAATAGAATATTTCCGGACCGCGGACTACCGCTTCGGTCATGTAATCATAAGCAATTTCATCGTCAAGATCTTTGTATGAGCTGGCGATCAGGTTTAGCGCGTCACCATATTTTTCTTTTCGTTTCTCGTCAGCATTTACCCATTGGGTGAATTTGGCTTCCAGTGCTTTTTTCTTTTCCAGAACATTCAGGTGTTTCAACCCTTCGTTTTGGCCGATGCTGTATTTGTAATAGTTTGAACTTCTGGCATATTTGGCCGAATACATGATTCTTGCTTTTTGCGATGTGCGCATAAAATCTTTCATGATCCGGAGTTTTTCTTCGCGAACTTTAATCCGTACCGGATTGGTGACATTCATGGTATATTCAATACCAAAAGAAGTTTTGTAGCGGTTTGTTGTTCCCGGATAGCCAACAACCATCGCGAAATCATCTGATTTATAGCCTTTCAGTGAGATGGGCAAATGATGTTTTGGCTGGTATGGAACATTGTCGGTCGAATAATCGGCTGGTTTACCATCTTTCCCGCAGTAAATACGAAACATGCTGAAATCGGCCGTGTGACGGGGCCACATCCAGTTGTCGGTATCGCCACCGAATTTGCCCATCGATTGAGGCGGAGCTCCAACCAGGCGGATGTCGCGGAATGTTTCGTAGATAAACAGGTAGTATTTGTTTTCGTTGTACAGCGCCTGAACGCGTGCTTCATAATGTGTTTCGCCAATGGCTTCCTTTTCAAGTTTCGATGAAATCGCACGAACTTTTTTGTTTCGTTCTTCAGAGCTCATGTCATCGTTTAATTCGGGTATGATTTTATCGGTTACATCTTCGAAACCGATGAGGAAGCTGGCTGTTTTTCCGGGATTTGGCAGTTCCTCTTCCTTGGTTTTAGCCCAGAAACCATCTCTCAGGTAATCGTGTTCGGTGGTGCTGTGTTCCTGAATTTCATCAAAACCGCAGTGGTGGTTGGTTAACAGTAATCCTTCGGCCGAAACCAGCTCTGCTGTACATGATCCACGATCAAGTGCAACTACGGCATCTTTTAAACTCGAATGGTTGATGCTGTAGATTTCGTCAGCATTCAGCGAGCATCCTTCTTTTTGCATTTGGTTGATGTTTAGCTTTTCAAGTAAAGCCGGCAACCACATTCCTTCGTCTGCTTTCACTATCCCCGGAAGTAAAACCTGGATGAATGCGACAATTACAAATAATCGTTTCATTAGTTGATGTAAAATATAGAGTATAAAATTCGAAAATGATTGGCAAAGATACAGATATATGCCTATTTACAAATCATTTTACAGGAAGGCGGTAAAAAAACATGTTAATAATTCTGAATGGAAAAACGAATTCATTTTTTGAACCTGGAAGACCTTAAATAAGGTTCATAACTTTCAGAAATGTTATCTTTGTGCCGAAATTTTTTAATCAGCATAAATCATGGAAAGAAAAGTGAGAGTCCGGTTTGCTCCCAGTCCAACTGGACCCCTGCACATGGGTGGAGTCCGGACTGCCTTGTTTAATTATTTATTTGCAAAAAAACACGGTGGCGATTTTCTGCTACGCATCGAGGATACCGACCAGAACCGGTTTGTTCCCGGAGCCGAAGAATATATCATTGAATCATTAAAATGGTGTGGTTTGGTTCCTGACGAAGGTGTTGGTTTTGGTGGGAATTTTGGCCCGTACCGGCAAAGTGAGCGCAAATCCTTGTATAAAAAATATGCTGATTCGCTGATTGAAAACGGTTTTGCCTATTTTGCCTTCGACACCGCTGAAGAATTGGATAGCATCCGTAAAGAAATGGAACTCCGGAAGGAAGTGTTTTCCTATGATTTGCATACCCGTGGCCAGTTAAAAAACTCGCTTACCCTTTCTCCGGAAGAAGTTTCCCGGCGTCTTCAAAGTGGTGAAAATTATGTGATCAGGTTTAAAATGCCTGAAAACCGCGATGTGGTTGACGAAGATTTGATCCGCGGCCGGGTGTCGTTCAATACAAATCAGCTCGACGATAAAGTTCTGTTTAAATCGGATGGCATGCCAACTTACCATTTGGCCAATGTGGTCGACGATTATCTGATGCAGATTACCCATGTTATCCGCGGCGAAGAATGGCTTCCTTCCATGCCGCTGCACATTTTGCTCTACGAAGCGTTGGGGATTTCCGAAACCCGTCCAAAGTTTTCGCATTTGCCTTTAATCCTAAAACCTGAAGGAAAAGGCAAACTGAGTAAACGTGACGGAGATAAACTGGGATTTCCGGTTTTTCCATTACTCTGGAAAGATCCAGAAACCGGCGATTTTTCGAGAGGTTACCGCGAAGATGGTTATTTCCCTGAAGCATTTATAAATATGCTGGCATTACTGGGATGGAGCCCGGGTACCGAACAGGAATTCTTTTCGGTGGACGAACTGACTGAACTTTTCGATTTATCGCGAGTGGTAAAATCGGGTGCACGGTTTGATCCGGAGAAAGCCAAGTGGTTTAACCGCCATTACATGCAGCAAAAATCGGCTGCCGAATTAACATCCTTGTTTTTGCCAATCCTGAATGAAAAAGGAATTGCTGCCGATCCGAAGAATGTAGAGCGTATTGTTGGAATGATTCAGGAGCGTTGCGAATTTGTAAAAGACTTGTGGGAACAGGGACATTTCTTTTTTCAGGCGCCTGAAAACTACGACGAAAAAACAGTTCAGAAAAAATGGAAACCCGATACCAACGAAAAACTTCAGGCAATCACCGGGCTTTTCGAAACCATTACCGACTGGACTGCAGCAAACATTAAAGAACTGTTTTCTGCATTCATGACCGAAAAAGAGTGGGGATTTGGTGTGGTGATGGTGCCTGTTCGCCTGGCTTTGGTTGGTAGCAGCAGTGGTCCCGATTTATTCGATATCTGCGAACTAATTGGCAAAGAAGAAACAATTTCCAGAATCAGGATTGCCTGTGAAAAGATAAAATAGTATGATTTTGTCATTTTGGTTCAAATTGATTAACTTTTAAAGAAAAAAATCAAATTATGAACGTTCAACTTATTACCGATAGCAATGGCAAGACCACTGGTGTTTTCATTCCCATAAAGGAATGGAATATGCTTAAGCAAAAATATAAGGGAATTGAAAAAGAAGAACTTGATGTTCCATCGTGGCATTTGGACGTTGTAAATGAACGACTGGAAAATTATAACAATAATTCAGATCAAGGTATTGATTTTGATCAGGCAATAGACCAAATTGAGTCGGAATTATAATGTACAAATCTAAGATCTTGCATTTGGCAAATCAGGATATTAAAGATTCTGCTTCATGGTATGAATTGCAACAAAAAGGACTCGGGAGAAAATTCATAGGCGAGATACGTGAAAAAGTGTATTTTATTCGGCAATATCCAGAATCTTTTACTGTTAAGTATGGAAATATTAGAACTGCAGTTTTGATAAATTTTCCTTTTATGATCCATTATTTTATTGATGATATTAATAAAATAATTGTGATCACCGCTGTTCTTCATATGAGTAGAAATCCAAATGTCTGGCAGAAGAGATAGCATAAAACCAAAAAGGATCCGATCTTTCGGGCAAGACCGGATCCTTTTTGGTTTATAGAATAGCATAACTTAAGTTGTACTACCCGATTTCCAGATCTACTCCCATCAGCAATAAAATAATCAGGACCAATCCAACAATAATCCGGTACCAGCCAAATACTTTAAATCCGTGTTTTTGAAGAAATGTGATGAATGTTTTGATGGCTATCATGGCAACAATAAACGCGACAATATTTCCAATTATCAATATACCAATGTTATCGGTATTAAAGTGCTTGTAGTCTTTCAGCAGTTTATATGCTGAAGCTGCGGCCATGGTTGGAACAGCCAGGAAAAATGAAAACTCTGCAGCTGTTTTCCGGTTCAATTTCTGTGTCATTCCACCAATGATGGTGGCTGCCGATCGTGAAACTCCCGGTATCATGGCGATACATTGATAAAATCCGATCTTCAGTGCTTTGGGATAAGTTACTTCCTGATTCTTGTCTTCCTGATTGAACCATTTGTCGACAAACAGCAAAATAATACCTCCAATTAAAAGCATCACAGCAACGACCATGACATTTTCGAGCAGACTGTCGATAAAATCACCGGCAAGAAAACCAATGATGGCTGCCGGAATAAAAGCGACCAGCAATTTGAAATAGAAATCAAATTTCAGGATAAACCGTTGTATGAAAAGGATGATCCCATTTTTTGATGGATTTTTAAGCTCGGTATGAGAGTTTATGACAAAGAACTTCTTCCAGTATAAAACGACGACGGATAAAATAGCTCCAAACTGAATGTTCACAGTAAAAGCCTTGGTGTATTCGTCGATGTTCATTCCGAGCAAAGCTTCGGTAATAATCATGTGCCCGGTCGACGAAATGGGTAAGAATTCGGTAATTCCTTCAACGATTGCAATAACAATTGCCTGAAATAGTGTCATGGTTATTCTGTTTTACCTGGATGTTTTTCGGATGTAAAAATATGTTTTTCCCTCGGAACGGTTGTCGTAATTGTAAATTTCCTTCCCCCGGTACAAATTGTAAAAGGCAAGCATGGCTATATCTCCGGCGCAAAATAACGAATGCAGGCACATCACGGTCATAAAAAAATAGAAAAGCAGGTCGGTCTGAAAGAATATCATTCCGGCAATACAGAGTATTTTTACCACAACCAGCGGAGTTAATGCTACGAAATGGAATGCCAGCGGTGCAATAACCTGCCGGTCGGCCAACGCATAAAAAATGAATTTTTTCAGGATGAGACCAAACGAAATTTTTCGTGCTCCGGAAAACAAATATGCCAGGGCATGGAGCAATTCGTGAATCACGATCAGGATCGACAGTGAAAACAGAATTGCCAGTCCGGTACCGATGATGGGGTCGTGATTAGATTTGACCGACAAAACTATGCTTCGGGTTAGAAAAAAAGCGAAGAGAAGCATCATGATTACCTGATAGATGGAATAAATACGAATGATGTATTTTTCTTTCAGGATTTGTTCGAGGACAAATTCACGCAGTTTTAAATGCGAAACTTCAGTCAGGAGTTCGAATTCATTTTCGTTGTGTAATTCTTCCGGAGTGATTCGGTGCCGCATGATTTGTTAGTTTCGGATGATTGACACCAGGGCTTTCAGATTGATTAGCCGGGTAAAAAATGCAAATAATACACTGGAGCCGATCATAAGAGTATAACCAAAAATCCAGTTGTCGATTTGTTTGCTTAGGTAGCCGGCCAGAAAAACAAATACGACAAAAAGTATTAATTTGCCAAGGATGCGGTAATTGATCTTCAGTTTCAGAATAATTACGGCGAGTATGGTTTGTGCTGCTGCGGTGAAAAGTTGGGTGCTCAGGCTGGCCCAGGCCGAACCGAGTGCCTGCATTTGAGGAATCAGGATTAAATTTAATCCGACATTAATGGCCATTCCGGCGAGCGCCATCCAGTTTAACTGGCGGATGCTGCCATTGGCAGTAAGCAAGGTGCCGAAAATATACGTGGTGGCAACTCCCAGGAAACTAATCATCAGGATTCGGAAAATGGAAGCCGAAAGTTCGCTGTTGCTGTAATTGAGCAAAATCATGATCTGATGGTCGTAAAATCCCGATGAAAAACTAATGATGATTGCAGGTACAAAAAGCAGCAAAAAAGAGAACTGAACCATCGAACCGATGTCGTCTTTTTGTTTGAGCATACGGGCAAAAATAGGCAAAAGCAAACCGGCGAAAAGAACTCCGAAATTGGAGACTGCATCGAGCAGACGGAACGCGTGCGCATAAATTCCGGCTTGTTCTTTACCGTTCGAAAGCATGCGTTCGAGCATCACCGAATCGATGCGGTTATAAAACGACATGAGTAATATCAGCAAGGCATACGGATAACTTTTTTTCAGAAAAACAATAAAAAACTTGCGGTTAAAATTAAACCTGAGTTTTCCGGTATGAGCTAAAACTACGGCCAGGGTAATCAGAGCAGCTGTTATATAAGCTGCCGACTGGGCATAAACAAACCACTCTATCCTGAAAACGTGATTCGTAATGTTGGTGAACAAAAGCACTGAACAAATAACAATCATCAATGATCGGTCGAGTACTGACAAAAAACTATCGGTACGAAATAAATGCAGGCCGCTGATGTTGGATCGTAAATACTGGACGAATGAAATGAGGAATTGGTTCATTATCAGGAAGAACAGGATGTGAAACTGAATTTCCTTGTATCCGATTATAAATGCAACTGCCAGACAAATGACAGCATAAACACCGGCAAGTAAAAATTTAAGTCCGACAATGTTGCTGACGTGCTTTTTTAACAATTGCTGGTGCTGGGCAATATTTTTATTGTTGTAATTCGTTATTCCCAGATCGAGAAAAATATTCAGGATCATGGAGAAATTCAGGAGCGAAAAATATAATCCGTAACTTTCGTCTCCCACCAGATTTTGCACCGTGAGGTCGATTCCGAATATCCAGAAAGGTTTGATTAAAACATTCAGAAAAAGGAGCAGTAAAAGATTTGTAATAAACTTCCGTTTCAAGCGATTTTCTTTTCCTGGTTTGATTAAAGTGCCTCAAAAGTAACAATTTTTTGAACAGACTTTGTACATTTGGTTGGATTTCGATACCATAACTAAGACCTATGATAATAGCTGTAAATACGCGTTTGTTAATTCTGGGGAAACTCGAAGGAATCGGTTGGTTTACTAAAGAAACCTTGTCCCGGATAACGAGGGATCATCCTGAACATCAGTTTATTTTTATTTTCGACCGGCCCTATTCCGAAGAGTTTATCTTCTCTGATAATATTACACCAATTGTTTTATCACCTCCAACGCGGCATCCGATTTTGTGGCTGATCTGGTTTGAACTGCAGATACCGAGGATATTGAAGAAATACAAAGCCGATCTGTTTTTTTCTCCTGATGGTTATTTGTCGCTCAATTCAAAAATAAATCAGCTGGCAGCGATTCACGATATTAATTTTGCCCACCGGCCCAAAGATTTGCCCTGGCTGAAAGCAAAATATTACAACTATTTTTTTCCCCGTTTTTCGCGCAAAGCCAAACGAATAGTTACTGTTTCATTCTTCTCGAAAGAGGATATTCATCGGACTTATAAAATTAACAACGACGATATTGATGTGGTATACAATGGGGTGAATACTCTTTACACTCCTACCGTTGATGAAGAGAAAGCCGAAACTAAAGCGAAGTATTCCGGCAATCAGGATTATTTTCTGTTTATCGGATCGCTGCATCCGCGAAAGAATGTTTGCGGATTGCTTCGTGCTTTTGACGCCTTCCGGACTTCAGTTGATACAAATGTTAAATTGCTTGTGGTTGGCGAGAGCATGTTTAAAACCGGCGATATTGAGTTAACCTACGAAGGTATGCGGTACAAGGATGATGTTGTTTTTACCGGAAGATTGGGTAATGAGGAATTGCACCAGGTTCTGGGCGCTGCTTTGGCGCTGACTTTTGTTCCGTTCTTCGAAGGTTTTGGAATTCCGGTTATTGAAGCCATGAATGCAGGAGTTCCGGTTATTTGTTCGAATACAACATCTTTGCCTGAAGTTGGTGGAAACGCGGTTTTGTACGTCGATCCTTATTCGATGAGCCAGATTAAAGATGCGATGATTAAAATCTAT
This sequence comes from Prolixibacteraceae bacterium, assembly GCA_049277435.1. GTDB lineage: Bacteria > Bacteroidota > Bacteroidia > Bacteroidales > Prolixibacteraceae > Aquipluma. The sequence continues at coordinate 8,954 of JBASYJ010000022.1, forward strand.
GAGGAAAAAGAACTTCGGGAAGAATTAATTGAAAAAGGTTTTGTTCAGAAGGAAAAATTTAGCTGGGATAAAACTTCGGAATTACTCTGGGGAAGTATTCAGATTTGCGTAAATACATGAATTGAAGGAGAAAGTAAAGAGGCAAAAGTGGTCGGACGAAAAGCAAATACAGAAAAAGGTAAATTGCAATTATATCTGGTTGAAGGGCGGATTGAAGCAGGCTGTGATGAGGCGGGTCGTGGCTGTCTGGCTGGTCCTGTTTTTGCCGCTGCGGTTATTCTGCCTCCTGACTTTAAGAATGAGTTACTGAATGATTCCAAAAAACTTACGGACAAACAGCGCTACGAACTTCGCCCGGTTATTGAGGAGCAAGCTCTGGCTTTTGCTGTAGGAATTGTGGATCATTTGGAAATAGACCAGATCAATATTTTAAATGCCTCGTTTCTGGCTATGCACCGGGCCATCGAAAACCTGAAAATCAAACCCGAACATCTGTTGATTGATGGAAACCGGTTTAATCCTTTTCCCGGAATTCCGCATGTTTGCATCGTAAAGGGCGACGGGAAATATTTACCCATTGCAGCTGCCTCGGTACTTGCAAAAACCTACCGTGACGATTTTATGGATTCACTCCACGAACAGTTTCCGGAGTATGGCTGGATCAATAACAAAGGATATCCGACACTGCACCATCGCCGGGTGGTTCGCGAAATCGGAATCTCTCCTTTTCACCGGAAATCATTTGCAGGTCAGGCCGATCAGCTCCGACTGGACTTTTAATAAAAAATTGGATTGAAAATGCCGGAAGAAAATAGTGGGGAAAACTTCCGGGGAAATTAACGGAATTGAAATGTATAAGTATTCAGGAGTGAAAAGCACTGTGCTTTTTCAACATCCTGAACCATCATACAAATTTCAATCAGATTTAATGCTGTTTATGAAAAACAACGAGAATGAATGAATCAATGAATCAACGAATCAGAGGAACGAATTAATCTTCGTCATCATCACCTTCGTCAAGGTCATCATCGTAATCGTCGTCATCGTCAGCAACGTCGTCAGCTTCACCTTCGTCGGCAAGGATTTCATCATCAGCGTATTTGGTTTCATATTCTTCCTTGGCGCTGTCCTTAAGCGAACCTGAGCTGTCGTAATCATCATCTTCTTCGATGATCCGTTCTGCTTCATAAATAGTCATGCGAACCAGATAATATTTGTCTTCTGTTTCGAAAGGCAATGCACTTACACGTTTGCCATCTTTGTTGGTGAAATAAATTAAATTTTCGCTGTATCCGCTTGGATATTCAAGTTTGATTTTTTCCTGAATTTCCGGATCCAGTTTGTCGTAATCTTTAATTACTCTCGGTTTACTTGGATTCATTGAATGATGTTTTAATGCAATTATATGAAAAAATTTAAAAAATCTTCTGGGGCGAATATAAATGAAAATCTATTTTCAGAGCAACTTTTTTTTCATTTCTTCTGAAATATTAATTAATGTTTTCATTTCATGAAAAATTGATCATAGCCTTGATCACGCCATCCTGATAGTTTGCTACCATGTCAAATGCCTGCTGGGTGGCTTCAGGTTCGAAATAATGAGTCACCATCAGGCGAACAGGCAAACCGTTTTCGATGAGCGCAATGGCTTTTTCGACACAATGATTCTGGCGCCGGACGTTCTGAACCGAAATTTCTTTTCTTCGCATTTGGTCCATATCGAAAACATATCTTCCATCCGGAGGAATTCCAACTAAAACCAATTTTCCACCCGGTTTTAAGATGTTGATCGCATCATCAACGGCTTTTTGTTCACCGCTGCATTCGAAAACCAGGTCGAGTAAAAGTGGTTCCAACCGGCTGGTTGCTTCAAAAGCATCTGTTTCAAAAGGATTTATGGTATAGCGTGCACCCAGTTCTGAAGCTTTTTTCCGGCGGTATTCCAGCGGTTCAAAACTGAAAACTGTATTTTCTGGCTCCAATTTGAGAACCATCAGGACACTCAGACCAATTGGCCCGGCACCAAAAATACCAATTGATTTGCCAGTGAAATTGGTTTGCGCCAGTTCAACGCTGTAAACTCCGATGGTCAATGGTTCGATTAATGCAGCAGTGATTTCATCGAACGAATCGCTTAACGGGAAACATGTAAATTCAGGCATCACGATGTAATCGCATAAACAGCCATCCAATTGTCCGGGGCAACCTAAAAAACGATTGTTCCGGCAAGTGTGAGGCCGGCCGGCCAGACACTGGTCACAGGTGCCGCAATGCACGCTCGGATCAATGGCAACCAAATCGCCAGGCTTTACTTTACTCACCGAACTGCCTGTTCCCTCTACAATACCGGAACATTCGTGACCGATTGGAAATGGAAATTCGACGACCTGTGTTCCGATTTTACCTTCTGTAAAATAATGGATATCCGATCCGCAAACTCCAACCGATTTTATTCTGATCAGGACATCATCCGGATTAAGAATTTTTGGCGTTTCTTTTTCGATGGTGCCAAATTTCCGGATTCCGGTTAAAACCATTGATTTCATGTAGCTTGTGTTTTATATTTAACGAAACATCAGGCAATAAATGAAAAAAATAGGTGAAAAGGGCAAGATTCCCTGAATATTTTCTGCTACTGAAAATTATTTAAAAAGTTTCAAGCTGGTTCCGGATCGGATTAAAAAGGATTTGAACTGTATTTTATCACTTTTTTTCTTTGCCTGAATCGATTACTTTGTGTTAAATTCAAATTATAGCACCATGTACGGAAAAATACAACACGACCTGTCGCAAACTCTTCTTGAACTGAAAGAGCAGGGTTTGTACAAAACAGAACGAATCATAACCTCATCGCAAAGCTCGCAGATTTCGGTAGCAGGTGATATGCATGTCCTTAATTTTTGTGCCAACAACTATCTTGGTTTGGCCAATCATCCTGAAATTATTAAAGCGGCACAGGAAACCATGAATACCTGGGGATTTGGACTTTCTTCGGTTCGTTTTATTTGCGGTACTCAGCAGATTCACAAAGAACTTGAACAAAAAATGTCGGCCTTTCTGGGAACAGAGGACACCATTTTGTATTGTGCCGCCTTTGATGCCAACGGTGGTATTTTCGAGCCCTTGCTTGGCGACGACAGTACCATCATTTCGGACGAGCTCAATCATGCATCGATAATCGATGGTGTGCGGCTTTGTAAGGCACAACGGGCCAGGTACAAACATTCAAATATGGACGAACTGGAAACTTGCCTGAAAGACGCCCAGTCGTCGAAATACCGGTTGGTGGTTACCGATGGTGTTTTTTCGATGGATGGTGATTTAGCTAAACTTCCGGAGATTGTTGAACTTTGTGACAAGTACGATGCCCTGGTCATGGTTGACGATTCGCACGCATCAGGATACATAGGGAAAACAGGCCGCGGAACGGCTGAACATTTCGGATTGCTGGGTAAAATCGATATCATCACCACTACCTTCGGCAAAGCATTGGGTGGGGGAAATGGTGGTTGCACTTCAGGGAAAAAGGAAATTATTGAGATGCTGAGGCAACGTTCGCGGCCTTATTTATTCTCGAATACACTGGCTCCGGCAACTGTTGGGGCAACCTTAAAGGTGCTCGAATTGCTGACCGCATCAGCAGAACTTCCCGGCCGTACCATAGAAAATGCGAATTATTTCCGGGGAAAAATGGAAGTTGCAGGCTTTGATCTGGTGAAAGGGACTACTGCAATTGTACCGGTGATGATTTACGATGCTCCCCTGGCTGTTAAATTTGCCGACGAATTGCTTCGGGAAGGTATTTATGTGATTGGTTTTGTATTTCCGGTTGTGCCCAAAGGAAAAGCCAGAATCAGGGTTCAATTGTCGGCCGCGCATACCAAAGAACAGATCGATCAGGCGGTTGAAGCTTTTATTAAAGTAGGTAAAGCATTGAATATTATTTAATTCAACAGTAAATTATTGCCTGAAAACGAAAGAGGCTGCTCGGAAATAACCGGAACAGCCTCTGTCAAAGGTAATACTAATTTGGGTGATGGATTCCTTGAATGGTAAGGAATATCTTAATTTGAAATCATGGCTTTCTTGTTTTTCTGGCCACTTCAAACTGCTTGAATAATATGTTGATATTGTTTGTGCTTAAAGCAGAAACGAAATATCAAAATTTAATTCGACATGGCTGTTTGCCTTAACTGAAACGTTATTTAACAACAATCCGGATATTGAGCTATTGGCATTTACCATTCCTTTGAAGACCGATTTACCACTGGCGGCATCTTTATCATAGGCTGCAACATGGATTTCATAATCTCCTTCATTTAGAAATGAAAGTTGGTAAGTTCCGTCAGTATTTACTTTTGCACTGGTAACAGCCTTGGCGAAAGTGACTTTGCTGCTACCCTGTCCCTGAGTTTCTGTGCTGGCACTATAATCACCTTTGTGATACGCATAAACGATCAATTCACCAGCGCTCTGATTATTGTTTGCTTTACCTTTGATGTCGCCACACTTTTCAGGGCTTTCCAGCCGCAGTGAGTTTTTTAATTCGGCTTCGGTAACAAATTTGTATTTGCTGGTTTCACTTGTGTTTGAGTTGTAAACGATTGATTTCCTCAAATCAAAATCAACAACTAATTCAGTTGTACTATTTGCACCAACTAAAATACTTTTGTCAAGTTTGATTTCACCAGTAGCTGAGGAAGAACTGTTTAAGTCATGTTTGTTGTTTGCTTTATCTAAAGCATAGCAACCAGGTGAATTTCCGGAGGCATCCGTACTATAATCGAGAACAAGCGTGATGTTGCTGTACGTGTTTGCCTGAATATCTCCATTAAACAAAACTTCTGTTTTACCAGATTGAAGATCAGAAATCTTAATGGTTTGTTTCGTAAAACCTGCAACCGATTGCCCATCAACTTTTACATCGGCAACGGTGATGAATGTGCTTTGGATATTGGCATCGTCCGATGGTGCATCAGTCATTTTTAAATTAAGTTGACCAGATGATTGATTGACATCGTCTTTTGAACATTGAATCATTAAAACTGAGACTAACAGAATTAATGTAAAAACTGAGATTTTTGTTTTCATAATTTAATTTTAAATATTACTAATTGTGATTATTTTTTTTTTGTAGTGCAATTAACAAATGCAACGTTGGTATTGTTCGGCTATCTTAATTCAATCACTGCATATTTCGAAATTTTCCAGAATTCAGCTGGATTATCGATTTGCAGATAAGCTATCTGGCCGTTTTCTTCGATGAGCGAATAAGAACTAACCGGATGTTCCGAAATCACTTTTACTTTTTTCGTGTTTAACGGAATTGTTTTGGTAGTGCGGATATCCAGAGTTGTGAAGTATTTGTTGTCGAAGTTTTCCTGAATAGATTTGCTGGCTCCGAGTCCAAGAATCCCACCTTCTTTGGCCAATAATCCTTCTTCTTTTAATTGTTTGTAAGTTCCAACGGCAACGTGGGCAGTATTCAGTTCGTTGGTGCGTTCAACAATCTGTTTTTGTTTGTTAGTGATCGTGTCAGCTTTTTGAGCGATGACCGTATTCATTTCGTCAACTTTGGTGTTGAGTTTGGCCAGATTGACGTTTTTATCTTCCACAACCCTTTTCAACTCAGCAATTTCGTTGTTCTGGCTGTCGATAGTTTCGTTCAAAGCAGCAATGCGTTGTTCAAAAGCCTTGATGTTAATTCCTGATTTTTTTAATCTTGCCTGTAGATCTGCAATCTTTTTATTGCTTTCTTCCAGCAAAGTGTTCATCATTTGAATATCTTCAATGACAGCCTGTTTTCTTGATTTTCCGCCTTCTTTCTGGATCAGCGCGATTTCATTTCTTTTTTCCTTGATGGCTCTCAAGGTACTTTCAATTTCGGAAAAAGTGTTTTCTGCATCAATCATAACCGAATCTTTCTGCTCGATAAGTTGATTCAGATCAGCTTTTTCCGACATCAGCATTTGGATCTCATTCTCTTTCTGATTGTAAATGTACACTGAACTGAAAACACCGACGATCACAATGAATAATGCGATCATGATGGTTGTAATGTGTTGTTTTTTCATTTTGTTGATTTTAAATTATTGAGTTAATAAATTTCCGTTTTATTTCTGGTATAAGGCATTGCAATGCCTGTGCCAACAACTTGGATTGATTTAATGTATTGAAATACAGAATGATGATATTTTAATTTGTTTTTGGATTTTCTCAAATTGATAAAAATGGTTCCGGAATTGAGAAAATCTGAAGTAAAATGATCCGGATATTATTTGTCTTCTTTCAGCATCCGGTAAATGGTTGCGACTCCAATGTCCAGTTTTTCGGCAACCAGCCTGATGTTGTTGTCGTATTTCTGAAGGAATTTTTTGACGATCCGGATGTCGTATTCGCGGAGATTGAGTTCCTCGGAAAGTAAGTCCGAAATCAGGTCATGCCCTTTGCCTAAAACGATTTGGTCTGCTGTGATCTCATCCTGATCGGCAAGTGTGACTGCCAGTTCGATTACCGACTTTAATTCGCGGATATTTCCGGGGAAGGAATAGGAAAGTAAACGCGACGAAGCGTTGGCTGAAAGGGTTTTGGGAGTCATGTTATTCTCCTTGCAGAACATCTGGATAAAATGTTTGGCCAGAATAATCACGTCATTACCGCGTTCGCGCAGCGGTGGCAGTTCGATGGGTAAACCATATAAACGGTAATAAAGATCCTGCCTGAAATTTCCGTTTTTAATCTCTTCTGCCAGATTTTTATTGGTTGCAATGATGATCCGGCAATCGGTTTTTACCGCCGAGTTGCTGCCGATGCGGATAATTTCCTTTTCCTGAAGTGCGCGTAATAATTTGGCCTGAAGAGAAATGTCCATCTCGGCTATTTCGTCGAGAAACAAGGTTCCTTTTCCTGCTTCCTCGAACTTCCCGATTCGACGCGAACTTGCCCCGGTAAAGGCGCCTTTTTCGTGTCCAAACAGTTCACTTTCGATCAGTTCTTTTGGAATTGCAGCCATATTCACGGCAACAAACGGTTGGTTCGACCGGTCGGAACTGTAATGAATAGCCTTGGCTACCAGTTCTTTCCCTGTTCCGGTTTCGCCTGTTATCGAAACCGAAATGTTGGTCCGTGTAGCTTTGTCAATGAGTTCATAGATTTTCTGAACCGGCGCACTGTTCCCGATGATCGTATTTTGGCTGGTGTATTTTTTCCTGACTTCTTTCCGTAAAGTAACAATCTCATTTTTTAGCTTACTTTCCTGCCTGATGTTGTTGACTGTATTGAGCAATCGTTCGCGAATGTCGCGCGATTTGACCATGTAGTCGTACGCCCCGAGCTTTAATAAGGTAACCACCACGTCAATGTCAACCTGTTCCGAGATCAGGATAATCTGAATATCCTCGTTGATTTCCTTGATTTGTTTTAGGACTTCAATCCCCTTGGTGTCGGGTAATCGGTAGTCAAGTGTAATTATATCGGGCTGTTGGTGCAGGTTGTCCAGGCAGTCTTTCCCGGTTGTGAAAGATTGAATTTCAAAATCAGGATTTAATGAAAGGGTGTGAACCAGTAGCCGGTTGTACCACTCGTCATCTTCAACAACAAATATTTTGTATGCTTTTTCAGCCATTTTTCAGATTGGAAATTTCAATTTCATAAACATGCCTGCAAGTTAGGAAGATTTTTGTTGAAATGGATTTATGAATTCTCATTTTGAGAAAAATATCAAGTCGGGAAATTTGAAAATAAATCCGGATTAAATTTTGTTCCTGTGGCCCTGTTTTTCCTTCATGAAAGCATTTATTTGCCTGATTTCTGTCCCGATCTGGTCTATCAGCAGGTTTGTTTCAGCCAGATCTTTTTTGATTTCGGCATCGTTTTCCAGCTTTTTCAGAAGCGTGTAAAGACTTGCTGCATGCATGTGTTTTGCCGGTGCAGCAAGTTTGTGTGCAGCCTCAGCAATTGCGGCCCAATCTGTTTTTTTTAGGTTTTCCTGAAGTGATGCGAGTCCGTTTTCGCTCGAGCGGATGAAGATATTCACCATCTCATTAAAAAATACCGGGTCTCCATCGGTAATTCGGGTTAGTTCTTCCAGATCGACGGGCGTATTAGAATCAACAGTGATAGGACTGTTTTCGGCTGGAAGCAAATGAATGACTGCATTGAACAGGGCCAGTTCGCTAAATGGTTTCTGCAGAAAAGTATTTATTGCTGAATGGTTATTCTTATCAGTTTCTTCTGGTTGATTCGTTGCTGTGAGTGCAATTATTTTCGAATCGGGGTGTTCGTTCCTGATGTGGCCGGCAGCTTCGTAGCCGTTCATTACCGGCATCCTGATGTCCATCAGTATCAGGTCGAACGAATGAGTCTTCACCAGTTCAGTTGCTTCCTGTCCGTTGTGGGCTTCAGTGTATGAAACGCCCCATTTGTTCAGGATGTTTTTGATCAGGTATCGGTTGTACTCTTCATCGTCGACAACCAGGAAATGAAGCTTGCTAAACGATACCGGGATTTCTGGCGAAACTTCAGATAGGAGGGTGATATGTTCAGGATTTCCCTTTTGGTAAGGAATCTGAATCTTAAACCGGGTTCCTCTTCCCGGTGAACTTTCAACCTCAATCGTTCCATGCTGAAGATCGATTAGTTTCTTCACAATGGCCAGGCCAAGACCGGTTCCCCGTTGTTTTTGGGTCAGATCGGTATCCAGCTGAACAAACTCTTCGAAGATTTTTTCCTGATCAGACTTCGAAATACCAATTCCTGTGTCCGAAACCTCAACATTCAACAGGTAATTTTCTCCGGAAGTTTCTTCTCCGGAAGCCGACAAGGTGATTCTTCCGCGACTCGTAAATTTTATGGCATTGGTAATCAGATTGATCAGGATTTGTTTTAAGCGAAGTGCGTCACCTTTTAGAACCAGGTTTTTATCCGGCTGAAAGTTTAATTTCAATTCGATGCCTTTTGATGCAGCTGAAAATTGATGCAAAGTGTAAACTTCCCGGAATACTTCTTCAGGTAAAAAATCCAGTTGTTCAATTTTGAGTGTCTGCGATTCAATTTTCGAAAAATCGAGTGTGTCATTCACCATCGAAATCAGGTGCCCGGCTGATTTATGAACGATTTCAAGATCCGAATTCGAATCCTCGGGCTTAGATTTCAGGAGCATCTGTTCTGTTAATCCGAAAATGACATTTACCGGTGTTCTCATTTCGTGCGTTACAGTGGCAACAAATATTTCTTTGGCTCTGGCAAGGTTCTCGGCTTCGGTCCGTGCTTTTTTCAGTACCTGTTGATATTGCAGGTTTTTTTGAATGTTCCGGATGATCAGAAATAGAACAATAATCAAAAGTAATACTCCGGTAATGATGAAGATTGCCAGTTGCTTGTACGTTTTTTCGGCCATTGAATCGGCTTCCAGAATTTTTACAGCCAACCTGTTTTGTTCGCTGGTTTCGAGGGCAGTAATTTGTTGATTCAGAATTTCGGTTACCCGGATGTTTTGTTCAAGCAGTATTTTTTCCTTGGCTTTAACCTGAGCCGACTGATCGGTAATCTGTTTTTCAATTCCGGCAATTTCCTGTTTAATAATTTCCTTTTCTTTCGATTTATCAATGATTATCGGCTGTTTGGTAGTCGTATCACGCTTCCCGAAAACCCGTTTAAAGAAACTTTTTCGTTCTTCTTTCTTAAAGGTAATTGTATCGGGTTGAATAATGGTTGAATCGATTTTTGTGTACAATTTCGTGAAGGAATTGTGTGAATCGCCCCTGGACTGGTACAATCTTCGAAGTTCGTCCCAGACCAGAATTTTACGGTTGGCCAGCAATTGAACCGAATCGATGTGTATTTTCTCCAGGGAACCCGGAATGCCATATTCGTCGAGCGAAGCAAGCTTTTCCTGAATCTCGGCATGGAGTTTTTTTTGCGGACGAAGGAATGATTTTTCTCCGGTCAGGCTGTACAGACGAGTGGTGTTTTCAATTTCATTCAGGTCGGATGCGATATCTTTTATCAGGAGTAATTTCAGGTCGGGGCGTGCCTCTTTATGAATTGTACCAACTATTCCTGAAAGACTTTGGTAAACCAGGTTTCCGGAAAAGATCATTGCCACAGCAATGCTGATCATTAAAAGAATAATTTGTATCTCGATCCTAAATTTCTTCATCAGATAAAATAATGGATTGATCTCTAATCCGGAAATGCTTGTTTGACCGCGAAATGTGATTTTAATAATACTTATTTTCCTTCAGCATTTCGTAGATGGTTGTTGCCATCAGCAGCATCAGGAAAAAATATGAAAAATCTTCGATTGGAATATTCAGAATACGAATGTTCAGGATGTGTGACGGATTGTACTCCACAACCGGAATACCGGTCAGTATTCCGTTTACAATCAGAAATGGCAGGATTGAAACTGCAAAACTGAAATAGAATTTGGTAATGTGTTGCTTGAATTTATTCCTGAAAACGGTGTATGCCAGGTACACTGCAGAAAAAAGAAAAGTCAGAAATGTGTATGCCCGATCTCTAAAAAAATAGCTGGTTAAACCAAACGCAACAATTAAAAGCAAACTGACTATCAGAAACGGATTGGCAAATTCGTATTTTTTCAGGTAAAATTTCAGGACTTCATAAATAAAAATACAGGCATAAGGAACTACAAGAAAGAAAAGCCATTCTTCAACGGGTAATCCCAGAATATCCTTTCCAAGTGTATATTCAGAATTGAAACTCCAGATCCTGACTTTGGTGAAATTAATATCCCAGGCAATAAAAATTACGGCAGTGACAATGATTGCCGGTAGAATATATTTCAGGTTTTTATAATACTGCACCTTTGCATCGAAACTTAATGCCAACGGCACTGCAATGGTCGCGATTAAAATCAGGATATAGGTGAAATTTTGAAATTCCATGTGTTCTGTTTTGAGATTTAATTTTAAAAATACCAAAGATATATCAATACTTCAGGAATCTGACTGAAGTTATGCGGGTTTTTATCATGATGTGCTGAAGTGATAAAAGCAAAAAGGTGTTTCCTCACATGAAGAAACACCTTTTTGTAAATGAAAGTTAAAGTCTAGAATATTTTATACCCAATTCCGATAGCAAATGTAAAGGTAGATTTGCCGTAAGTTTCGTTATAAGTTCCAAATGGTGCTGGTTCAGTAAACGATTTGGTGTAGTCTTTATAAGTGGTAATCATTGTACCGGCGTCAAGAACAAGTTTTTTGTTCAGGTTCCACTGAAATCCAAGGCCTACGGTGTATGAATCGTTGCTGTAGCTGAAATCACTCTGATAATCTTCGCTAACTCCCATGTTCGAATTCAGGTACCCGGCACTCAATGCAAACTTGTCATTCAGTTGGTACTCAAGTCCGAATGCTAATTCCAGGTAATTGTTGTCGATCTTACGTTCCTGGCCGTAAACATTGGTGTGCCAGTCAACATTTTTATCAAGGTACAGATTGAATGAACCAGAAGCTTTTAATTTGTCAGTTACTTTATAATCAGCACCTCCGGCAATGATTGCAGGAATATCACTTGCAGTCTGTTCGCCATCAGGGAAAAGACCTGTATCGTCAACTTTTGTTGAATTGGTCAGGGTAAGAGAGGTCTGGTGTTCGTATTTTAAACCGATATTCAGTTTGTCGAGGTGAATGTCAAAACCAATGATTGGAGTAAATCCTGTTCCTGTTTGTTTTGTATCCAGCTGTTTGTCAGCCAATCCTGAACTATTTGTATTCAATTGGCTTGCTGTTGCAGCAAGAGTGACTGAAGCTGTTGTATAAGTTGATTGAGCTCCCGAAATAGAAATTTCATTAATTTGAGCAGCAGAAAGTCCGAGTTGTTGAAGTCCGCCTTCAATTTGAGCTCTTTGGGCTGCAGTAATGTATCCTGCATCTTCAACCTGTGCGATTGTATACCCTCCGGCTCCGGCCTCTACCAGTGGTTGTAATGAAGTAGCCGCACCGGCAGTGGCTTGAGCTTTTGATGTGGCAACAGCAGCAGCATTTGCTAAATAGGTCTGTCCGGCAACTAAAGCTCCTGCTGGCCCCAGTTTAATGTTTGAAATTGTTCCGGTATAAGTATTTACAGATGGTAGATAACGTGCTCCTCCATAAACAGATAGTATATCATTTATTTTATAAGTTGCTCCTAATTGTATTCCCCAAAATACAGAAGTACCTTCAAACTGAATATCTACGGCATAATCAGAGACAGGAAATCCTAAAGAACTTAATCCTGACAATTGAGGAACTAAACGTGCGATTTGTTTTTCAAAAGACGGCAGTCCTTTGTCGAATTTGGCGCTTCCGCCACCTCCGTTAGGTCCAAAACCTGCAGAAAAAGCCCAGTTATCCAATTTATAAACTGCAAATGCAGTAGGAAATACCGGCGCTTTTACATCACCAATATATTCATCATACTGAAGTGGAAATTCGCTGGTAATGGTTTTTGTTTGTGTGATGGATTGATTTTGAAGACCGAAATAGAACCCGTTTTTTAGTTGGGTAAGTCCTGCCGGATTGAAATATACTGCATCCAGATCAGTAGAAGCGTTTCGCGAAAGCATTCTCGCGAATTGGGCACTTTGATTTGTGTTCGTTAAAATACCACCGGCCATGGCAGCATTCACTAAAAAAAGCACTCCGGATATTAGAACTGCAAATTTTTTCATGTTTGGTTTTTTAAGATTTGTCGATAACAAAAATAGAAATATTTATGGTAATGAAAAGAATCCTGCTGTAAATCAGTATATTGGGGAATATTCGAACAGTGAACTCTATTGTTTGAACAAAGCAAAGCCCAGTTCAAATTTGAACTGGGCTTTGCAGATGGGAAAAGGTATGCGGGCTTCTATTTATTATGTGACTATAAATGAATCACTTCGTCGTATGCAGCAGCGGCAGCTTCCATAATTGCTTCGCTCATAGTTGGATGCGGGTGAATCGATTTGATTAATTCATGTCCGGTAATTTCAAGCTTTTTAGCAACCACCAGTTCTGCGATCATTTCGGTTACATTTCCTCCGATCATGTGTGCGCCAAGTAATTCACCGTATTTGGCATCGAAAATAAGTTTTACGAAACCATCTTTCTGTCCCGATGCACTTGCTTTTCCACTGGCTGAAAAAGGAAACTTACCAACTCTGATTTCATATCCGGCAGCTTTTGCTTTTTGCTCTGTCATGCCAACCGACGAAACTTCAGGATTTGTATAAGTACATCCCGGAATAGTTGAATAATCAATTGGATGCGGATTTAATCCGGCAATTTTCTCCACGCACAGGATTCCTTCAGCAGAAGCAACATGGGCAAGGGCTGGCCCTGCAATGATATCACCTATTGCATAAACAGTATCCACATTGGTCTGACAATACTCGTTCACTTTAACTTTTCCTTTGTCAAGTTCAATTCCGAGATCTTCCAATCCAATGTTTTCGATGTTTGGAGCAATTCCAACGGCTGATAAAACAATCTCGGCTTCAACAATTTCTTCGCCTTTTTTTGTTTTGATGGTGACTTTACAAAGTTTTCCACTGGTATCAACCGATTCAACCGAAGCATTGGTCAAAACCTTCATTTTTAGTTTTTTGAAGGAGCGTTCGAGTGTTTTTGAAACTTCTTCATCTTCATTCGGAACCACATTGGGCAGAAATTCAACCAGCGTGACTTCAGTACCAATGCTTTGATAAAAATAGGCGAATTCGCTTCCTATTGCTCCCGAACCTACAATAACCATCGATTTTGGTTGTTTCGGCAAAGTCAATGCTTCGCGGTATCCGATGATTTTCTCTCCATCCTGTTCCAGATTTGGCAATTCGCGTGAGCGTGCTCCTGTTGCCAGAATGATATTTTTTGCAGAATGAAGTGTTCTTTTTCCGGTTTCGTCGGTTACTTCCACCGAAGTTTTATCGATCAGTCGGCCAAAACCATTGATAACTTCAATTTTATTTTTTGTGAAAAGATATTGAATTCCTTTGCTCATGCCTTCGGCAACACCTCTGCTACGTTTTACCATAGCCTCAAAATCCGGTTTTATTTCTCCTGAAATTGAAACACCATAATCGGCAGCATGCATGGCATATTCCAAAGCCTGTGCGCTTTTCAGGAGCGATTTTGTTGGGATGCAACCCCAGTTGAGGCAAATGCCCCCAAGGTTTTCTTTTTCGATAACTCCTACGTTCAAGCCTAATTGTGCGGCTCTGATGGCAGCTACGTAACCGCCCGGTCCGCTACCTACAACTAATAAATCATAACTCATAAATGATAGCTTCTTAAGTTTAATTCAAACAGCATATTAACAGTCAGTGGTATCGAAAAGTTCTTTGAAATTTACAATTCCACCAGAAGTTTTTGCTTTATACCAGATAAAAAAAGCCGCTAAATGCGGCTTTTGTAAAGATGCAAAGGTTTTTAATTTGGGAACAATTCAGCAAGTTTTTTAGCTAATTCTTCACTTCTAAGTCCTTTTGCAATAATTTTTCCATCCTGATCGAGCAGGTAGGTTTGTGGAATTGCATTTACGCCATACAAACGGGCAGTCGCGTTCTGCCAATACTGCAGATCCGAAACATGAATCCATTTTAAGTTGTCGTCTTTAATGGCATTAATCCAATCGTCTTTACTACGGTCGAGCGAAACACCTAGGATTTCAAATCCTTTTGAATGGTACTGATCGTATAATTTCACCACGTTCGGATTTTCCTGACGGCACGGGCCACACCAGGAAGCCCAAAAGTCGATCATAACAACTTTTCCACGTAACGACGAAAGTTGTACCGGTTTACCTTCAGGGTCGTTCATGGTAAAATCAGGCGCTACCACACCAATGGCTGTCTTTTTCTGTTCAGCAACAATTTCCTTAATCTTAATCACATATTCTGAAGCTGCGATTTCAGGAGCAAATTTCGATGCAATTGAGTCCAGTTCATCTCCTTCAACCTGATTGGCAAGTTGGATCAGGGCGATGTAGGCAGAAACTACCGAAGCAGAATTTTCTTTCACGAAATTCTTGGTGTAAACTTTATTGTTATCCATCATGGCCTGATACTCAATTCTGGCTTTTTCCGCTTCGTTGGTATTCCCGGTTGATTGTGCTGACTGAAATTTTTGCTGAAGCGCCATCACATCTTTATTCAGTTTCTCCATCTCATCGATGTAGATCTGAAAAATATCCTGTGTCGGGCTGCCGGTGATTTTTGTGTTCCGAAGGCTGTCTTTTTTTGCCTGAACATTGATTTTTGTATTGTCAAGAAAGAACTGAGCGAAATAGTCCTGTTCATTCAGACGTAAAATGCGGATATCCGGAATTTCCATTTTACCTTTAAATACAAATTTGCCATCGACAACATCTGCTGTATCAATGCTCTGTGGTTGTCCGTCCACCAGTTTTTGCAGGTAAACCTTTCCGGTTTCAACTCCCGAGATCGATCCGTTGATCGAATACTCATTTTTTGCCGATTGGCATGAAACAATTGCCAGGGCTATTCCCAAAATTGCCAGTACTTTTCTCATTCAGTCTTTTTTTATGGTTTTTAACTATTCTTTCTGATTTGATCATAAAGATCGAGTAATTTTTTTGCTGCCACAAATGAAGATATCTCTTCATTTAAAACTTTTCTTTCCGATTCATCCATCAGAGTTTTCAATTGCTCGTTCTGGTAAAAATTATTCCGGAGTTGTTCGTTTATGGTTTCATACATCCAGAATTTCGATTGTTCGTTTCGTTTGTACTGAAAATAATTATTTGTTTTTACCAGAGCAAGATATTCGTCGATGGTATCCCAAATTTCGGCAATTCCGGTTTTCAGGTAAGCCGAACAGGTCAACACTTTGGGTTTCCATCCTGAATCGGTTGCCGGAAAAAGATGAAGCGCATTGGCATACTGAATGCGGGCAAGTCCTGCTTTTTCAATGTTATTTCCATCTGCTTTATTAATGGTAATTGCATCGGCCATTTCCATGATTCCACGTTTAATGCCCTGAAGTTCGTCGCCTGCACCGGCCAGCATCAGTAAAAGAAAAAAATCGACCATGGAATGAACTGCCGTTTCGCTTTGCCCAACGCCAACCGTTTCGATAAAGATGTGATTAAAACCGGCTGCTTCACACAAAATAATGGTTTCGCGGGTTTTGCGGGCCACTCCACCCAATGATCCGGCTGAAGGGGATGGGCGGATGTAGGCATTCGGATCGATTGATAAATCTTCCATCCGGGTTTTATCTCCCAGAATGCTTCCCTTGGTCCGTTCGCTGCTCGGATCGATGGCTAAAACGGCCAGTTTATCACCTTTGGATGTGATGTGTTTTCCCATGGCTTCGATAAAGGTACTTTTTCCTACCCCGGGAACTCCGGTAATGCCAATCCTGACGGAGTTTCCGCTAAAAGGCAAACATTTGACAATGATTTCCTGGGCAAGTTCCTGATGGGCTGGTTTCGAACTTTCGACCAAGGTGACTGCCTGACTTAGAATTGAAATATCCCCTTTCAGGATTCCATCAACATATTGTGTTGCAGTTAAGGATTGTTTTTTCTTGTGTTTCAGGAAACGTTTTACCGAATCCTCATTCACCGAAGGTAATTGTTCAATGCCTTTGTTGACATTTAACCCGGAATATTCGGGATCATTCTCGATGTGATGAGGGGATTGATTTCCAATCATGTTTAAATTTTTATGCGAATTTAATAATCGGCAAAGAATATTGGCCCATGAAGAATTGAAAACTTTTGAATATGGCCTAAAACTTAAAAAAAAGCCGGCAGGGAAAGTCCCAACCGGCTGCAATCCTAATAATTAAAGAGATTATTGTGCCAAAATATTACTTGAAATCCTTAAAATAGTTGTCGGATTTTTTGGGTCGTTGGTAATCACTGTAATGGTTTTATTCTGACGGCCACTTTTACCAGTTGAATCGAAAACCACTTTCAACGGAACACTTTCGTTTGAAGCAATCATATTCTTCGAAGGAGAAACGGCTGTACATCCGCATGAACTTTTTACATCACGAATGATGAGGTCGCTTTTCCCGGAGTTTTTCAGGTTGAAGGTGTGTTCAACTTTCGAACCCGGTTTAATATCACCAAAGTCAAAGGTTTCAGCGTCGTATGAAACAACCGGAGAGTTTTTCAGTTGTTCGGCCGATAGTTTTGAGAAATCTTCTTCCAGTGTTGTACTTACTGCAATCGAATTGCGGTAATCATCTTTCCCATCGATGTTTAAATACATGCGGTGCATCACAAATCCATAAGCTTTAATTTTGCTGGCATCGAATGTCACGACAATATATCCTTTTTGTTTTGGAGCAAGTTTCGTTGGTTTAAATGTTGCACTCAGGTGTGGGGGAGGAGTTTTAAAAGCAAGTTGAACCGGTTGGTCCGAGTTGTTTATGATTTCAACACTGTCTTTCCGAACTTCATTTTCTTTGATCGCCTTAAAGGCTACATGGTTCGTTTTGGCACGAAGAGGTCCGATTTCGTTCGGATAATCTTCTTCGATAGTTCGTGCCCTTGCTGTAACTTCTCCTGAAATAGTAAGTACGATATCTGAATTTTCTGCATTTGAACTTACCCTGATGGTTTTGTTGAATACACCCGGACGGTTTCGCGGATCGTAACTTACCTTGATCATCCCTTTTGCTCCCGGAGCAACCGGTTCACGGGTCCATTCCGGAGTTGTGCATCCGCATGATGCCTGAACATTATTCAGGATAAGTGGCACTGCACCATCGTTTTTGAAATTGAATGAAACCGTTTGCGGTCCAAGTTCTTCTTTAAAAGTTCCGAAATTGTGCTGAATTTTTTCGAATGCGATGCGTGATTTGGCATTTTGGGCAAAGTTTACCAGAGGTAGAGATATGAACAATGCCAACAGAAATGTAATACTTTTTTTCATAGATGTATAATTTGTTTTTTTCATTTTGAACTAGCCTTTTATCCTGAAAAGAACAGCAGGCAATACGTTCTTTATACTTGCTCTAAATGCGTTTGAAAAATATTTTGGGTAACAAATAAAACGGAAATCATGCTAATATTCAAATTTTCAATCATCTGTTATACAATAAAGACAAATCTAGAAAACCTTTTTTTGATATGATGTTAAAACCAATAAACTTTTGTTAATGAGATGTTAATGTCAAAATACAAACTGTTTTTTGACTAGTTTCGTATTGAAAAACTGTTGCAATGGTATAGAAATGAAAAGAAATTCGATCGGTTTTGTAATAATAATGGCCACGATTTCGGTGCTCGGAATCCTGTTGATTCAATTTTTCTTCCTGAAATATTCGTATGACCTGAATGAAAAACAATTTCATGAATTAACCACGAGCTCACTGCAAAGTGTTGCCAAACAGATCAATGATTACAACAATAAATTGTATGACCGTCCGGCAAAAACCTCGGAAATTTGTCAGGTTGAACAGATCTCGAATAACTATTATGTGGTTAATGTAAACGACGTAATCGATCCGGGCTTGCTGGAGCATTTTCTGACCACCGAATTCCGGAAACGCAATCTCAAATTAAAATTTGAATTTGCCATATATGATTGTAATTCAAAAAAGATGGTTTATGGAAATACCGCTGACGGCGACACGGTCCGGATTCTTCCCAAGACTGGAAAATCTGCTGATACAGCTTGCTGCAGCGTGGAGGAACTGATGTTCGACAAGCATTACAAAAAGCTGGAAAAAAAAACAGAACATCCCAAAAAGGTTTGTAATTTGCCCACCTGCGAAAAATTCACCTATTATTTTGGTGTCCATTTTCCTGACCGGTCGCAATTCTACAACACCCGCCTGATGGCCTGGTATTTCCTGACAGGGATTCTCTTTTTTGTAGTGATTTTCTTTGGTTATGCTTTGTATGTCATCATCAAGCAGAAACAGTTGAGTGAGGTTCAAAAGAACTTTATCAATAACCTGACGCACGAGTTTAAAACGCCGATTGCCTCCATCGAGCTGGCCTCAAAGGTACTTACCAATCCGAAAATAACAGAACAACCCGAACGTCTGGCCGAATATGTCCGGATTATTCGTCAGCAAAATATGCGGCTTTCTGCTCATGTTGAACAATTGCTGCAAATGGCCTCCATCGAAAAAACCAAATTGCAGCTCAATATGGAAGAAATTGAGCTGAATTCATTTATCTCCGATTCAATTCATGAGTTTCGCAACAGTCAGAATGGACGGAAATATGAAGTAAAATTGGAATCGGATTTAAAAACCGCCCTGATAAAAGCGGATAAACTTCATTTTTCGAACCTGATTTTTAACATTCTGGATAATGCCATCAAATATTGTTCGGTCGAACCTGAAATCGTTATCCGGCTTACCGGGGTTGGCCAATTGTTTGTAATTTCGTTTGAAGACAACGGAATTGGTATTCCGAAAGACTTCAGAAAAAAGATATTTAAGCGGTTTTACCGTGTTCCGACCGGAAATGTTCATGATGTGAAAGGTTTTGGACTGGGGTTGGACTACGTACAAAAAATTGTACACCGGCACGGTTGGCAGATCGAAGTGATCGAAAATTCGCGGAAAGGCAGTACATTTATCCTGAAAATTCAGAAACTAAAGTCATGACATATCAAGGAGAAAAAATTCTGCTGGTTGAGGATGACCTCACCCTCAATTTCATTATCAAGGATAATCTGGAGCAAAACGGCTATGTTGTCACATCAGTCGAGGATGGCGATTCGGCCATCAGGATTTTTAAGTCTGAAAAATTTAGTTTGTGTCTTCTGGACGTGATGCTTCCCAAAAAAGATGGATTCACCGTTGCAAAAGAAATCAGGAACATTGACGATCATACTCCGATTATTTTTCTGACAGCACGTTCAATGACGGAAGACCGGATTACCGGACTGACCATCGGAGGCGATGATTACATTACAAAACCTTTCAGCATGGAAGAGTTGTTGTTGAAAATCAGGATTTTTCTGAAGCGGACTTTGTCGCCAACAGAAGGAACCGCTGACCAGAATTTTTATAAAGTTGGAAAATTCAATTTCTATTTCGACAGCCTGATCCTTTCATCCGACGGAGAACGCAAAACACTTACCTACAAAGAAGCAGAACTTCTGCGCTATTTTTGCGACAATCCGAATAAAGTTCTGAGTCGCTCGGATATTTTGAAACAAGTCTGGGGATCGGACGATTATTACCTGGGCCGCAGCCTGGATGTATTTATTTCGCGGCTGCGGAAATACCTGAGCAGCGACGAAAGCATCAAGATTCTGAATCTCCACGGAATAGGATTTCGGTTCAATGCCACACTTAGCCGGAATTAAATTTATCCGGGGAACAAATTCATAAAAGCAAAGCGGCCGGCCTGAAAAAATCAGACCGGCCGCTTTTATTTTATTCTTTGCGGAAATAAAAATCCGCGGTAATATCAGAAATTACCAACCAGGATTTTGTTGTGCGGCCAAAGTTGGATTTGCATTTACCTCATCCTGAGGAATTGGCCACAGGAAGCGGTAATCGGCATAAGGAATAGCAACTGTTCCCAGTGCTCCGGTATAAGGAGTTCCCAAAGTAAAGAGTGAACCTGCCGGCATTCCGTTCGCCAGTTTTGCAGGAATACCATTGATCGGGAAATAAGGACATTGCTGTAAGCGTGAAATATCCGGCCAGCGGCGACCTTCCATTGCAAATTCGATACGTCTTTCAGCCAGAATAGCACCAAGTAATTCAACATTGTTTTTGAAACTGACAGCAGTATATGCCTGAGTTGCCTGATCGGCCAATGAACGGTTACGAACCATATTCAAGTATGCAAGCCCGTTAACCACATCACCTTTGCGTGCATAAGCTTCAGCCATATTTAACAGAACTTCAGCATAGCGGATCATTGGAGAAGGATCGGTGTAATTGGTTACATCCTTGTATTTGTTGGTGAAAACCACTCCTTTGGCATCGATAAATACCATTGCGGTTGGCTCACGTCTTTTGTCGTCGACGAGCCAATATTCGTTTCTCCATAAGATCGGACTCATACAAACCAGCTGTCTGCGGTTGTACTGCGAGGCCAGTGCGGCATTAACACCTGGATTCTGGGTTGCGGCATTTTCCATTCCGAAAATTGATTCGGTGTTGCTGTATGGACTGGTGAAAGGACCCGATGGGCCTGCTGTTAAAGAATAAGTTCCGGACAATGAGCCTGAAATGAATTTTGTTCCCTCAGAAATAACCTTGTCCATATCCCACATGTGCAGATAAATACGTGTTTTTTCCGCAACTGCCGCACCTTTTGTGGCTCTGGTAAGTTTCGCATTTCCGGAGCGATCGGCTTTCGCAGGCAGATTTGTTTCAGCAAAATCAAGGTCAGCTAAAATCTTGGCATAAACTTCAGCAACAGTACTTCGGCCTGTTTCAAAACCTTTATCAATTGCAGCTTGTGTCGTAAATGGAGTTTCATGATAAGGAACCCCCTGGTGTGCTCCATTTTGGGTGTCCTTGTATGGGCGGGCAAATAATACCAGTAATTCATGGTAGGCCATTGCTCGTAATAGGCGGGCTTCACCTTCATATTCGTTAGCCAATGCAGCTGGAATAACATTGTTTGCAGCAGCAGTCTTTACTCCTTCAATGATGATGTTACAACGGTTGATTAACCGGTAAGTGTCTTTCCAGTAATTTACATTGTTGGCGGTAGTTGGGCTATAAGTGGCAGTATAGGTTAACTGATAGAAAGTAGCCACATTCACCACATCTTCGCCACGGCAATCGCCCTGTTCGACGAATGCAGCACCGAAAGGATAACCACGGTAAGCGGGATTAACCGGATTGGCATAGTACCCAATTTGTGCAGCTTCGTACATACCTGCCACCGAAAGTGAAATTAATGCCGGGGTTTGAAAGGCAGCCGTTTCAGAAACCTGATTGTATGGTTCCAGATCTATGTTTTTCTCGCACGAGGCAAAAGTAAGTGCAAGAACCAGAGCCGGAACTATACTTTTTCTCAGACTTAATTGATAAATTTTAAATATATTTTTCATTGTTGTACAGTTTTAAGGAATTAAAATTTCAGGTTAACACCAAAAGTAACCACACTCTGACGGGGAGTACCGTTGTAGTCAACACCATCAACTTCCATTTCCGGATCAATACCAGTATAATCGGTAATCATCAGTAAGTCCTGTCCCTGAGCGAAAAGTCTGAGGTACTGAATACCGATTTTTTTCAATACTGATTTAGGCAGTGTGTAACCAAGGGTGATGGTTTGCAGTTTAATGAAATCACCTTTTTCAATCCATCTGGTACTTGAGTTATCGGTTAAGTTAACAAATGTATCACCGGCATACCACAAGCGGGGAGTCCATCCATCGCCGGGATTGTCAACACTTTGCCATCTGCCCAGAATTTCGGTTCCGTTGTTCTGAAATTTCTGGTTCATTAAATCCATACGGGTACGGTTCATCACATAATTTCCCCCACTGTAGCGGAACATCACGTTCAGGTCAAAACCTTTAAATTCGCCTTTTAATCCAACTGATCCGAAATAGGTTGGAATTGAGTTTCCAAGAATTTTACGATCGGCTGAAACGAGTGAAGAAGCAACAGAAACATCGGTTGGATTAGCAGGATCATAAACAACATATTTTGATGTTGGAATATTTCCCTGAACAAGAGTTTCGTCAGCTTTCCGGTAGATTGGATTACCATTCGACAAGTTTACACCTAAATAATCGTAACCATAAATGGCGCGGATTGATTCGTTTTCGCGAATGATGGTATAGGTTGAAATAATATCCTGATGATTTACCAGTTCCAGAATTTCATTCTTCACGATCGACAGGTTACCGTCAAGAGACAATTTAAAGTCTTTTTTATTAAGAAGCATTGCATCAAAAGAAAACTCGTATCCCCAGTTTTTCAGTTTACCGATGTTTTTGGCAATGGAGTTTCCTGGAATACCAAATGAAGGGGGAGTAGGGGCATTTAAAATCAAACCATCCTGATTGTTGACAAAATAATCGAATGTGAATTTGATTTTATTGTCCAGAATTCCTGCGTCCAAACCAATGTCGGTTTTTTTGCTGGTTTCCCATTTTAACTGATCGTTACCGATTTGTGAGAATGCAATACCATTGTAGTCGGCATATTTGGCATTTTCATATAAACCTAAATACGGATAGTTACCGATGTCAACGTTTCCAACTTCAGCATAAGAAGCACGAACTTTTAAATCCGAAATAAAGGTTAAATCCGACATGAATGATTCTTTAGAGATCGTCCAACCAACAGAAACACCAGGGAAAATACCATAACGGTTATCTTTTGGTAAGGATGAGATTCCGTCACGGCGAACTGATGCCTGGAAGAAATATTTTGCGGCATAATTGTAGTTAATTCTGGCTGCCAGCGAGTTAAAACCATTCTGTGTCAGCGATCCACCCGACATCTGGGTTCCATAAGAACCATCAATCAGGTTATGGCTGAAGAATGAATCCGACATATTTGTTCCGGCGCCATAGAAATAGTTATTGGTTTGTTGCTGGAACTCGTTAACTAAATTTACATTCACGCTGTGTTGTTCTGCAAATGTTTTTGAATAGGTTAACACATTTTGCCAGTTCCAGCGTGTAATATTCCTGAAGTTGTTGTTGATACGTCCGTTAACACTTTGTCCGTCACCATGGAAAGGGTTCCAGTAACGGAGACCTTCTGTTCCTTTGGTATCGACACCCAGCTGAGTGCGGATATTCAGATCTTTAGTGATGTTTGCCATGGCATACGCACTGGCAATAACGCCCATTGTTTTTGAAGTATAAACGTTTTTATCCAGCGTGTAGCGGATGTTTGGAAGGTTATCGTCAACCTGCTGAAGGTTCTGTCCGCGTCCGGCATAGTTTGTATTTATATCATCGATGTTGTATCCGGTTGGATCATTGGCATCGAAAACCGTAGTATTTGGTAACATACGAATCGCCGAGAAAATATTTCCCGACAAAGCGTTTGTTCCGGTATTCATACCAAAGGTTTCGGTCCTGGTAATTGCCGAGTTTAATCCGATGGTCAGCCACGATTTCAATTTCTGGTCGATGTTCGATCTGAATGTGTACCGGTTCATTTCGTTTGGACGGGAAACTCCTTCCATGGTTGTGTAACCAAGAGAGAAATAATAGTTTGTTTTTTCGTTAGCTCCTGAAATTCCAAGATTATGGTCTTGCTGAAATGCATTCTGACGAAGTACTGCTGCCTGCCAGTCGGTATTTACATCGGTTCCTACAGCAATGGCGGCTTGTCCACGGTTTGCGCGTTTTTCATTCGAAATGGTTACAAAATCGTCGGATTGCAATAAATCGAAAAGGTTAACCGGTGAAGCTACTCCCAAATAATTGTTGTATGTAACATTAAAATTGCCTTTCGAACCTTTTTTGGTGGTAATCAAAATTACACCATTGGCTGCTCTTGAACCGTAGATTGCAGTGGCAGAGCCATCTTTCAGGATTTCAACCGATTCGATATCGGCCGGATTGATATCGCCCATGGCATTCGTGGAGGCATAACCTCCGACATCACCAGTGATTACCGGCATACCGTCGACTACAATCAAAGGGTAGGTTCCCTGTGAAATAGAGCCGATTCCGCGAATGCGGATACGTGGAGCCTCACCCAAAACACCATTACTGGCAGTAATCTGCACCCCCGCAGAACGACCAGCCAACTGTGATTCGAAACTTGGAGTGGCAAGGTTTGCAATTTCATCGCCTTTGACCTGAGAAATAGCTCCGGTAACTTCACGTTTCTTTTGAACACCATACCCAACGACAACAACTTCATCAACTGAAATGTCCTGAGAAACCATCTGGACATTGATTACTGATTGATTTCCAATAGTTACTTCCTGTGTGGCCATTCCCACAAAAGAGAACAAAAGGGTTTGAGCATCAGCGGGAATTTTAATCAGATATTTCCCATTCATATCGGAAATTGTCCCAAGCGTGGAACCTTTTACCGAAATCGATACACCAGGCATGCTTCCACCATCGTCGGCGGAAGTAATGCTGCCAGTAACCTCTCTGGTTTGTGCAAAAAGCACATTTAAACCAAATGCAACGAATGCAAGCATCAACACGATTTTTTTCATAGAGAATTATTTTAAATTAAACAGCTTCACTAATAAATTCAACTAAAAATCGCACTACAGATCATTCAATCTTTCGTTAACACAAACCCTTATCAATGAACTTTTTGTATGCTTTAATGGAATTCGGAGAGGAAATAGATCAAATTCTCTCTTTGAATTGTCCGCTAATGTAAAAAAATGTTAAAATAGTTTTCCATAAGATATTATATAACATCTTGTCAGGGATTGAAATTTAATAATGTATTAAAAATGATTGTTTGATGTGCAAAAAAATAGCATATTGCCATATATGCAATTAAAAAGACAGGATATTTGTTGTATGATTTACAAAAAGAAACCCTGAAGAATAATTTCTTCAGGGTTTCTTTTTGTAAATTATTAAAATGGGGTATCTTATCATCTCCCGTAGTTTTTCTGATAAATTTGATAATCAGTTACTTACGAAAGAATTGTTCGTTTTGTAATTTATTGACATTTAGCACATTACACATTTCACGGGTAACGATCGGATACCCCATTTATTAAATTAATAATTTTACTATCTGCTTCCTCCGGCCCACCAAACCGCTTCAGTATAGACATATTGCCCTGAACCGTATGCTGCTTTCACTTCAGGATTTGTAGTTGTATCATCGTTCCCGTAGGGGCAGCGAAGTGGAAACTGATTCGGATTTATTAAGGTGATTAAATTTTCACCTAATCCTTTAAGTCTCCGGATGTCGTTGTAACATTCGGTCGATTCGCCTGATGCACCGAAAAACGCCAGATATTTCTGGTTCATCGTTTCTTTCAGTGGATTGGCATTGAAAAGAGGGACCACTTCTGTTTCGAAATAGGATATTGCTTCCTCTTCGGTGATTGCATCTGTAGTTTCTTCAAGACCTCCATAACCGCCAACTGTTGGGGAAGTCATTGCTGCTGAAACATTAATTTCAGTATTGGCAATGGCCGTCACAACTGCTTCTTTCAGAAGGTCAATTGCCTCTGCTGATCTGTTTAGTCTGCATAGAGCTTCAGCTTTCAGGAACAGTATTTCGTGGTAACTCATCATTAACGTTGGTGCTGTTTGAGAATAGACAAAGGCTGAAGTGTTATAGGTGTATTTTACCTGGTCGTTTTCGCCGTTTGGAGCCATAAAATAATTCGGATCATCAGTCCCGGTTACTTGGACCCAGTCAGCACCTATAAATACACGACGTAACCTGGGATCATTACGTTCGATAAGCTTATTGGCCATACTTTGACTGGCAGCCAGCCCATCACGACTCCACTGAAAATCAAATAAAGGATTTAGATTTGATTCATTGTAAATGGAAAATGCAGCCTGTTCATCAACCGTTTGAAACGATTTGTCGGCATATTCAATTACTTTTTCAAGGGTGCTTTGCACATTGGCCGATCGTTTTAACAGGTGCATAGTGTAACGGGCCTTTAAGCCATATGCAAACTTTAACCAATTGGTTTTATTTCCCCCATACAATAAATCATAGTTTCCGAGAGATCCGGTGGCATGACTATCGTTTCCCTGAAGATCAGCAATAGCATCATCCAGATATTTCATGATCCCGGTATAAATTTCTTCCTGTGTGTCAATCTTGGGATTCATGAATACAGGAGCACCGGTTTCAGAGGGAAGTGCAGCCTGGCTCCATGGAGTATCTCCAAACATGTCGGTGATTAATCCTGAATTGTAAGCAGCTAAAACCTCGGCGACACCCTTTGTTACCTGATTTCCTTCCTGACTTCCGCCGTCGGAACATTTTTGAATTACCAGCCTGGCATTTTTCAGCGTTACGTACAAATTACCCCATACATTGTTAAATGTTGAAGCGGCAGAAGGTTCGCCCTGACGGTGTTCTGCCCGGTACAACTGGTTATCGGTTCCCACTTCGTGTTCCACATAGGCTGACGTGTAAGTGTTAATGTCGCCACCAATATTGCTGAATGCGGTAGAAGTTATCACATCCGCAATAATGAATTTGG
Organism: Prolixibacteraceae bacterium; assembly: GCA_049277435.1. Classification (GTDB taxonomy): domain Bacteria; phylum Bacteroidota; class Bacteroidia; order Bacteroidales; family Prolixibacteraceae; genus Aquipluma. Next base: position 36,032 of record JBASYJ010000022.1, read on the forward strand.
ACGGTGCATCTTGTGTGTGATTGATGTCCTTGTTAATTTCATCCATCGTGTCTTCTGAACAGGACACAGCAAATGCGGATAGAAATAGAATAGCAAGGAGTCTTTTGGCAATCATTATATAGTTTTTCATAGTAGATTTAGGATTTTAGAAGTTTAAATTAATACCAAAACCATAACTTGCTGCTCCCGGTAACGAGAACCGTTCAAAAGCACCGCTCATGTTGTTGTTTCCCTGAGTTGCTTCAGGATCAAGTCCCTGAATGTTTGACCAAACAATGATGTTTCTGGCAAAAACATTTAGATTCACTTTTAATCCTTTTTTTTCTACCACTGGATAACTAAGGGCTATTTCACGCAATTTGATAAAGGAATTGTCGTAAATCATGGATTCAGAAATGTTGTTCAGATTTTGAAAGTAAAGTTGTGCATCCGAACCACTGATCTGAATATCATTTGGTGCATAGGTATCGTTTCCGTTGCCGTCGGTTCCGGAAACTTTAACTGCTGGCAATTCGAAAAGAAAGGATTCTGATTTTCGATAGTCGGCTGATCTTTTACTTATACCGTAATAATCAAGCAAACCCTTTGTCCCGCTGTACATCTGACCTCCGCTTTTCCAGTCGAATACTGCGGATATACGAAATTTGAAAAGCTCCATGGTCGTGTTAAAGCCTAGTCTGAAGTCAGGAGAAACAGTTCCAATTACCATTTCTTCACCCGATTGTGGCATACCGTCTTCATCCACTACAATTTGACCGTCTTCATTTCGTAAATAACTAACCCCGTATAAAACCGGGTATTTATCACCGATGCCGGCACGAACCTGAGGTTCAACAAATCCTCCCAGGAAAATGCTGTTTACACCTGGAGCAAGTTTATCGACATAATTGTCGATTTTTGAGAAATTAAAGGCAAAATCAAGCTTGAAATTCTTTTTTTTGATTGGATTTGCTGCCAGAGTTACTTCATGTGAATTCGTATGAATAGATCCTCCATTGGTTACGAGTTCTGATGAACCGGTTGAAGTGGCCAGTGGAACTGAAAAAATCTGGTCTTTCACATTTTGTCTTGAATAAGTATAACTCAGTGAAACCAATCCATTCAGAAAGGTCAGATCTGTTCCGACTTCATACGAAACTGTATTCTGAGGTTTGAGGTTTGGATCGTACACCGTAGAATAAGGGGTATACGCAACAACGCTCCCGATTGGATAAATGATTGGTGTACCCGATGAAAAACCTCCGCCGTAAACCGGGGTGGAGAAATAGCTTTTATAATACACGCCTGCCTGTCCAACTTCAGCATATGAGGAGCGTAATTTACCAAATGTCAGAAAATCATTTTTCAGGACATCCAATTCGCTGAACACCCAACCCAGCGAAACCGATGGATAAAAGAATGAACGATTGTCGCGTGGCATCGTTGAAACGATATCATTTCTTCCGGTTGCATTCAGATAGAACATATTCTTATAGGCCAAAGCCAGGTTTCCAAAAACACCTACGGTACGTTCGGTCCGGTATGATTCAGAAGCCTGAAAAACTGATGCATTGTTGATGTGGTTCCATCCGGAGAAATTAAAGTCCTTTCCATAGGCTTCGGTGTACTTTCGGCTGTATTCAACCCACTCATTTCCTAGGACGGCATCCAGAACCAGGTCAGAACTAATTTTCAGGTTATATGATGCTGTAAAAAGCGAATTAAATTCATTGACCGTATAGTTGTAATGATCAACTTCGCCTTTCCCGTTTGAGTGGCCATAACCCCACAAATCGGTGTAATTTGTCGAATATGCATCATTACCCAATTGATACTTCACGTTTAATTTTTGATTGCCTGTATTAAATGTTGTGGAATAGGCTGCATAGATGTTTCCAAAGAATCGTTGTGACCGTTCTTCAAATTTGTTATTGTCGATAGCCCAGTAGGCTCCGTCGAAACCTGAAGTCCCCCGGTAATTATTCTGGGTATAAGGATCACCTTCGATGTGTGAAGGTATTCCGGCAAGATCGTAACTTGGAGGTGCCGGAAAAACGGTTGCAACAATTCCATTGTTTGCCGAACTCTGTTTGGTCAGTTTTGAGGTAATAAATGTTCCTGAAAAACCTGTACTCCATGATTTATTCAGACGGGCCTCTGCCGACATTTTTGCATTGTAGCGGTCTAAACCGGTTGAAGGAACAATCCCGTTTGACATGGTATTCCCGATCGTCAGGGAGAAGTTTCCCTGGTCGAATGTTTGCGAAATGTTTAACGAATTACTTTGGGTTACTCCGGTATCAAAGAACACGTTTGCGTTATCGTAGGCAGCTGGTTGAACCCAGGGATCAAGACCTGCGCTGGCCCGTTGTGGAACATAGTATTTTCCTTGCTGCATTCCATCCCGGTTGGTGTAGGTATTCTCTGTATTTCCTCCATATCTGGTTGAATTGGGGAGTTCAGTAATGAGTGGGCCCCAACTTGTTGAGGCTGAAGGACTGTATGCACCACCGGTTCCCTGAGCATATTCCATCTGGAATTCAGGCATGGTGGAAATAACATCATAAGCAAGATTTGTACTAAAGGAAAGCATTGGTTTTCCTTTCATGCCCCCTTTCCCGCTTTTTGTAGTGATAACGATTACTCCGTTTGATGCCCGCATTCCGTAAAGAGCTGATGCAGCCTGACCTTTTAAGATATTGATACTTTCAATATCATTTGGATCAATATCCAGGGCTCTGTTGGCGTAATCAGCTCCAGTTACTGAATTTAGGGTGCTAACATCGGCTGTTGATGCAATTGGAGTTCCATCTACAATGTATAAGGGAGTATTATCTCCGGTAAAAGAACGTGAACCACGAATCGTAATTTTTGATGAAGCGCCGGGCATCCCGGAAGAGGATGAAACTTCGACTCCGGATACTTTCCCCTGCAATGCTGTTGCAAGGTTCGTATTTGCTGCCTGGGTTAAATCACCCCCATCCACATTCTGAACAGCGTATCCCAGTGCCTTTTTCTCCTTGGAAATTCCCATTGCAGTAACAACAACTTCGTCAACAGCAATATTTTCAGCAATAAGTTGAATGTTGAAAGAGGATTGGTTTCCGATGGCAACTTCTTGGGTGGCCATACCGACGAAAGAAAAAACCAGGATTTTGGCATCTGTAGGAACAGATAGTCTGAATTTACCATCGGCATCAGTAATTGTACCGACTGTTGTCCCTTTTACTGAAATCGAAACTCCCGGCATCGAACCACGATCTTCTGCTGAGGTCACGGTTCCGGTGAGTTCTTTGGTTTGTGCCAAAGCGACGTTTAGTCCGATTGCAATAAACGCTAAGAATAACACGATTTTTTTCATAGAGAATTATTTTAAATTAAACAGCAACTATTAAACTGAATCTAATAATGCAGGTAAAAAATTCATCTATGGAAGTAAATCTCACCTCAATATGTCTTCTGTAAATTTCTTGTTTATCAAAACAAGTTACTCCATATTATACTAACTATTAAATTTATTAAGAAAAAACATAAAAACCATTACATTTTGATACTTAATCTTTTAATCATGTTTTTTTACATTCTGAAACTGAAGGATCGTACTATCTGAACAAAAAAAGAGGCCATCTCAATTCAATTTGAGATGGCCTCTGAAATTTTATTTCAGGATTGACTAGAATTTATCCCAGAAAATCTTAGTTGAAATTAAATCACCACCAACAGCAGTTGATGCAGCCTGATATTGTACGCTATTCAGAGTTTGTTCGTTTACAGGGAATGTGAAGCGAACAGGAATATCAGAATATTTAGAAGCACTTTCCGGTAAATTGAAAATTGGGAAATCCAGTCTTCTCCAGTTGGTGTATCCTTCGATACCACGGGTATAGTTGGCTAACCATGATTGAGTCCCGATTTTTTGTTTCCAGTTTCCTGTAGCAGTTGAATAAGCAACTTCAGGTTTTGCAAGATAAGCATCAGCACCGGCAACACCCCAGAAATCGAATGATGCAGTGATACCTTTGTTGTACCAGGCTTCAGCAGTTCCGCCAACATTGTATCCTCTTTCAGCAGCTTCCGCCAAATAGAAACAAAGTTCAGAATAAGTCATCATGATACCTGCGAAATCTGGTGCCTGAATCGCGTCTGAAATGTGAGAAAACTGAGAGAATGAGTTTGAATGTCCATAAACACCACCCAAGTATGCACCATTATATTCGGTGAAATAAGCAGGACGACGTGGATCTTCCAAAGTGTTCATTACATCAACAATTGTATTTGCAGGAACAAAGTCATGACGACCTGAAGCTACAAGATCAGCATACAATTGATTGTAGTTTGGCGAAGATGAAAGGTATTGCAATTTACAATCATCATCATTCGAAGAAAATGCTTTGCTTACAGCGCTTTCAACAGCAGTTTTTGCAGTTGCGTTGTCAGCGTCAGCAATAATAATTGCCATTTTAATTTTCAGTGAATTACCAAATTTGATCCAGGCAGCTGTAGAACCTCCGTAATAGAGGTCAGCAGATCCAAAGCTTCCGGCACTGGCATTCAGTTTTCCTAAAGCAGTATTCAAACGGGTAAACAAATCTTTATAAATGTCAGCACCTTTATCGTATTTCGGATAAACGTTGTCAATATTTAATGCTTCAGTATAAGGAACTGCACCAAAAATATCAACCAGATGACCATATATATAAACATTGAGTACTTCAATGATTGCAAGTTTGTTTTGTTTTGCAGCAGCTTCTGAAGCAATTACATCTGTACCTTCAATAATTGAAGCAGATTCTTTAAGATCGGTTAATACACGCAGGTACATGTTCGTGAAAATGTTGGTCGAAATGTTACGTGTAATCAGATCATAGTTTGCTTCGTCAATGTAAGTAGTTTCAGTCCAATACTGTGACATCATCTTGAAGATGTTGGTATTCACATTGGTATTGTTGGTGTAATCTGTGAGTTGTTTCTGAGCGTTTGTGAAAAGTGGTTCTCCAGTAACAACAGCTGGGTGTTTCTTGTCGGTATTGAAATCCGCAAATTTATCGGTACAGCCCGTAACGGCCGCGATAAAAACAACGATTAATAGATATAATACTTTTTTCATAATGAGTTCATTTTAAAATTGAAGATTGAGCGTAAAACCGTAATTTCTGGTTGCTGGCATAACCCCGCTCTGCCATCCCTGGATGTTACCAGAACTTTGGCTTGCTTCAGGATCGGCATGTGGTAAGTTTTTCGAAATGATCCATAAGTTTGATCCAACAAAACTAACTGAAGCATTTGCTAATGAAAGTTTGCTAACCAATGATTTTGGAAGATCGTAAGTTAAAGTAACTTCTCTCAGTTTTACGTATGAAGCATCATAAACGAAACGTTTGTTCGGGTCTTTTGACCAACCGATAGCTGCGTAGTTTTCGTTGTTACGACGAACCCAGTTTGGAGAACCGTCAGCTAAAACGCCATCTTCGATAACTCCACCTGAAGTTGCAGCATATCCGCCTTCTTTTGTTTTGTTGTTTTTGTCGTTCCAAACGATTGCGTCACGTTTCAGGTTTCCAAGGTCATTCAAGCCTGCTGTTTCAGCATACAAACCTGTTCCCATACCATACCATAAGTCAAGCGAGAATACATCGCCACCTTTTTGCATATCAACAAGGAAGCTGAAAGTTAAGTTTTTGTATTTGAAGGCATTGTTGATACCACCGGTCCAGTCTGGGTTAACATCACCAATTACTTTATCGTTGGTTGATGTTTTCAGATAACGACCTGTAGCAGGATCAATAAGTTTGCTGCCATTGTCGTGGTACTGGAAGTCAGAACCTTTGATAGTTCCGTAAGGTGAACCGACAGTTGCATTGATAGAAACACCACCCTGCAAACTTCCTAATAACAAGTTGGTTACTTCGTTACCAGATTCATCGGTATAAAGTGATACAACTTTATTCTTATTTGATGCCCAGTTTACGCGGATGTCCCATTTGAAATCTTTTGTTTTTACCGGAGTTCCAGTCAAAGCCAACTCAACACCTGAGTTTTGAATTTCACCGGCATTAACCCATTTTGAAGAGAAACCTGTAGCATAGGAAACAGATACCGGCATTAACTGATCGAAGGTATTGTTTTTATAAACAGCAAGGTCGAATCCTACGCGGTTTTTCAGGAAGTTCATTTCCAACCCAGCTTCCAAAGCTTTTTGGCTTTCAGGTTTCAGATTTGAGTTTTGTTTTGTATTTGGTACAGTCACCAATGATGTTCCACTGAATGGAGCATTTGCAAGATAAGTGTCTTTTACGCTTAAGGCAGGAGCACTGCTACCAACTTCAGCATAGTTCAATCTGATTTTACCTAATGACAACCAATCCTGTTTCAGCAAGTTTGAGAAAATAATACTGGTTGTAACAGAAGGATAATAATAAGCATTGTTTTCAGCCGGCAAAGTTGAAGACTGGTCACGGCGTAAAGTTGCATCAACGAAGTAAGTGTTGTCAAATCCTAAGGAAACACTACCGAAGATACCGTTTACACCAACTTGATAGAAATTTTCTTCTGGTGGTAATAATGGATCAACACTGTTGTTTAATGAGTATAAACCGGCAACAGCTAAACCATTGTTGGTTGAAGCATAAACACTTTCAGATTTTGTTCTGCGGATGTTGGTTCCCAATAAGGCAGTCAAATCGAATTTGTCTGTTACTTTTTTGTGGTAGTTCAACATCATATCCAGGTTGGTTTCAGTGAAAGCCCTTGAATATCTGCTGTAACCTGAAGTTGCATCATTACGGCCAACACCAAATTCACCTGAACCTGAACCTACAGCTTTACGTTCCTCCTGTAATTCGTTGTAAGTATCAATGGCATAACGTCCCATTGCTTTCAGATCTGGAGTAATATCCCAATCCAGCTGAGCGTATCCGATTAAACGATTTCTCACGTCAGTTTCGTAGTTTTCGTAACGTACCCAGTATGGGTTGTCCCAGTATGCCGGAGCTAAATCGTCGTAAGCGACAGGGTTCCAGGTAATGTTCTGGTGAGTCTGGTGGTAAAGGCTTTTCTGTAAACCGTAATCAACGTTAGTCTGGCTCCACTGACGGAAAGAAGACATGATGTTGTCAGAATATCCGGTTGATGGTCTGCCTTTTCCTGCAGTATTTACATAGTTTGCAGAAGAAGTGATCTTTAAATTATTAAAGATTTTGTGTGTTCCGTTGAAAACTACGTTGTTTTTGTTCAGGTTACTGTTTGGCATAATACCATTCTGATCGAAATAGGTATAAGAAAAACGGTAAGTAGTTCTGTCATCACCACCTGAAACTTCGAGGTTATTTGAAGTTCCAACACCAGTTTCAAAGAATGATGCTGGTCCGTTGGCGCCTGGTACCCAAGGAGTAGCTTTCATGTAATTCGGAGAAGCAGGATACAATGCATCCCATTGGAAAACCATAGCTGTTGGGTCGAAAGCCTGTCCGCGTGAAGCATCTTCGTAGTAAGGTACAGTATAATCTATATTTCCATCACCATCAACATCACCATAATGTTCGAAACCTGGATATGGATCATCGCCATAATAGTATTTTCCGTAACCTGCCCCAGCTTCCTGCTGATATTTTGGGAATGTACTTTTATCAACAGAATTGATGGTAACGTTTGTGCTCAAACGAACCTGTGGAGCTTTTACTCCGGTTGATTTTCCTTTTTTAGTAGTAACAAGGATTACACCATTGGTAGCTCTTGAACCATAAAGGGCTGTTGCAGCCGCACCTTTCAAAACACTGATTGATTCAATATCATTGGGGTTGATATCAGCAGCAGAGTTACCGTAGTCGTATCCACTTCTACCGGTTAACTGTCCTGAATTATTGGTGTTCGAGTTGTCAACCGGAATTCCGTCTACTACAAACAAAGCCTGGTTGTTACCAGTCAAAGAAGAAGATCCCCTGATGATAACGTTGGTAGAACCTCCAAAGTTTGTGTTGTTTTTTACCTGAATACCAGAAACCCTACCCGAAAGTGAGGTTACAAAATTGTCAGATTTTTTAGAATTGATTTCTTCTCCACTTACTTCCTGAACAGCATACCCCAGAGATTTTTTCTCACGGGTAATACCTAAGGCCGTAACCACGACTTCATCAACAGCAATGTTGTCTGATGTAAGTTTCACATCAATTTTTGATTGAGTTCCAATCACAGCTTCCTGTGTACTCATACCAACAAACGAAAATACCAGGACTTTTGCGTCTTGTGGTACTTTTAATCTATACGCACCGTCCATGTCGGTGATAGTTCCTAAGGTTGTTCCTTTTACAGAAACCGAAACTCCCGGGATAGCACCTCCATCATCGGCGGAGGTAACAGTGCCTGAGATCTCCTTGGTCTGGGCCATCAGGACCTGCAAACCAATTGCAAAGAATGCAAGCAATAACGCGATTTTTTTCATGTAAATTGAATTTAAATTTAACAGCATCATTTGTTATTAAAATAAACAAGTGAGGTAAATTCGAATGGAATTCCTTTAAGTTTTCAAAAATTGACTTTAACTTGATTATTTGATTCCCCCAAATCAATTAATCAGGAATTTTATAAGAATTATTAGACCCCCTTTTATAAAAAATCAATATCCGAAGTGGATTCGGATATCAATTTGAGTCACAAATTTAAAAAAATGTAGATAGGATGAACGGTAAACCAGAAAAAAAAATAACATATTTTAACAATGTTAACAGATATTAATTTTGCTCTTCCGGACATTTGAATCATCTATGGATGTGTAATATGCAGAAATATAGATATTTAAAGTTGTCAGAATTGACGAATTTTACCTTTTATTAAGAATTTGTATAAATTACAAAATATATAAAAGCTCTGAAATTTCATTTACAAAGTATGTTTTGGTCAGGTTTTTAAGTTGAATATAAGCTGTTTCGGATTCAGATATTGCCCGGTAAACTGCTTCCGGAACTTTGTGTTTGCCGTGGTTCAGAAACATGATCTGATCGATCCCAAAATTAAGGGCCCCTTCGATATCTGTTTCCCACGAATCACCAATCATGATGCTTTTTTTCTTGGGGGCATTGGACGATTTTAATGCATATTCGAATATTTGCCTGTGTGGTTTGGTGGTCTTTATCTCTTCAGAAATAAAAATACGGCTAAAAAAATGATCGAGACCAGAATTAATTAATTTGTCATATTGCACTTCTTTGAATCCATTGGTTATAATGTACATTTTATAACCTTTTGCCCGAAGAGAATTTAATATCTCAATTGTTCCGGTAAATAAAATGGTTTGCAAAGCCATGTTTTCAAGATATTGCCGGTTCAGGTCTTCCCAGTTCAAGCCACTTATTCCGAATTTTTGCAGTGAAGCAGAAAAACGTTCAACGATAAGTGCCTGTTTGGTTATTTTTTTCTGATGGTAATCATCCCAAAGGGCATGATTGATTTTTTCGTATACATCAAAAAAGTCGCCGAAGGAATGAAGTTGCTTTAGTAAGTCATTTTGCTCCAGGGTCTGCTTCATTGCAACTCCTGAGTTGGATGCAAAATCCCACAAGGTATTATCGAGGTCAAAAAATAGATGGTCGTATTTTCTCATTCTTCCTCCTGAATGTCTTCTTTATATCCTTCAAGGACAATTACGATTTCACCTTTGATGGTTTTTGAACTGAAGTGTTCAATTAACTCAGCCAATGTTCCTCGTTTGTTTTCTTCAAATAACTTCGATAGTTCTCTCGACACACTGGCCCTGCGGTCGGGCCCCAGATATTCGGCAAATTGTTCCAGACTTTTAATCAGCCTGTATGGTGATTCGTAAAAGATCATGGTCCTGGTTTCGGTAACCAATTCCTTAATTTTTTTTTGCCGACCTTTTTTTTGGGGAAGAAATCCCTCGAAAGTAAACCGGTCGGTCGGAAAACCGGAATTCACCAGCGCCGGAATCAATGCTGTTGCACCTGGCAAACATTCCACTTCAATATCTTTTGCCAGGCAGGTACGCACAAGTAAAAAACCAGGATCGCTAATCCCCGGTGTTCCGGCATCGGAGATGAGTGCGACATTCTTTCCTTCCTCAATTTGCCGGGCGATCATTTCAACAGTTTTATGCTCGTTGAATTTGTGATGCGAAATCAGTTTGTTCTTGATTTCAAAATGGGATAAAAGTCTGGATGAAGTCCGGGTGTCTTCAGCCAGAATCACATCTGCTTCTTTTAAAATCCGTATTCCGCGAATGGTCATGTCTTCGAGATTGCCAATCGGTGTTGGTACCAGATATAATTTACCCATTTTGTTGATTGTCTATATTGTGAAAAGTATTGGTCTGTGAAATAAAAAGGAGAGCAATCGAAAATGGTGCTTTTCAAATGCTCTCCTTCAAATCTGTATCGCTTATTTGCTGAAACGTCGTTTTAAAAGATCGACAAATTTCAGGCTGGTATCATTTTTTTGCAGGGTCAGGTTCACTTTTAAATAGTCAACTGCTTCCTGAATGGTTTCCAGTTTATCAAGCTGATCGATGACCGTGTTGTATTTCTCGTTGTTGTTGCTGAATATCTCACGGATGAACAGGAACCGGTCGTTGATTCCGATAGCTGACTTCAGGCTTGAGATCGGGCCGTTTGCCAATTTCGATTCGGTCGATTTACTTTCACCAATCGCATCGTTCAAAGATCGTTCCTTCGTGAATTTTTCACCGATAATCTGTTTCTCTTTTACCGGTTCTTCCTGAAGTGGTCCTTCCGGTTTTGGTATTTCTCGCATGACAGGTCTTCCTGAAGTTTCATTTGCAGGAGCAATCCTGAAATTATTCAGATCATCGTCATCCAAATCGTCGATGTAAATTTCGCGAACTCCGGCATGGGTATCGTGTGACAAATCATTCAACTGAACCTCTGAACCTTCTTCTTCCTCAACATTTTCCTCTTCATCATCTTCTACCAAATCATCTTCAAAATCAGAATCTTCTTCAGTCAATTCATCCTCTTCGTCTTCGTCACTATTGTATGCAATATCTTCTTCAGGTTCTTCCCCGGTCACTTCAAGCTTAATGTCTTCTTCTGAATAATTAACCGAATCGTCTTCAGGCTGATCCTCATCTTCATTAATTTGTTCTTCTATTTCCTGCTCCGGTTCAATTGCTTTCTCATATTCACTTACTTCTTCATCCTCTTCTTGAGGCACTAATTCCGGTTCTTCCTCGTCTTCAACTTCTGTTTCTTCTTCCTGAACAAATTCGTCTTCCAATTCCTCCTCTTCTTCCGGATATTCTGTCAATTCAACTTCCTTTTCATAATCTTCAAATGAATCCGGCTGTTCAAAATTTATGATTTCCAGTTCTGGATCTATAACCGGAAGATCTTCGTTTTCGTCCTGATCATCGGAATCTTCAATGTTGTTTTCTGGTGCAACTGCCGGAGGTGCAGCATATTCGCGCAGTATTTCGATTTCCTGACATAAAAGACGGGCTTTACTCAATGCCAGATCGATAATTAAGGTAGCATCATGCTCAAATGCTGCAACTTCTTCTGCAAGTGATTTTAGTTCGTCCAGATCTTTCTGTACAATCTGAATTAATTTGTGTTTATCCATTTTTATTTCTGATTTTATCGGTATAACAAGCTTAATTTCCTTCTTAAAGATTTAAATTTATCTTTGTTTTCAAATTCTGGTTTGCTGAACTAATCCTGAAAAAATCGGTTCAAAACTACTTTTTTTGAAGCATCGTAAAAGTACAAAAATCTTTAGCATATCATCCACATGTTTATTGAAAGGGGCATCGACAGACTAAAAAAGACCGGCAGCATTGAGGTGATTGCGGGTTCCATGTTCTCCGGAAAAACCGAAGAACTGATCCGGCGTTTGAAACGTGCCAAAATTGCCAGGTTAAAGGTTGAGATTTTTAAGCCTGCCATCGATACCCGTTATTCGGCAGCTGAAGTTGTATCGCACGACGAGAATTCGATCATCAGCACTCCGGTTGAGAGTTCAGGAAATATTATGCTTTTATGCGGTGACGTAAATGTGATCGGAATCGATGAAGCCCAATTCTTTGATCAGGGACTTATTGATGTCAGCATTGCTTTGGCCAATCAGGGGATCCGGGTGATTATTGCCGGTCTGGATATGGACTTTAAAGGAAAACCATTTGGACCAATTCCGGGATTGATGGCCGTAGCCGATCACATTACCAAAGTACACGCCATTTGCATGCGCTGCGGCGATGTGGCCCAGTTTTCGCACCGTTTATCATCAGCTGACAAATTGGTGCTTTTGGGCGAAAAAGACGAATACGAACCGCTTTGCCGTTCCTGTTTTACCAAAGCAACCAAATAATGCCAAATCTTACAGTTAATCAGATATCGTCGGTTATTGGCGGGCTAATCCTGCCAAACGATTCGTCTGAAGAAATCACTGTTTCTTTAATCTCGATTGACAGCCGGACCATTTTTGATCCGGAGGCCAGTTTGTTTTTTGCCCTGAAAAGTGACCGCAACAACGGACATCATTATATTTCAGATTTAATTCATGCTGGCGTAAAAGCTTTTGTGATTTCCGAATCTTCCGATGAATATTTGAAATTTCTATCGTGCCGGTTTATCCAGGTTCCCGACACGCTTGTTGCCTTACAAAAACTGGCAGCCTGGCACCGGTCTCAATTCGAAATTCCGGTTGTTGGAATAACTGGCAGCAACGGCAAAACCATTGTTAAGGAATGGCTGTACGAATTGTTGCAGAACAAAGTGGTAATCCGGTCTCCGAAGAGTTACAATTCGCAGGTAGGTGTGCCGCTTTCGGTTTGGAACCTGAATGAAAAACATGAACTGGCCATTTTCGAAGCCGGGATTTCGAAAACCAACGAAATGCAGAAACTGGCCGAAATCATTCGTCCAACCATCGGCATTCTTACTAATATTGGAGAAGCGCATCAGGATGGATTTGTTTCGAAACAGGAAAAGCTGGAAGAAAAACTTAAGCTTTTTAGTTCATGTCATACCTTAATCTATTGCAAAGATCAGGAATTGGTGCATCAGCTTGTTCCCGCTGCACTTCCGGTTACAGTAAAATTGATTGCCTGGTCATTTTTCGATCAGCAGGCGGATATTTTTCTCAGGCAGGAAAAAACGGAGTCTGGAGTAAATATTCACACGGATTTCAATGGCCGGAAGTATTGTGTCGAATTGCCGTTTCAGAATGAGGCCAACCTCGAAAATGCAGGTCATTGTTTAGCATTCATTCTGACACAAAATTATGATGTGCCATCTGTGCTGAAATTGTTCAGCTCCTTGCAGCCACTTGCCATGCGGCTGGAAATGAAGGAAGGTATCAACAACTGTCTTCTGATTAATGACTATTATAATTCGGACATCAATTCACTTCAAATCGCGCTTGACTTTTTAAAGAACCATGCACGGCCCCCATATTTGAGGAAGGTTGTTGTTCTTTCCGATATCCAGCAGGCCGGAATTCCTGATCAGCAGTTGTACCAGGAAGTAGCGCGGATGCTCCGGTTAAATAAAATCAGTTTGTTAATTGGCATTGGTCCGAATATCCGGAAACAAGCCGATCAGTTTGAAATGCCGGCTGAATTTTATGAATCGGTCGATCAGTTTCTTGAATTGGTCGATCCCGTCAGATTCAGTCTGGATTGTATTCTGTTAAAAGGTGCTCGTGAGTTTCATTTCGAGCGTGTGTCTTCGGTTTTTCAGAAAAAATACCACCAAACAGTTCTTGAAATCGACCTGAATGCCCTGGTTAATAACCTTAATTATTTTAAGTTGGTCATTCGTCCTGAAACCCGGATTATGGTCATGGTGAAAGCTTTTTCGTATGGTAGCGGAATGGCCGAAATAGCCCGGATCCTGCAATTTCACAAGGTGGATTATCTGGCTGTTGCTGTTGCCGATGAAGGCATCGAACTTCGGCAGGCAGGCATCGAATTACCCATTGTGGTGATGAATCCGGAAGAACACAGTTTTGAAAATATGATCGAGTTCAGGCTCGAACCCAATATTTATTCCGGAGAAATTTTTGAATCGTTCCGGAAGGTCTTGCAGCAACATGCCGTGGTTGGTTATCCGGTCCATTTGAAACTTGACACAGGAATGCACCGGCTTGGTCTTGATTCGGTGGATCAGGCGGAAAAGCTGGCTCAGAAAATTCTGAAGCAGGATCAGATGGTGGTTCGTTCAGTTTTTTCGCATTTGGCTGCTTCTGACGAATCGGATCATGATGAGTTTACCCGTGAACAGATTCGTTGTTTTCAACAACTCAGTTCGGTTTTTACGGAGAAATTACCCTATAAAGTATTCCGGCATATCCTGAATTCCGCCGGTATAGAGCGTTTCCCTGAATTTCAGTTTGAAATGGTTCGGCTGGGAATTGGTTTATACGGAGTGAGTGCCTGTGGCAACCAGCAGATTAAAAGCATCAGCCGGCTGAAAACCTGCATCTCGCAGATCAGAAAAGTACCAGCAGGTGAAACGGTTGGATATGGGCGAAAAGGGGTGATTAAACGCGAAGCTGAAATTGCCGTTTTACCCATTGGTTATGCCGACGGATACGACCGGCGTTTAAGTAACGGAGTTGGAAAAGTCTATGTGAATGGTCATGTCGTTCCATTGGTTGGGAATATCTGCATGGACATGTGCATGATCGATGTGACAGGTTTAAATCTTTCGGTTGGCGACGAAGTGGAATTGATGGGCGAACATATTCTGGTCAGTGATCTTGCCGAATCGATCGGAACTATTCCCTACGAAATACTTACCGGAATTTCTCAACGAGTGAAACGTGTTTACCTTCAGGAATAAATTAAGGCAAAAGTAGAAAGTGATACATCAGTCCTTCAATCCTTCAATCCCTCAGTTTTTTACCCCAGTTTACTGATTTTTTCGAGCCGGTGAATGTCGAGAATCCGGATTTTACGACCATCGATGGCGATTACTTTTTCGCCTGCAAAAGTTGATAGAGTGCGTATGGCGTTGGAGGTTGTCATGTTCGACAGGTTGGCAATATCTTCGCGTGAAAGGTATACTTTCAGGGTTGCACCATCATTTTCCCAGCCATATTTTTCTTTCAGGAGTAGAAGAGATTCGGCCAGACGGCCACGAATGTGTTTTTGAGTAAGCGTTACCGTTCTTGAATTTGAGAAACCCAATTCGCGGGCCAGTTTCTGGATTATTTTATAGGCAAATTTTGGATTCGTAAACAATTTGCTCTGCAGGTATTCCTGGGAAATAAATCCAACCGATGAATCTTCGAGTGCAATGGCAGAACCAATGTGAGCTTCTTCGGCGAGAAGTGCCCGGTAACCGATCAATCCCAGAGGTTTGGTCATCCGGATAATTTGCTCCCGTCCGCCAACACCTTCCTTGAATATGATTACTTTTCCATCAAGCAGGAAAACAAAGCCCGTTGGACTTTCACCTTCCTTGAAAATGAATTCATTCTTTTTGTAATAAGCCAGAGTGATATTATTTTGTAAATCCTCTTTTTCTTCCGGGGAAAGCACACTGAAAATAGATTTTGGATTTTCAAAAACTTCTTTTATCCCCATTTCTTGACTCATCATAGAAATAAATTTACATGTTCTGCAGCATCAAAGTTAAGTAAATTTGTCAAATATGAAAATTTACATCATTTAATTTTCGGGAGCAGGAAACTTGTTGGCTGAATATCACAAAGTCTCCGTAACGAATGCATTTAATTTCATGAATACTTTGCTACCAAAGGCATTCTGCGGCCAAATCCAAAAGCTTTCGAACTGATTCGTAAAATTGGCGGCGCCTGAAAACGTTTGTATTCATTCGTATTGACCATTCGAACGGTTTTCAGAACCGTTGCCTCATCAAATCCACGGGCAATAATTTCTTCCGGAGAAAGATTTAGCTCGATGTAGTTGAACAGAATCTGGTCCAGAATATCGTAATCGGGAAGTGAGTCGGAATCTTTCTGGTCGGGGCGAAGTTCTGCGGAAGGCGGTTTCAGAATGGTATTGTATGGGATGATTTCACCGTCGCGGTTAATCCAGTTCGACATTTTAAACACATCGGTTTTATACACATCTCCCAATACGGATAATCCGCCGTTCATATCGCCGTAAAGGGTTCCGTAACCAACGGCGCATTCACTTTTATTGGTAGTGTTCAGTAAAATATTCCCGAACTTATTGGAGATGGCCATGAGTAAAATGCCGCGTGTCCGGGCCTGAATATTTTCTTCGGTAATGTCGCTATGCAGGTTGTGAAACGTGTCGGCAAGGCTTTGCTCAAAACTGTCGACCATGGGCTGAATCGGGATTATCTCGTGTTGAATTCCCAGATTCACGGCCAGCTGTTCGGCATCGTTGATGCTGTGATCCGACGAGTACCGGGAAGGCATGAGCAAAACCCTCACGTTTTCTTTTCCAAGAGCATGCACGGCAAGTACCAGGACCAGCGCCGAATCAATACCTCCGGAAAGGCCAAGCGTCGCTTTTTTGAATCCCATTTTTCCAAAATAATCACGGATTCCCAGAATCAGGGCATGATATATTTTTTCGATGGTTTCGGTTTTGGGTTGCAGGTTTTCGACCGAAACTTCGGTGTCGATAATCCTGAAATCTTCGGTGAAGTATTTTAGTTCTTCCTGAATTTTTCCTGTTTTATCCAGAAAAAAGGAACCGCCATCGAACACCAGTTCGGTTTGCGCTCCAACCTGATTGACGTATATGATTGGTAACTGATAGTTGATGGCATTTTTTACCAGAATATTTTTCCGCCAGTTTTCCTGATTAAATGAAAATGGTGAAGCCGAAAGATTCACAACCAGATCAGGATTCAGAAGAGATAATTCGTGAAGCGGAGAAAGTTGATAGAGTTTTTCGCGTCCAAATTCATTGTTGGTTTCCTGTTCGTCCCACAAATCTTCACAAATGGTGATGGCGATTCGTTTTCCATTGTATTCGAAAACTTTGAACTCGCGGTTGGGTTCGAAATGGCGGTATTCGTCGAAAATGTCGTAGGTCGGGAGCAGCGATTTATTGACCACATGCTGAATTTTTCCGTCGTACATAAAAAATGCCGAATTGAAGAGTTTTTTGCCCTTTGGTTCGGGATTGATACTTGGGGCTCCAACAATGGCAGCAACTCCGACACAATGTTCAGCAATCTGCTGAACTGCCTGGTACGATTGCATTACAAATTCCTTGCGTTCGAGCAGGTCGTGAGGATAATATCCCGTTACAGAAAGTTCGGAAAACACGACCAGTTCGGCGCCTTCGGCTTTCGATTTATCAATGAATTCGATTATTCTGGAAGTATTTTGTGCAAAGTTACCGATGTGGTAATTGAGCTGTGCCAATGCAATCTTCATAATTCGCGGTTTAAAATATAAGTGCGATTTTCAATTTCAGTGAGTTAACGATGGTTTTGTCATCGAAATAATTATCAGTGGTTACGTCGGTCAATCCATTCTGGAAAACCAATCCGGTAGAAATTGAATTGCTTCCTCCTAAATCGTAATCGATGCCAAGTCCCACATTCATGGCCAGGTTAAATAAATTAAGTTCGTCGTTGATGTTCGTTTTCTTCAACGTTGAATCTTCCGTATCGCCTTTGGCTTCGATGTTTACCATGCCTGATAAACCAAACTGGCCCCAGTATCTCAGCCGGTGAAACTGATCAGTTTTGAGTTTGATGGCCAGCGGAATTTCAACATAACGCAAACGGTATTTTATCCGGGTGTCTGTCGGTAATTGTTTGTCGGCAAATAAAAAGTCGGTGCCCGGCTGGTAGGTTATTTCTCCTCCGATGTTGGAAATCTGAAGTCCGGTGAGCAGGGAATAGCGCTCATCTTCCGAAAAATAGACATCCGCATTCAATCCAAAATCGTAACCAATGAGCAGCTTTCCCGATTCGTCCGAAGAGTTGTTGGTTCCCATCCAGTTCACCGAAGGACTTCCGGCGAAAGACAAACGAATGTGTTTCTGACCAAAGCCAACCAAAACAAAAGCAACTAATAAGCTGGAGATAATAAATCGTTTCATCGTTTTTCGTTTATTTTGCAGATCGTTTAATATACCTGAATTTGAACGACAGGTTTTGATAAGAATCAACTCCGATAATTCAGGAAAATAGAATTCTGCAAATCTCGAATTTTATCTTTACAATGACAATAAAAATGAACCCTGAGCGTAATAATCAAAACAAATCCTTAATGAAGCAATTTATTTTCATTCTAACTGCTTTTCTATTTCTGATTTCCTGTTCCCGTAATCCGTTGAAAATTAGTGTTTCAGGCATCGATGCCGATTTGAAGATTAAGCATCTTGATGTCGATTTGCTGAACCTTGAAAAAGATCGGATCGCTGCGGAAATTCCGGATTTGAGAAAATCGTACGGAGAATTCCTCGATATATTCACCTACCGGATGATTGCGATTGGTGGACAGGAGCAGGAAAACTTTCCGGATTTGCTTTATTCGTTTATTTCTGACCCACTGATCAGTAAACTGAAAGTTGAAGTCGCTGAAAAAGTTGATACGGTTCAATTGCGTGAAAACCTAACCGAAGCTTTCAAACATTTCAAATACTATTTTCCGGGCAAACAGGTGCCTGCAATTTATACCTGTATTTCTGGATTTAATCAGTCGGTGGTTACTTCCGAAAATCTGATCGGGATTAGTCTGGATAAATATTTAGGTTCGCAAAGTGCATATTACGGGCAGCTTGGCCTTCCAGCCTATAAGCGAAAAAATATGAATTCCGAAAATATTGTTCCTGAAGTGATGTATGCCTGGGCGGTGACCGAATGGCCAAAGTCGGACAATTCAAACAACTTACTGAGCCAGATTATTCAGGAAGGAAAAATGATGTATTTTGTTGACGCGATGTTACCTGAACTGGATGACAGCCTGAAAATTGGCTATACTGAAAAGCAGCTGGAATTCTGCCGGAAAGGAGAAAATTCCATGTGGACTTACCTTGCTGAACATAAACTGCTGTTTTCGAGCGAACGGATGAGCGTGAAACGATACATTGATGATGGCCCGTTTACTTCAACTTTTTCGGAAGCATCACCGGCGCGTACCGGAGTTTGGCTGGGCTGGCAGATTATCCGGGCCTATATGAAAAACAATCCGAAAGTTAAACTGGCAGATTTGCTTGGCAACAGCGATTTTCAGGGTATTCTGAATCAGTCCGGATATCAGCCATAAACTATCTGCAACATAGAAATTCACTGCCGTGCGTCTTTACCGGAATATTTCATACAAAAAAAGCCCCCGTCTCCGGAGGCTTTCAATTTTATAGGAATTGGAATTGGAATTCTTATTCCAGTTCTTTGATTTTTATGTTGCGGTACCAAACGTCGTCACCGTGATCCTGAAAAGCAATGAAACCTTCAGTTGCTACGTCAGCCCATTTTTCATTCAGGTTCGGAAATTTGCTGTCGGCAACCAGTTTTTTCCAGTCGTCGGTCCATAAATGATATTCAACAACGGCAACTCCATTTTGCTTGTGAACAACAGTTCCTTTGTAGCAGATGATTTCAACAGTATTCCATTCGCCTGCAGGTTTAGCATTTTGTGGTTTTGCAGGAATCAGGTCATATAACGATCCGGCCTGACGGTTTCCGTCTTTTCCCAACATGGCATCCGGATGTCTTTCATTATCCAGAACCTGCATTTCAGGAGCGGTTTTGTATATTTCCCAGCCTGGTATTTCCTGAGCCAGATAGAAAATTCCGGAGTTACCACCGTTTGAAATTTTCCATTCCAGTTTTAGGTTGAAATTTTTGAATTTTTTGTCATAAATGATGTCTCCGCCGTTTTCGGCTCCAGCTTCACCTGTTCCGGTACCAATGCAATGCAGGGTTCCATCAACAACCTGCCATCCTGCAGGGAATTCGGTTTTGTTATAGCCTCTCCAGCCGGTTGAAGTTGTTCCGTCGAAAAGTAACTGCCAGCCTGCATTTACTTCTTCAGGTGTCAGCGTATTGTTTTCAGCCACGACTGCAGTGGAGTCTGTTGCCGATTTTTCACCGGCTTTTTTCTGGCCGCTCTGGCACGAAACCGCGAAAACTATTGTTCCGGCTAAGAAAAGGGAGTAGATTTTTTTCATGTGTGAATGATTTTTAGTTTATTAAAATTTAATGTGGTTTTAAGTTGCAGAAAACAAAGTTAAAAAAATCTTCTGCAAAAATGTGTCTCTTTGTCCCGATAATACCGAATAAATGTTTTGGATTTGGCTTACATTAATCACTATAAACATAATTTATTATTTAGGAACGATATTAAATTTCGGAAATTCATGGTAACAGGTGAATGTAAATTCATGGGTAATTAAAGTTTTTACCGGAAATTCTGCTTCTGTTTTTCGATTTTTTAAATCCATCCTTACTTTTGCAGAAAATACATATTTCAGGAATTTTTGGGTTAAGTGAATTTTAATCTTTGGTTTTGATTTCTACCAAATGTTGTGAATGTGTTAAAATTCTGTGTGATAGTCAAAATTTATAATTAGTTTTTATACTTTAGATCGAATTTCAATTGCCTTATATTTAAATAGTTAAAATTAGATTTTATGAACCAGGTAAAAGTAAAAAAGATTGGCATCTTAACTGCCGGAGGCGATTGTCCCGGACTTAATGCCGCAATCAGGGGAGTTGGGAAGACCGCAATAGTTGAGTATGGAATGGAAGTGATTGGCTTTTCATCGGGTTATACCGGATTGATATACAAGCAATATGTTGAACTGAAGGAAACGGATTTGTCAGGAATATTAACTGTTGGAGGTACAATTATTGGGACTTCGCGTGAAAAACCATTTAAAATTGTAACTGAAGAAGACAACGATAAACCGGAATTAATCAGGCAAAATTATCACGATTTAGGGCTCGATTGTCTGGTTTGCATTGGTGGTAACGGAACGATGAAAACCGCAAACCTTCTATCGAAGATAGGATTGAACGTGATTGGGATTCCAAAAACGATCGACAATGATGTTTGGGGTACCGATGTAACTTTTGGTTTCGATTCGGCTGTGAATATTGCCACCGAAGCGGTTGACCGCCTGCACAGTACTGCCAACTCGCACGGAAGGGTCATGATTGTTGAGGTGATGGGGCACAATGCCGGTTGGATTGCCCTTTATGCCGGTATGGCTGGTGGTGGAGACATAATTCTGATTCCTGAAATTGAGTATTCGATGGATTCAGTTATTTCGAAAATCGAACAGCGTTACAAAAACAATAAACCTTACACCATTGTCGTAGTTGCTGAAGGCATTGAACATCCGAAATCGATGTCGGCTGCCCGTTTTTTATCTGAATCCATTCAGGCAAAACTCGATGTTGAAGCCCGTGAAACGGTTTTAGGATACACTCAGCGTGGTGGAAGTCCTTCGCCAATGGACCGCATTCTGGCTACCAGATACGGAGCGTATGCAGCTCAATGTATTGCCGAAGGAAAATTTGGCACCATGGTTTCAGTGATCAACAATGAACTGACTACCGTTCCGCTCGAAGAAGTGGGTGGAAAATTAAGATTGGTCGATCGGGATCATCCTTTGGTGATGAAAGGTCGCAAGATGGGCGTTTCGTTCGGCGACGAATAAGTCAGCAGAAAGATAAAATTCAAACGGGTTGTGAAAGAATTTTTACTTTCACAACCCGTTTCTTTTTTTTTATCCTGAAATTTTATTTGTGAATTGTTTTGGGAACAACCAGTCGTTCGCCGGTTCCCTGCATCATAATTCGTTCCCAGTCTTTACCATAGCCAGGCTGTGAGGGCATTTTGGGAATATCCTTTCCATTTCCGTTTTCCAGAAGCTGATGTCCTTCGGCATTTTTAATATTACCATCCATGTATTTCATAAACAGGAAATGATAAAACGATTTCCAGTCGCTGACCAGCTTGTTCCCTGTATTTACTGAATATTCAGATATAAAATTACTCGCTTCGGTTTGATTTTGAGCGAACAGTTTACCTGCTTTTTCATCTGTGATTTTTACTTCCAGATCATATTGTTTTTCAAGTTCCTGCTGGTATTTTTCTATTTCAGGATGAATGACATTGTAACGCGAATAAGCCCAGTTATTGACCTGATTAAAGGTCCAGAATGCCGAAGTTTCCGACCAGCTGATCATGGAACCGTTTCCGGGAGCATAGCTTTCAGGAATTTTTGTGATTCCGCAATACATCGGTGCATAAACACAGCCATCGGAATCGTCGACACCAAACCAGAAAATTCCACCAATCGGGTTGGGAAGCCAGCCACGGGATTGTGCAACAAAACTGTAGCCGGTTTGCTGGGTGGCAATGGCCCGTTCGTTCAGGTACATCACACTGTCGACCACATATTCCATCGGGCGCCAGCGGTAAGGCGATTTGAAGGGGCCAGCCCCCAAATCGTTTCGCATGTCGAGCGGGGTATCTTCGTAATGGTCGCGCATGGCATTTTTAACATCCTGAAGCGAAACTGCCGCATCAGGTTTTACCCACAAAGGCAGCCGGTTCGAAACAAAATTATTTGGATTTGAACTTTGATCCATCATTTTTGCCTGATGCTGAAATTTACCTTCGGCATAATTCGTGTAAATCTGATTTTCACGGATTTCCTGATTTATTTTCCTGAAAAATGACCAAACCCGGGCATCACAAAACCGTGCACCGCCAAAATCGATCGGATTATAAACATCCGAAAAGCTGAAAGATTCATCGGTTCCGGAGTAAAAACCGTGTTTTTTCGCAAAGCTGATTACATCCTGAGAATGAAAAACCGTTTGTTTCGGATCGTTCCAGTTGTTATTTTTCTGAAACGGGAATGTCGTGATCCGGGCCTGATTGGCATGTCCGCTCACATAGCCATCAGGAATTAAACGGGCTACCCAAACCGCGCCTTTTTCGTATTTCCCTTTTCCGATCAGTTCCATGATCCAGGCTTCGCTGGCGTCCGAAATCGAAAACGATTCGCCGGAAGTGGCATAACCGTACTGTGATACCAGTTCGGTCATTACTTTGATCATTTCGCGTGCTGTTTTTGAGCGCTGAAGACCGATCCGCATCAGGGAACCGTAATCGAGAATACCGCCGGGCTGCGATTGCAGGGAATCAAGTCCTCCATAAGTGGTTTCGCCAATGGCCACCTGGTATTCGTTCATAAACTGAACCACCGAAAAGGTATGTGCAACTTCAGGAATTGTACCGAGTAATTTGCCATTTTCGTAATGGTAAACCTCGCACAAATCGCCAGCCTGATGATCGGCCGCCGGATAAAATGCAATGGCGCCATAACGGGTATGCGAATCGGCAGCATATGTAATCATCACCGAACCATCCAAACTGGCTCCTTTGGTAACAATGAGATTGGTGCAGGCAATAACATCGGAAATTGCGGAACTCAGGATTAGAAGAAGTGAAAAAGTAAAAATACGTTTTGTCATCGGAAAATATTTTTTTGCTAAAATAGAGAAAAAGATTGTGATCCTTAAAGCAAATTATATTCGTTGTTTTATGAAAAGTTTACGATGTGGCGTTAATATGTATTAGGTATTGATTATATTTGCGATATACATTAAATCTGCAATGATGAAATATATTTCAAGGTTAGTATATACTGATCGGATTAAACCGTTTATCGGAAAACAGATTATAAAAGTCCTCACTGGTCAGCGACGAGTCGGGAAAAGTTACATTATGTTTCAGCTAATGGACTTTATCCGTAGCGAAAATCCAACTGCAAATATTGTTTACATTAACCGTGAGCTGGAACAGTTTGATCATTTAAAAACCAACAAAGATCTGAGTGAATACCTGCACGATAAGTTTCCGGAAGATGCTGCAAATTATCTTTTTATTGATGAAGTCCAGGAGATCGATTCGTTCCAGTTAAGCCTTCGTAGTTTGTTTGCTGAAAACAAATGTGATATATTTTGCACCGGAAGTAATGCAAAAATGCTTTCCGGTGAATTGGCTACTTCTCTTTCCGGAAGATACATCGAGTTTAATATTCACAGCTTAAGTTTTTCAGAATTTCTGGTTTTTCATCAATTAAAACCTGAAATTGAAAGTATGATGAAATACCTCACCTACGGGGGAATGCCTTATTTGCCAATCATCGGTTTGGATGATGATCTGCCTTTTGAATACCTGAAAAATGTGTATTCAACCATTTTACTTAGAGATGTAGTATCGCGTGAAAATATACGGAATATTTCATTTTTGGAGAATCTGGTATTTTTTCTGGCAGACAATATTGGAAGCCTTTTTTCTGCGAATAACATTAGCAAATTCCTTAAATCGCAGCGAATCGATATTTCACCACAACTTACCATGAACTATCTTAAAGCACTTTCAAATGCTTATTTTGTGCACAAAGTTGTTCGTTCGGAAGTTGGAGGATTGAAAGTTTTTGAAATTGGCGAGAAGTATTATTTTGAGGATTTGGGCTTACGCAATTCACTTAAAGGATTTAATCAAAAGGCGGATATTCATAAGTTACTGGAAAACGCGGTGTACCTTCATCTGATCCAAAGCGGTTATCAGGTTTTTGTCGGGAAAATGGATTCCAGAGAAATTGATTTTGTGGCAGAAAGAAAGGGAATAAAGGTTTATGTGCAGGTTTGTCTTCAAATAACGGAAAAGACTACGAAAACACGTGAATTTGGAAACCTGATGATGATCAATGACAATTACCCAAAATATGTTGTTACGCTCAACGACCTGATTGTTGG
>JBASYJ010000023.1:0-5431 GCA_049277435.1 Prolixibacteraceae bacterium
GAAAAAACAGCCAGAACCGGAGTATCCGGCAAATTCTTGGGCATTTGTTCGATTCGGCTTCCAACAATACTCACCGGATTGTGCATTTTCAATATCGAGAAAATCCGATGTCGTTTCCAAATTATGCCACTCTCGGAAATAACGACCGTTGGATTGCCATTCAGGATTACCAGCACGAAAGCTGGAACGATCTCGTGCAATTGTGGAAATATGCCAATCTGCACCTGATCCATGTGGTGAGGAATGTCGATGAATCAAAGCTGGATAATCAGTGGCAAAGCGGTGAAGGAAACCTGATTTCGCTGCGGGAAAACATCGAATATTATCCGCAACATCTGGAATTACATTTGAAAGAGATTGAAGAATTGATTAATCAGGAGTAACAAATATTCTTTGCCGTTTGGCTTTAGCCAACGGATTGAATGATGATGACAAGAAGGACTTTAGCCCATAAGCCTGTGGCTAAAGCCATTTGATTTTTCCTACATCTGACCGTCAGCTAAAGCAGACGGCAAAGAATATTTTCGGGACATTTGGAGCTTCCTAAAATCTTTATCCGCAATAAAGGATCAAAGAACTCATTTAAAAATCAACTCTTTCAAATTCATTTCCAGAAATGTATCTTTGCCATGCATATAAATTAAAACTATGGCTTTTACTGCTTTCCGGGATATGAAACCCCTTCCGCAACTGATGTTCGCACTTTTTGTCATGGTGGCATCGGTACTTTTCTTCCTGATTCTTGCAATGATTACCGCCATTCCTTTCTTCGGATTTGAAGGTATGATGAACAGTATGTCGGGGGCTGCCGTAAATTCTCCTGAAAGCATTATTTTCCTGAAGTATTTTCAGGTCGTTCAGTCGATCGCTCTTTTTGTTGTTCCTCCCTTTATTCTGGCCTGGCTGTATCACGGAAACATAAGCGAATACCTACTGATTAACCGGACTACCATCCCAACTTCCTATCTGTTGGCTGTTATAGCACTGATGTTAATCGTTCCGTTTATCAATTTTCTGGGCGAAATAAATGGAAAGATGAAATTTCCGGATTCATTTTCAGGAATAGAAACCTGGATGAAAAACATGGAAGACTCGGCACAGGTTCTGG
Organism: Prolixibacteraceae bacterium; assembly: GCA_049277435.1. Classification (GTDB taxonomy): domain Bacteria; phylum Bacteroidota; class Bacteroidia; order Bacteroidales; family Prolixibacteraceae; genus Aquipluma. The sequence continues at coordinate 1,109 of JBASYJ010000023.1, forward strand.
TTGAGAAATTCATGAAAGTAAACAGTATTTCAGGATTGCTCTTTAATATTTTTATGATTGCCGTTTTACCCGCTTTGGGCGAAGAACTCATGTTTCGAGGGGTGTTTCAACGGATTTTCACCAGCATGACGAAGAATTACCATTGGGGAATCTGGATTACCGCTTTCTTTTTCAGCGCCATGCACATGCAGTTTTATGGTTTCCTTCCCCGGATGGCACTTGGGGCCATGTTTGGTTATCTGCTGGTATGGACCGGAACCATGTGGGTACCGATTCTGGCACATTTTGTAAACAATACCATGGGTGTGGTCGGTTATTACCTGATCAACCGGGGGACTATTTCGAAAGATGTGGAAGACTGGGGCACCGGTCAGGAACAGGCCCCGCTGGTTATTTTCAGCTTTGTAGCCGTGGGTTTGCTGATGTATTTAATTTACCGGACTGAACAATCAATAACAAAAACGCCCGCAAATCAGGCTGATTCACGGGCATCACGAATTGATTGACTTTTATTAAGAAAAGACTAAACTTTGCTGTAAATTTTCGATCTCCTGCTTCCTTTGTTCCGAAGCCCGGTAGACATAAACAATTCCATATTCCGAAGCTTTTTCCCGTTTTTGCTCATCTTCAAGATGAATCAGGGTGCTTTCAACTTCATTCCACATTTCCTGAATGAGCTGATCGGCCTGAACGCGAAGTTCGGCGACTTTCATCGAAGCGCGGTTGGTAATGTTCTGAAGCATTTTCTGATGCCGGTACGCATCAACAAATTCTTCATAATGAACTTTCACCAGGGCTATCGATGGGCTGTAAATCGGGCTTCCGCCTTTCTGAATACGTTTTTGTTCACCTTCGATAATCCGTTCGCCCCAATCCATCACATTGGCTTCGAGGTTTAACGGTGGAGTCGCTTTCGAGTTAGCTTTCAATCCATAAAACTCAATCACTTCAGGTTTCATCTCACCACGTAAAATGGCAAAATTCACCACCTGCAAAAAATGTGACATGTAAAGTTTAGCTTTCCGGAATATTTCACCGTACTCTTTAGACCGGTCGAACTGGTTTTGTTTGGAGATATTCAGCTGACGGATTGCCCCTAAAAAATGCGGATAGAAAGTTTGCAGATTTTCGAGAGTCTGTTGGCTGAACGCCAGATTTTTCAACGCTGTACTTTTACCAATATCCAGTCCGGCTTCGATGGCACGCAACCTGGCCACATCTGTATTCGGTAATCTCCTGTAAGGCATAAGGTATTATTTAGGTACACTATTGCGAATATACAAATTAGGCTCTCATTATTCTGATCTTCGCTGAATAACTAATCAACAGCCAATTGTTTAAAAGCCCATGCAATATGCTGAACAATTGAACGTTGCAAAAACATCAAAGAAAGATATTAACAATTTGCTACTCATAAACTCTGCATTATAGAAGTTAATTCGTATATTTTTGATTATCAAACAACTTGAAAAGCTTGGTTTGACGCGGGAAAAATCAATTCATTGCAGATCAAATTAGAATACAATTAGAATAGGTAGGATTGTTAATAACAAATGCAGCTATATTGTTTAGTATTAAACAGAAATAAAATACGCTTTTAATGCCGGATCAATAATCAGGCACAGGCGCAAACATCCTGTATCTCTGGCTTTATCATCAAATATGAACATTATATAATCCTTAACTTTATAGGTTTCTTAGCTGTGCACTCGCAATCAACCTCAGATGTTTTTTTTAGTTTAGCGAAACTATTTTTTCATGAAACACAAACCAACAAATAGCTATGAAAATTATAGAAAAAAAATCATGAAACGAATATGCCGCAAATACAATTTTAATAGAGGCGGCACAAAAGCAAAATAAAAATAGTTGTTCTGAAAAGATACTTTCCGGCATGAGAGTTCCATCTTAATTTGTAAATAATCAATTAATTAACACCATCATTTTCACATGAAATACTTTATTCTTACAATTCTGTTGCTGGGTACGACTTTAATGAGCCATTCAATTGGTAAAGAAGATGCTTTCCATAGAACCATCGGAGTCTCCGCACAAATGGAGTTGTTTTCTAAATCAGTATGGCATGGCTGGGACCTGAGCGACAACAAACCTGCATATATCCCCTATATGGCGATTGACCTGTTCCAGACTGGATTCGAATTGGCTTACTGGGCATCCATTCCTACTGACCAAAACTTGAAAGTGAATGAAATCGCAGAGTTTTACCTGAAATACCATGATACGAAAATGGAAGGAAGTCCCATACAATTTAACTTTCACAGTTTTGTCGATTACATTCGTGCCTCGAATAATAACGAATTCCCATATTCCCCTTTCCCTAATCCGGACGATCCGAATGGCCCCTGGATACAACCTTTTGGGATGAAACAACTTTGGAAACTAAACCTCGGCGTTTCACTTGATAAATTGATCCCCCTGGCAGGTTCTTTTCTTGTTCCGGCGGTAGATATGTTTTACATAACACCAGCAGGTGATGCTTTCTTCACAGATGGAAGAATTTGGGAGTTTTCACTGAATTACAGCCAGCCCATAAGCCAAAAGCTGAATTATGGACTGAAGTTCAACGCAATCTATCATGACAAGATTTTTGATGTGAGTGCCTGGGGCGCTTATGTTTTTAGTACCAGCTGGAGATATGCCATAAACAATCTCCTGACATTTCAGGCAGGTATCAATTATCAGATTTCGCCTGAGGCAATTATTAATCCCGAAAACGAATTTTGGGGACAGGCAGGAATGGCAGTGTCATTTTAAAATTCCTTTTTCGGCGACCAACTCATCAAAAGACAGGATTAGTCCCATTTCAGGAATATAAAAAGCTCCGAAGAAATTCATCTCCGGAGCTTTTTCTTATTTAGCTAAAAAACCTCCAAGGTTTTAATGGTATTTGGATAAAATCCACTACATCCTTTAGTCGTTAAACTTAGCGCAAAGGAATTCGCGGTTCAGACGGGCGATGTTCGAAAGCGAACTATTTTTTGGGCATTCCACTTCGCAGGCACCAGTGTTGGTACAGTTTCCGAAACCGAGTTCGTCCATTTTGGCAATTTTTTGCATTCTATTGCGAGTTATTCTGTCCCTTCATTTGGTATAACAGGTGTGATTTTCAAGGAATCTAAACCAGATCGCTCAACAATAAAAATACTTGGGGATTTCATTATCTTCAAATAGTCATCCTGATATGTTTGAGATAGCCACTTTATGTCTACAATTTTATGATTTAATTTATTTTGTTTTAAAAACAGAGATTGTTCTTTAGGGGTAAAAAGAATATACTCTTCCTCATTAATCCAAAATTTATAACAATTATCATCATAAATGTTCATGTGTAGTTTGTTCGGCTCGAAAAGAATATATAATGATTCTTTCTTGTTTTGACACCCAAGTGATAGGATAAGGATTAATCCAACATAAGTTAATCTAATGACAAATTTTGGAGCCTGAATTAATTTCATTAATTTTTCTTTCGATTTCATCTTTTTGTGACTGAGTTAAATTATTATACGCTGATGTATTTTCCAAACCCGTCCATGCCAAAGAAACATAATAGTCAGAAGGAAGGCTATTACCATCGAAACTTTGGAGAGCTGAAGCAAGACTAGGTATATAATATTTGGACATAAAATCATGTTGGGGTGTTCCAATAGTTGTTTCTTGATATGAACGGTACAACTCTTCAAAATTTTTATTAGAAAGATTTTCTTTACCTAGTATTGTTGCTAATTTTTGATATAAATTCGCATGAATAGATTCATGAAGCATTGTTTTTGCAATTGCTAATGGTGCAACCTTTCCAAAATAATATGAGTTAATATCAATAATTACTGAACCATTACTATCCGTTATATTCCCATATGCTTGTTCACCATTATAACCAGCAATGCTAGGGACAATTCTCCAAGTACAATTATAGACTGTTGAATTTACAAATTCTTTAAGCATATTCTCTAATAATTTTGAATTTTGTAATTTTATGTAAATACAATTCGTCAATGTATTTTGCTTCAATGCATCATCATTCACAATTGGTGCCGGTTCAGGTACAGGAGGTGCACCTGCACTTCCGGAAGGGGCATTGCTTCCAGATGGACTTGTTGGACTGCTTCCGCTATCGCCCCCACATCCAAAATTTGCAACTACCATATAGGATCCATCACTAAAAACTTGAATTAACTGATAACAAGTAACCTCCACCATTTTCAATCTATACTCCTCACATTCATCCGTTGATTGATAACATTGTTTGGTATTATCATTCGAATCCGTGATTAGAATTGTTCCGTCAAAACTACCATCTCTATT
>JBASYJ010000024.1:0-12652 GCA_049277435.1 Prolixibacteraceae bacterium
GGCATAATGGTCAACACCAAGAGCTTCTGTACGGCAAACCCGCATGGCCGCAACCGCCTTGAACTGCTCTGGGGTAATGTATTCTGATGGTGATTTGACATAGGTGTCCCAGTGCTGGTCAAAAAAACTGGCAAGACGAAATTTCTTTACCTCGGTTGTCGTTTCTATTCCTATATACTCTGGGTGGAAACACATATTAAATACTCCGGGATTACCTGGTTTTTCTTATTTGTCCGCTAAACAGCATATCTTCTATTTTCTCCTGTCCGTGGTCGCTAAAAGTCAATTCTTCGGTGGCTCCACAACGCGGACATGTTGGCTCGGGAACAAATTCAATATCACCCGATCCTTTCAAATAAATATCGCTATAACCAAAGTTAAAGATATTTAAGCAGTTACCGCATGAAAATTCAATGTCTTTTGAAGGCTCTTGGTAGTTTCCTGATAGCCTTTTACGTACCTGATCTGAAAATTTGCCCATGATTGTTCGATTTTAGCCGTGTGTTATGCGCCAGCATTGCGTACAACTAGTATATATCACCAAATATATGGTACTTTTCCCAATTATTATATACAATAAACATATTTATTTCAAAGACCTGATATCAGGTGTTCCGGGCAAACGGTCAAGAGGACTGATGATGTTCTTTGCCGCCTTAGGCGTGATGTGGGTATAAATCATCGTCGTTTTTATACTGGAATGCCCCAGCAGTTGCTGAATATACCGAATGTCAGTTCCGCTTTCGAGCAGGTGCGTTGCAAAACTGTGTCGCAAAGTATGCACGGTCGCTTTTTTATCCAATCCAGCTTTGGTAACAGCCTGTTTCATAATTACCTGAACCGTATTTCCGCTTATTGCCTCACCTTTATATTGTCCCGTAAAAACCCAATCGTCGCTTGGGTACAAGGTCCGGTAATTCCGCAGATAAGACACAATCGAAAAAGGCAGCATCACAATCCTGTCCTTATTGCCTTTCGTTTGTTTGATGTGTATTTTGTGCTCTTCGAATAAAATATCCTGCCATTTCAGCGATACAATTTCGCTTCGTCGCATACCGGCACCATAGCCCAGCAGAAGCAACAATTTATGTTTCGGATTATCCACAAAACTGAAAATCCGGATACATTCTTCCATCGTAAGTACACTGGGTAAATGAAGTTCTTTCCGTGGACGCGGCAATCGTATATCGAATTCGTCGCGTTTCAAAACAGTGCGGAAATAATACTTCAGCGAATTAATCAGCAAGTTTAATTTCGATGGCGACAAACCTTTTTCAGTCATCCAGGCCAGATATTTTACAATCTGCATTTCAGTTAAAGTATCCGGATTCCGGTATTGGGTAATGCGCAGGAAACGATTAAACTCATTGGTATAATTTCGGATGGTGTTTGCGCTGTAATTCTGAGCCAGCAGATAATCGAGCATCGCCAGTGTATAATTCCGGGCCGAAACCGGAACTTGTTGAAGCGCGTTTTGCCGGATATCCTGCAACAACGAAACCTTTCGGCTGACAGACTTGTACCTGCTTAAATACTTCTCCGGAAGATTAATGCTGATCGAAATGTTTAACTCTTCAGCAAGTTTCCGAACATTTTCGAGCATAGCTGGAGTAGCCGACAACACATAGGCCTGATGCGATTTACTGTAACGGCTTCCTTCCCATCGTTTTACCTGTTCCAGAAACGATGATATCGGCGGACAGTTTAGTACCATCCATCTTTTATCCGGAGCATAAACAGTCAGTTCAATGGTGGTTAACGGATTGCTGATTACCGTTTCGAGATTGAAATATTCCGAAGGAAATATCTCGCCAATTCCAAGTAAAGCTTCAACCTTTAACTTGACATTTACATGCCTGAGCACAAAATAGGCTTTCTGATTTTTATTCCAGAAAACACCTTTAATGTCCATCAGCTTCGGTGCAAGTTCCTTCGAATACGGAACCTCTAAAATCCAGTATTTACCCAAACTTCCGCGATAAACAATTTTGCTGGCAATTTCAGGAATCTCTTCCTTATGTTCCTCCGGAATTTCCGGTGGAATTTCGCTGATCATTGCAGCTATGTGAACAATTTCTTGCCCGTTTAAGGCAGGTTCAGGGTGCCGCTTGTTGTTTTCTCCGGAAATAATTTCAACCTGATCAAAATTAAGAAGTATTTTTTTGTAATTCGCTTTGTTATACAACACATACCAGCACGTATGTGTTTTGCTCCAGTAAGCTCCGATGCGTTTGGCTTTGTCAATCAATTCAGCATCAAAATCAAAATACAAACCAATCCTGAAAGCTCCGCGATGATATATCTTCCTGATTTTAACCATTTGGGGTGAAGATTTTATCAAATATACAAAATCAGGAACAAAGAAAAATATCTATTTTCAGCTATTGCTTGTAATCTGGCAATTTCCTTTTTCATCAGTTTCTGATATCAAAAGCCAACGGCAAAACATAGATTCTCCTATTCCAATACCTTCACTCAAAGCAATATCCTTTGCCGTCTGCTTTAGCTGACGGGGCTGAAATGCGAAATTATATTGAATCTTCTACAATCAGCGCATTATACTTTGCCGTCTGCTTCAGCTGACGGAACAAAAGGGCAAAATAGTCTACAATCCCCTTCAATCAAAGCAATATCCTTTGCTCCCGATAAAAATCGGGACAGGCAGTCTGCTTCAGCTGACGGAACTGAGTTTCAGAATATCTAAATTTTTATTCCAATTCATTATTTCCTAATCAACATTCAGTAAATTAGTACATAAACCCCAAAACTGCACAACATGTCATATGTCAAAATCTGGTTGCATTGTGTCTGGAGTACAAAAAACCGGGAACAAGTCATATCAAATTCAGTCCGTCCTGAAATCCTGAAACATTTCAGGGAAAATGCCCTGGAAAAGAATATTCAGTTGGATTTTATCAATGCCCATGTAAATCATGTTCATGCATTGATCAATCTTGGGAAACAGCAAAATCTTGCTACCATTATGCAATATTTAAAGGGAGAAAGCTCTTTCTGGATCAATTCACAGAAAATCCTTACCGGTCAGTTCTCCTGGAAGGACGATTATTTTGCAGTTTCTGTCGGGCATTCTCAAGTTGACCGAATCAGGAACTACATTAAAAATCAGGACGAGCATCATCAAAAAATGAGTTGGGAGGAAGAATCCGAACTGTTCATCAGGAAATATGGATTTGAAAGAATTAAGGGCTAAGGCCCAATTGAATGATTGCCTCTATCCATCCCATAAATGGGACGGCAAAGAATATATCCTCATTTCTAAATATCTTTACTCAGCGCCCTATTCTTTTCCGTCTGCTTTAGCTGACGGAAAGCAATGCAAAATCATTGTTGCCTGAGCCTGTCGAAGGCAACAAAAGCCCTGAAACTAAATTCAGAGCTTTTTTTAATATTCTTTTTCAGGAAAGATTAATCGGGTAAATAACCACGAATAATTCCTCGTTTCGAGTCTTTAATGAATAACAGAACTTCGTCCCGTTCAGTCGAAGCAGGCATTTCAGCTTCAATAATTTCAACAGCCTGAGAAATATTCAGGCCTTTCTGGTAAATGTAGCGGTAAATTTCCTGCACCTCACGGATTTTTTCGTTGCTGAAATTGCGACGACGCAATCCAATTGAGTTGATTCCCACATACGAAAGAGGCTCGCGACCAGCTTTAATGAACGGAGGAATATCTTTACGAACCAGCGATCCGCCCGAAACCATGACGTGTGATCCGATGTGTACAAACTGATGAACAGCTGTCATACCACCGAGAATCGCAAAATCATCGATCACAACTTCACCGGCCAGCTGAGTATTATTTACTAAAATTACGTCATTTCCAACCACACAATCGTGTGCAACATGCACGTAGGCCATCAGCAGGCAGTTGTTACCAACCACTGTTTTCCCTTTGGCCGAAGTACCACGGTTAATGGTCACAAATTCGCGAATGGTTGTATTATCGCCTATTTCCACGGTTGAATATTCGCCTCTGAATTTTAAATCCTGAGGTACTGCTCCAATAACAGCTCCCGGGAAAATGCGGCAGTTTTTGCCAATGCGGACACCAGGCATGATGGTCACACTCGATCCGATTCGTGTTCCTTCACCAATAATTACATCTTTGTCAATGGATACAAATGGCTCAATAACTACGTTATCGGCAACGTTTGCCTCTGGGTGCACGTAAGCTAATGGTTGTTTCATGTGTTAATAATTTGTTGTTTAACTGTCACATGGAATTCGCATGGTATTATTTTCTTCCGGATGGGGGAATCTGCAAGCATGCTCATTTCATTTTCTTGTTCTATTTCTGTTTCTAATTAATTTTTACAATTTGCGCCATATAATCGCCTTCTGCAACAATGGAATCGCCAACATAGCAAAGTCCACGCATTTCGGCAATACCGCGTCGAATGGGGGATGTAAGAATCACTTTAAAGATAATGGTATCTCCGGGCACCACTTTTTTCCTGAATTTCACATTGTCGATTTTCATGAAATAGGTCGAGTATTTACCTTCCATCTGGCGGAGAACAAAAATTCCTCCGGCCTGAGCCATCCCTTCAACAAGCAAAACACCAGGCATAACCGGCTCTTCAGGAAAATGGCCCTGAAAAAATGGTTCGTTGACGGTAACATTTTTTACTCCAACCAGATAATCATCCTGAACATCGATGACTTTATCGACCAGTAAAAACGGATAGCGGTGAGGCAGTAATTCTTTAATCTGGTTCACATCCATAATCACTTTTGTATTCGGATTGTAAACCGGAGCTTTATCCCTCGATTTTTCTTTCTGAATGGCTTTCATCACTACTTTGGCAAAAGCGGTATTGGCGCCATGACCAGGTTTGGTGGCAATGATCCGGCCTTTAATTCGCTTGCCTGCCAGAGCTAAATCGCCGATAACATCAAGCAGCTTGTGGCGTGCACATTCGTTGTTATACTGAAGATCGATGTTGTTTAATATTCCGCCCTCTTTTACTTCCACCCGTTTGTGATTGAAAAGATCGGCAATGCGATCCAGTTCAACCTGCTCAACCGGACGGTCCATAATGACAATGGCGCTGTCCAGGTCGCCTCCTTTTACCAGGTTATTTTTCAGCAAAAACTCCAGTTCGTGAAGAAAAACAAAAGTGCGGCAATTGGCGATCTCTGTTTTAAAATCGGCAAGGGAGTCCAACGTCGCAAACTGATTGTTCAGGACCGTGGAGTTAAATGAGATTAATACGTTGAGGTTATAATCGTTATCGGGTAAAGCAATGATTTCGGAACCGGTTTTTTCGTTTTTATATACGATCTTTTCGGTTACTACAAAATATTCGCGTTCGGCATCCTGTTCAACAATTCCGGCTTCTTCAATGGCCTGAACAAAAAAGCGTGAGCTGCCATCCAGAATCGGCACTTCTTCATTGTCGATCTCAATCAGTACATTGTCGAGGTCCATTCCGGTTAAGGCGGCCAGACTGTGTTCGATGGTGCTTAATTTTGCACCGTTTACCGAAAGGACAGTACCTCTTGAAGTATCAACTACATATTCGGCACTGGCCGGTATAATGGGTTTGTCGTCCAGATCAACACGCTGGAATTTGAACCCGTGGTTGATTGGAGCAGGTTTAAAAGTCATATTAACCAGGCAATTGGTGTGAAGTCCCTTGCCACTGATCGAAAACTCTTTTGCTAATGTTTTTTGTTTAATTGTCATTCCTGAGTAAAATTATTCTTCAAGCTTCTTTTTTATCTGAGAAACATCCTTAACCAAATCCAGCACCTGTTCGCGCAACTGGGGAAGGTTACGGTAAACAACGGCAACTTTTGCTGCCTGTGCAATGTCCATTGCCGGAGCCAGTAAAACGGTCTTATTCGATTTTATATTGTTCGACACACCTGACATGGCGCCCACGTTAACATTGTTGCCAATCGTAATGTGACCGGCAACTCCAACCTGGCCTCCAAAACGACAATTGTTGCCAATTTTTACTGAACCTGCAATACCGGTCAGGGCAGCCATCACATTGTTCTCACCAACTTCCACATTGTGTGCAATCTGAACCAGATTGTCCAGTTTTGTACCTTTCCGGATGATGGTCGATCCCATGGTGGCGCAGTCGATCGTTGTATTGGCTCCAATTTCCACCCAATCTTCAATAATTACATTTCCAACCTGCGGTACCTTTTTATAGGTGCCGTCTTCTGTAGGAGCAAAGCCAAATCCGTCCGATCCAACAACAGCTCCGGCATGTAGAATGCAAGCCTGGCCGATTTTGGTATCTTCATAAATTTTCACTCCTGAAAACAAAACAGTATCGTCGCCGATGGTCGTGTTGTCTCCAATGTAAACGTGCGGATAGATTTTTACATGGTTTCCGATCCTGACATTCTTGCCAATGTAGGCAAAGGCGCCAATATAGATGTCGTTTCCAATTGTTGCAGTTTCATCAACGAACGATGGATTTTCAATTCCGCTTTTCGATCCTTTGGCTGCCTGATACAATTCGAGCAGCGAAGCAAATGCCTTGTAGGCATCCGGTACCCGGATCAAAGTAGTCTTAACTTCAGCCTCAAGTTCCATATCCTGATTCACGATCACGATCGAAGCTTCGGTTTGATAAAGATATTTAGTGTATTTGGGGTTGGAAAGGAATGCTAATGTTCCGGGTTTACCTTCTTCTATTTTTGCTACTGTCGTTACAATTGCCTGTGCATCACCTTCAACTGTACCGCCCAGAAAATCAGCTATACTTTGAGCTTTGAATTCCATATTCGTTTTCTTAATGCCGTGCAAAAATAGTTTAAATTACTTAATGTCCAATTCTTTCGGATAACAGATAAAATATTTCCTGACCGTTTCCGAAAAAACAGAGAGATTGATATCCGAGGCATCTGCTATGTCGCTAATCTTGTTGTTTTTAAACAGTACATTAATTTTTTCGTTCGATCCTTTGTTGTAGGCACTGTTCGAAATCGTATCGGCAATCAGGAAATAGTGCAGATCCTTGTTGCAAACATTTAACCGGGCACAGATTTTTTCTTTGATCCCGGCAATTTTGTGTTCAGGAAAAGGTTTGTTACTGATTTTTATTTTATATAAACGGCGATTTATAATTCCTGTTGCCAGGTAAGCCAAAACCGGATCGGCATGGTATTGCCATTCTTTTATCGACGATATGATATCGTTATCGTCCAGTCCGGTAAACAGATCGAGCACCGGCCGGCCGTCAATCAGGCGGTTCAGTTTAAAATCTTCGAGCGTAATTTCATGCGATAAAAAAGCCTTCAGAACCGGAGTTGCAAACAGCCCGGTCCCACGGAGGGCCAGTTCGCGCGCACGTGCGAGTACATTAATGAGTTGGTATTCGGCTGCCAGAACCGTTTTGTGCAAATACACCTGCCAGTACATCAGCCGTCGCGCAATCAGGAAATTTTCAACCGAATAAATTCCCTTGTATTCAACCACCAGCTCATCATTGCGCACATTGAGCATTTTTATAATGCGTTCGGCTCCAATAACCCCTTCTGATACTCCTGAGAAAAAACTGTCGCGGCTCAGATAGTCCAGCCGGTCCATGTCGAGTTGGCTGGAAACCAGCTGATGAAGAAAATGTTTGGGATACTGGTCGGTGAAAATCCGGATGGCCAGGTCAAGTTTGCCTTCAAATTGCCGGTTGAGGTCTTCCATCAGGAGCAGTGATATGTGTTCGTGATGTACTTCCTGAACGAGCGTATTTTCCAGCGCATGTGAAAATGGCCCGTGCCCGATATCGTGTAAAAGAATGGCACAGGTTACGGCATCCGCTTCTTCATCACTTATTTCCTGTCCTTTCATCCGGAGGGTCCCGATGGCAGAGCGCATCAGGTATACAGCACCCAGGGCATGCTCAAAGCGCGTATGGTTGGCTCCCGGAAATACCATGTGCGACAAACCCAGTTGTTTGATCCTTCGCAGCCGCTGAAAATAAGGGTGTTCAATTAAATCGAAGACTAGTTCCGACCGGATATTAATGAATCCAAAAACCGGATCGTTGACTATTTTTTTCTTGTTCGTTTTCAAATTATTCAATGTCTGTTTGTTATGCCAAACATCACAAAAATAGAAAAGTTTTTCCGATCAAAAAGCTTGTACCACTTCAGTCCTGTTTTTGGTTCAGGAGATAAATCACAAGCTTAATAGATTGATTTTGACAATTTAATTAAAATTACTATTTTTGTGCCGACAATTTGGGAAAACCAAGGAGTAGGGGATCGAGAGTCCCCTATTTTATTACAGAAATATGATCGATAAAGCAAAAATAGCAGACCTTGTGAATGAGAAACTTACTGACGACCAGTTTTTGGTCGACGTAACCGTTTCTTCAAGTAATGTGATCCATGTTATGGTTGACAGCGATTCAGGAATTTCGATCAACCAGATTGTTGAGATCAGCCGGCATGTGGAAGGGAACCTGGACCGGGAAGCTGAAGATTTCGAATTATCGGTGTTTTCAGCTGGGTTAAGTGAACCTTTCAGCCTTGTTCGGCAGTATAAAAAAAATATAGATACCGAAATTGAAGTGTTGCTCACCAATGGTCAGAAACTGAATGGCATCCTGTTAAAGGCTGATGATCAGGGAATCGATCTTGAAGTGACAACCAAAGAGAAAATCGAAGGATCGAAAAAGAAAGAATTGGTAACCCGAGTTCATTCTTTGGCATATCCTGAAATTAAAGAAGCAAAAAAAATAATCAAATTCTAAAAACCGGGAATAGATGGATAATCTTAATCTTATCGACACCTTTGCTGAATTTAAGGAACTTAAAAACATCGACCGCGCTACCATGATGAGCGTGTTGGAAGATGTATTCAAAAATGTTCTGATTAAAACTTACGGCACAGATGAAAATTTCGATGTAATTATAAACATCGATAAAGGTGACTTTGAGATTTGGCGCAATAGAGAAGTAGTCGCTGACGAGGATATTGAAGATCCAAATACTCAAATTACACTCAAGGAAGCCAAAAAAATTGATGCCGACTATGAAATCGGTGAAGAAGTAACTGATGAAGTGAAACTTGCACAATTCGGTCGCAGAGCTATTCTGAATTTACGTCAGAATCTGGCCAGCCGTATCATGGAACTTGAAAAAGATCATATTTTCAATAAGTACAAAACTAAGATTGGGGACATTGTTGCCGGCGAAGTTTACCAGGTATGGAAAAAGGAAATTCTAATCCTCGACGACGAAGGAAACGAACTGATCCTTCCAAGGACAGAACAGATTCCATCGGACTATTTCAGAAAAGGCGATAACCTTCGTGCTGTAGTCTACAAAGTTGAACTCCGGAATAACAATCCACTGATTATTCTTTCCAGAACATCAACTGTATTTCTTGAACGATTATTCGAACTCGAAGTACCTGAGATTTTTGACGGTTTGATCACCATTAAAAAGATTGTACGCGTTCCGGGTGAACGGGCCAAAGTAGCTGTCGAATCATACGACGAGCGTATCGACCCGGTTGGAGCTTGCGTTGGAATGAAAGGATCACGTATTCACGGTATCGTTCGTGAATTGCGGAATGAAAATATTGACGTTATTAATTTTTCGGCAAACACCCAGTTGTTTATTCAGCGGGCGTTGAATCCGGCCAAAGTATCGTCTATAAAATTACACGAAGACACCAAAAGAGCCGATGTTTATCTGAAACCTGAAGAAGTTTCGATGGCAATCGGTAAAGGTGGTCTCAATATTCGTTTGGCCAGCCAGCTAACCGGTTACGAAATCGATGTGTACCGCGAAGTGGCCCAGGATGATGAAGACGTCAACCTGGAAGAATTTGCTGATGAAATTGAAAGCTGGGTTATCGACCAATTGAAGTCGATCGGCTGCGATACCGCTAAAAACGTATTGAGCCTGACCCGGTCAGAACTGATCAAAAGAACTGATCTCGAAGAAGAAACTATCGACGACGTTCTGAGAGTATTAAAAACAGAGTTTGAATAAATCGTAAGGTTTGTTTAAATTTTTGCATGAAAATTAGGGCATTTTAGATTTTGAATGTAAAATTGCATCATCGTTAATTCCTTAAAATTATTTTGAGGTTTATTTAACTGAGAGGGTTTATGGTAATAGGCAGTATTAAACGACTAAGTAAAGTAGCGCGGGATTTCAATGTAGGTATTTCTACCATCGTCGAATTCTTGCACAAGAAAGGATTTGATCTTGATACAAATCCAAACAACAAAATTACGGATGATGCTTACCATCTTCTTGAAAAGGAATATAAAGGTGATGTCAGTCTGAAGAAGGAATCAGAAAAAATCAATCTGAAAAGTCACCGTGGTGCAAAAGAATCAGTTTCGCTGGACGACGTTGTCGATTCAGGAACGGCTCACAAACACATCGAAGAAGATTTCGAAGATGATGAAGTGATCATTAAAGGCCATACCACCAAAAAGCCTGATCATGTTCCGCATCACGAGCCTAAACCAAAGGAAGTAATTACCACGATTCCACGGACCGAAGTTGAGCCGGTGAAAGTTGTTGGTAAAATCGACCTGGAAAATTTGGGCCAGAAAAGGAAAACAGAAGAACCTGTTGTGGCTGAAGAAAAGCCAAAAGCAGTTCCACATAAACCGGTTGTTGAATCGAAACCTGTTCAGGAAACTCCTAAAGTTACTGAAGAAGTTAAGAAAATAACAGTTCCTGAAGTTGAAAAACCTGTTGCAGCAGCGAAACCCGAAGTTCAGGAAGAAACAGTTTCTTCGGAAGCTGAAACTACCTCATCAGAATCGGATGTAATGACCAACGTTCGTAAAGTCGAAGAAGTAAAGGTGGTTGGTAAAATCGACCTGGCTTTACTGAACCAGAAAACACGTCCGGCGAAAAAAAGCAAAAAACAGAAGGAAGACGAACGCAAAGATCGTGAAAGAACACGCCGCGATGTTGCTGTTTCTGCGGAACTGGAACAAACGCCTGAAGTAAGAGATCCGAACCGGACTGGTCCAACTGTGATTAAAGCAAAAGCTGAAAGATTGTCAGGTCCGACTGTTGTTGGCAAGATCGATCTTCCGTCCGATAAAAAACCAGCTCTATCGGCTGCTGAACTGGCGCAGCAACAAGCCCGCAAGAAAAAAAGAAAACGTATTTTAAAAGATACACCGGGAACTCAGCAAAAAGTACCGGTTGCCGATAAGCCAACTGTTCCGGGTGAACGCCGAAAAATTGTTGTTACCAAAAATATTGGAGGGAAAGCCCCTTCCAGTGGAGCCGCAGGCAAAGACCGTGGCAAAAATCTGAACAAACGACCTTTGATGAAGAAGGAAGTTAGCGAAGAAGACGTTCAGAAACAGATTAAAGACACTTTAGCCCGTCTGACAACAAAAGGGACAAAATCCAAAGGATCGAAATACCGCAAAGATAAACGTCAGGTTGTTAGTGATCGTATGGCTGCTGAAGCTGAACGTGAAAGTGCTGACCAGAATATCCTGAAAGTGACCGAGTTCGTTTCAGTAAACGAACTGGCAACCATGATGGACACTTCGGTAACGAGCGTAATCTCAACTTGTATGAGTCTGGGTTTATTTGTTTCGATAAACCAGCGTCTGGATGCGGAAACCATGGCAGTCGTAGCCGACGAATTTGGCTTCAAGGTCGAATTTGTTAGTGCTGAAATCCAGGTGGCTATCGAGGAAGAACCCGATACTGAAGAGCAATTGTTACCAAGAGCTCCGATTGTGACTGTGATGGGTCACGTCGACCACGGTAAAACCTCTTTACTCGACCACATCCGTAATACGAATGTTATTGCTGGTGAGGCCGGAGGTATAACTCAGCATATTGGAGCATACCACGTAAGGCTCGACAACGGTAAAGACATTACATTCCTGGATACTCCTGGTCACGAAGCTTTTACAGCGATGCGTGCCCGTGGTGCCCAGATAACAGACATTGCAATTATTATTATTGCTGCTGACGATGCGATTATGCCTCAGTCAATCGAAGCAATCAATCACGCTGCTGCTGCAGGTGTTCCGATTGTTTTTGCAATCAATAAAATAGATAAAGCAGGTGCAAATCCTGAACGCATAAAAGAACAACTGGCCGGTATGAATTACCTTGTTGAAGAATGGGGTGGAAAATACCAGAGTCAGGATATTTCGGCAAAAAGCGGATTGAATGTTGATCTGCTTCTTGAAAAAGTATTGCTGGAAGCTGAAATGCTTGAACTAAAAGGTAATCCGGATAAACGTGCCAGTGGTACTGTAATCGAATCGACTTTGGATAAAGGTCGTGGTTATGTGGCTACTATTTTGGTTCAGAACGGTACTTTGAAAGTTGGTGATGTTTTGCTTGCGGGTCAGTATTACGGACACGTAAAAGCGATGTTCAACGAACGTAACCAACGTGTCGACAAGGTTGGACCTGCCGAACCGGTAATTATGCTTGGCCTCGATGGCGCTCCACAAGCCGGTGACAAGTTCAACGTGATGGAGAATGAACGTGATGCACGTAATGTTGCCAATAAACGTGAACAGCTTGCCCGCGAACAAGGACTTCGGACGACTAAACATATCACTTTGGATGAAATTGGACGTCGTATCGCTATTGGAAACTTCCAGGAATTGAACCTGATTGTGAAAGGTGACGTGGACGGATCGATCGAAGC
>JBASYJ010000025.1:0-56073 GCA_049277435.1 Prolixibacteraceae bacterium
TCGTTTAATTCAACAATTTTACCTGCCTGGGCGCCTTCTTCTTCAATTTTAAATCCACGGTATGCTTCATGACCATGATGAAACCGGGAGGACATAAAAAAATTCCATCCTTTGTTTGAACTATAAAGGATAATTGGCAAAGGGACACTGACATGTGTTTTTCCAAAGGTGGCAATGTGCCATTCAAAGGCATCAGAAACATGCTCAATGACAAATTTACCTGCCTCAAAGTCATTCGTTTGTTCGGTCTGACCATGATTCGTTTCTTCATTTATTTCGCTGGCCCGGCTAAGTCCGGTTCCCAGAAAAATCAGGAATATCAGGAATAATATGGATCGTATATTTCGTGTCATCTTATCTCTCTTTTTTCTGCCAACAGCAAATTTAATTTTTTTAACTGATTATAAAACAGAGTTCAACCTTAAAGTATGAACTCTAGCTCATTTGCTTTACTACTTTTAAAAATTCGTACACTTCAAAAACTGTATATACAGTGTAGAGAAGTAAAAAATTCGCAATAAATATTTTGGAATTTTCTCTGTTGAAAATCACATAAATAACAGCAACCGCCACATAGAAGAACATTTTAATAAAACTGGTCGCCATATATTGTGACGTAAACTTGGCACTTGATTTACCGGCAATCTTTAACAAATAAGCATGAACAAGGTTTGTTACTGCATAAAAAAAGAGCAACAAAAATGGTAAAACAGCTAAAAAATACGGTTTTAAAACAGTCAGGTATAAGATACTTCCCAGTCCGAAAACGATGAATGTCAGAAAGGTAGATTTTAACAGGAATTGTTTCATTCAGAAATTTAAAATTTGTTTTTTCTTCAATATTATTTTCAGGAATTAAAGGAATTTCCGGATGGCGTGATAAATAGCTCCAACAACTGACAGAATCATCAGGACCAAAGTAGCAACCGGGAAACTTAATTCAAGCCATTGGTCAATTTTATAACCAACCCAAACTCCAATGCCCATAATGGCAATCATTTCAAAAGCCAGACCTGAGTAACGGATAAAATCATCGAACTGTTTCTTGTCTCTATTTGAATTTTTATTCATCAAGATTTGATTCATCACTCATGGTGCAGGTTCCGGCAAAATAAGCACCGGGTTCAATCGACAACTTGTTGGTTACGATATCACCGGTTACATTCGACGAAGTTTTCAGCGAAAGCAGTTCACCTACGAAGAGTCGTCCGGTCTGGGTTCCGGCAATTTCACAACTTCTGCATTTAATTTCGCCTTCAATTCTTCCTGAAATACCAATAACCAATCTGCCTTTTGATTCAATATTTCCAACTAATTCACCATCGATCCGAATATCGCCATCTGTAATTACATCTCCACTGATCCGTGTTCCTTTCGAAATAAGGTTAATCTCCTGTGGATTGATTACCTGGTTTTCTTTTGCCATTCCTGATTTTTTTTTTTTGAACAATCTTCAAATATACTAAAGCTAGTTTTAGTTCTCCTCCCGGAAAGTAAAAAAGTGAACCTTTAAAACAAAAAAACGCGTCTCTTTTCAGGAAACGCGTTACTATATTCAGTATAAATTACATGCTTTAAATAAAATGGTACAGGAAAGTAGTGACTCCGACAAAGGCCGGTTTCTTGTTTCCTTCAATTTCCATCGTTATATCCAGTTGTATTTTCGAAATACCTCTCAGGTTAGTTACTGACTTCAGAATCACGCGGGCTCTGATCCGGCTGTTTACTTTAACCGGCTGATTGAATTTAAACTCGTCGATGCCATAATTTACCAGCATCTTTATATTTTCGACCTGAATAATCTGATCCCAAAAATAAGGCAAAAGAGAAAGAGTCAGATATCCATGAGCGATTGTACTTCCAAATGCACCTTCAGTTTTTGCACGTTCTTCATCGACATGAATCCATTGATGGTCATGGGTGGCGTCAGCAAATTTATTGATTTGCTCCTGGGTAATGGTTAAATATTCGGAAATGCCCAATTCCTGACCAACAAGTTGTTCGAATTCAGCGTGACTTTTGACAATTAATTTTCCCATGAACAGAAATTTTTAGGTTAGACTTTTTATTCTTTATTTGGGATCGTAAGCCCATTTCAGATAAATACTTCCCCAGGTAAAACCAGCGCCAAACGCTGCAAGAATTACATTGTCGCCTTTTTTTAACTGATTTTCGTAATCGTACAGACAGAGTGGAATTGTTGCAGCGGTAGTGTTTCCATATTGCTGAATGTTAACCATCACATGCTCCTTGTCGATACCCATCCGGCGTCCAACCGCGTCGATAATACGCATATTCGCCTGATGCGGAACAAACCAATCGAGATCTTCGCTGGCAATGTTATTTTTCTTCATGATTTCAACTGCCACATCGGCCATGTTTGAAACTGCAGATTTGAATACCGTTTGTCCTTCCTGATAAACAAAGTGCTCATCATTCTCAATGGATTCGATGCAAGCCGGACGCATAGAGCCTCCGCTCTTGATCTGCAGGAACTGGCTTCCGGCACCATCCACCCGGTTGATGTGGTCGATTACACCTAAATCTTCGGTATTTGGTTCGAGCAAAACAGCTGCTGCTCCATCACCAAATAAGGGACAGGTTGCCCGGTCTTTATAATTGGTAATTGCCGACATCATATCGGCACCCAAAACGATCACTTTTTTGTACTGACCACTTTCAATGAATTTTGAACCGGTAGTTAAGGCATAAACAAAACCGGAACATGCCGCATTTAAATCGAAACTCCAGGCATTAACCAAACCTGCTTTGTTGCTGATAATGTTGGCAGCTGAGGGTAAAGGACTGTCGGGAGTTATGGTGGCACAAATCAGTAGTTCTATTTCTTCTGGTTTTGTACCTGTCTTTTCAAGTAATTCTTTAATGGCAGCAGCACCCATATCCGAAGTAGCCTTTCCTTCTTCTTTCATAATCCGCCGCTCTTTAATGCCAATTCGCTGCATAATCCATTCATCGGAGGTTTCAACCATGGTGCTTATTTCTTCGTTGGTCAAACGATACTCCGGTAAAAATGCTCCAATGCCTGTTATTGCAGCACGTATTTTATCCATAATTGTAATGTTTTAGTCAAATCTATCAATATCAACACGTTAAGATTATTCCTGAAGAAAAAATCTCAATATTAATTCTTAAAAATAAATTGCGGCGCAAGATAGAATGAAAATTTGGAAAAGCAAAGCAAAATCAGGCAAAATAAAGTGCCTAAGTCCTTTTAAAACAATTAATTAAATTGTTCGAATATTGGAACAGGAGGGTATAAAAAGATCAGAAGAACTGGATTCTTCTGATCATAATAGAGTGATTGTTATACGGTAACGTCTTTTTCAATAGCCAACTTACCTTTGTAATATCCGCACTCCGGACATACAGTATGGTATTTTACAGTTGTACCACAATTTGAACACGATGCCAATGTTGCAGGTGTTGCTTTGTAATGTGTTCTTCTTTTGTCTCTACGGGATTTTGATACCCTGTGTTTTGGATGTGCCATCTTAACTTATCTTTATTCGTTATCTAATAATTTCTTTAAATCATTCCAGACCGAGTTGTTTTTCTCGTCTTCCTTTATTACATATTTATTCAGCTTCTCAATCATTTCCGGATCGCAACCCGAGTTGCCGTTTTCATCTTTCGGATGAATTTTTTTGATCGGTACAGCCAAACAAACAAATTCATAGATTAATTGTGCGACGTTTAACTGGTAATCGTTTACACTGACCCAAATTACATCGTCACCATCACTAAACTCCTTTTCGCCAAATTTAACAAAAATTCGCTCTTTACTTTTGATACGCTGATCATACATTTCGAGACAACGATCGCATTGAACACGAACGTTTCCTTTAATTTCAAACCACAGAACCATCAGTGAACTCTGCTTTTCAAGCGTCAGGCGAACATTAATTCTGCCCTCATCAATAACTCCTCCCTCAAACGCTTTAAGGAACTTGTCATCAATTTCGTAATCAAAAATATGCTTTCCTTGTGAAAGCCCTTTGAATGCAATGTTATAAAAAGAAAGTATGCTCATTGCCTGAAAAAAGTTTTGCAAAAGTATAAAAAATATACAAACGCGGAAAATATATTGATTTTTTTAACACCGATTCGTCCGAAATTATCTTTCTGACATTAATACATTCTATATCAAATATTTAATATAAATACAGATTGTTAATAAGTTATCGCTTCTGGAGCATAATCCGAAAGGTGGTTCCTTTGTTTATTTCTGATTGCTTCAAAAAAATCTTGCCTTTATGGTAATTCTCAACAATTCGCTTGGCCAGCGAAAGTCCCAGTCCCCACCCTCTTTTCTTGGTAGTAAAGCCAGGTTGAAACACCGTTTTAAAATAAGCTTTTGCTATTCCTTTACCGGTATCGGTAACATCAATAAACAGCTCATTCCCTTTTTCTGAAATTGCAATCAGAATGCTTCCATCGCCATTCATGGCATCGATCGCATTTTTGCACAAATTCTCAATCACCCAGGTAAATAACGAAGCATTCAGCGGAACTTCGTATTTCTTTTCCAAATCAAAATCAAGAATAAACTTAACTTTTCCTGATGATCTGGTTTTTAGGTATTCAACAGTCGATTTGATGGTTTCAGCCACATCGGTTGACAGCAATTCAGGAACAGAGCCAATTTTCGAAAACCGCTCCGTAATTTTCTGCAGCCGGTGTGTGTCTTTTTCAAATTCCTGAACAAGTGATTCATCGATGTTCTGCATTTTCAGCAATTCAACCCAGGCCATTAACGACGAAATCGGGGTACCCAACTGATGTGCCGTTTCTTTCGACATCCCAACCCAAACCTGGTTTTGCTCTGCATTTCTGGAAGAATTGAAAGCCAGGTAAGCAACCAGAATAAATAAAAAGATGACTGCAAACTGAATCAGCGGATAATATTTCAGGTTTTCGAGCAAAACCGAATCGCGGTAATACAGATACTGGGTTTCGGTTTCCGAAACAGTTATCAGGATGGGATCATTCTCTTCTTTCATTTTATGCAATTCGCGCATCAATACCCGATCCTTGTTGTCATCTGAAAATGAAATGTTCTTATTTTCGAGAATTTGATCCAGACTATCGGTAATGAGAATGGGAATCGAAGTATTCCGGTTAATGATATCCACCAAAAATGTGATGTCGAGATTCGAATCGAGGCCGGAACTGGCCAATTTCTGAGTAGCCTCTGCCCACAATTCAACGTTTTTACGTTCCTCCTCGGCCATTTTCTTTACCAGCCAATTGGTGTAAATGAACGAGCTAATTCCTATTCCGATAGCAAGGAGCAGCAATAAAATTTTCCAGCGGCGTTTTTTGAAGTAAAATTCCAAGGTGAGAATATTTTAGATTGATGCCTGATAAACGCACGAATTCGTTAAAAAGTATTCAAATTACTTCAGGAGCATAAACTGTTTGGCTGCTTTGTAAATTCCCTGCTGATCCAATCCATAATCGCGGTACAATTCTTCAGGAGTACCATGATCGATAAACTGATCGGGAATACCCAACCTTTTTAATTCTGCCTGATAATTGTGATCGGCCATAAATTCCAATACAGCGCTGCCAAATCCTCCCTGTAAAACACCATCTTCAACCGTAATTACCTTTTTAAAACTCCGGAAAATTGTATGAAGAGCATCTTCATCGAGTGGTTTCACAAAACGCATATCGTAATGACTGGTTTCAATTCCATCTTTCTGTAACATTTTAACCACTCGTCGTGCCGCGATTCCCATGGTACCTATTGTCAGGATAGCCAGATCATTACCTTCGGAAAGTTTTCGCGATTTACCAACCGGAATCTCTTCGAAAGGCTGCTTCCAGTCAGTCACGCAACCACAACCCCGCGGATACCGAATCGAAAACGGACCGTGATTTTCTTTTTGTGCTGTAAACATCAGATTTCGCAATTCGAGTTCATCCATCGGAGCCGAAACAATCATATTGGGAATTGACCGCATGTAGGCCAGGTCGAAAACACCATGATGAGTTGCCCCATCGGCTCCAACCAATCCACCGCGGTCGAGGCAAAATACTACCTGCAGATTCTGTATCGCTACGTCATGAATCACCTGATCGTAGGCACGTTGCATAAAGGTCGAATAGATGTTACAGAACGGGAGCATCCCCTGTGTTGCCAATCCGGCAGAGAAAGTAACGGCATGCTGTTCGGCAATACCCACATCAAAGGTCCGCTGCGGCATTTTATCCATCATCAGATTCAGCGAACATCCGGTTGGCATTGCCGGCGTAATGGCCACAATCCGTTCATTCATCTCTGCCAGTTCGATGATTGTATTGCCAAATACATTCTGAAATTTTGGTGGCTTGTTTATTTCGCAGTCACAATCGAGTATTTCGCCGGTGTGCTTGTTAAATTTCCCGGGAGCATGATATTCGGTTTGCCGCAGTTCGGCCTGCGCAAATCCTTTGCCTTTTTTGGTAATCACATGCAGCAATTTTGGCCCCGGAATATGACTCAAACTTTGTAGAACTTCTGTCAGGTATACTACATCATGCCCGTCAACCGGACCAAAATACCGGAAACCCAATCCTTCAAACAAATTGGATTGTTTCAGCAACATGGATTTTATCGCATTCTCGGTTTTTTGAACGACTCGTCGGGCTTTTGGCCCAAAACCGTTGAGTTTTCCCAATCCGTCCCAAATATCTTTTTTCAGCCGGTTGTAGGCCTGAGACTTGGAAATCTTCAGCAAATAATCGCTCATTCCTCCGGTATTCGGATCGATGGCCATGTTGTTATCATTCAGGATCACCAACAGATCTGATTTGTTGACAGCGGCATTGTTCAGGCCTTCAAACGCCATTCCGCCCGACATGGCTCCATCGCCAATAATGGCAACAATTTTCCGCTCGTGATCACCCTTCAGATTTGCGGCAACGGCCATGCCGAGTGCAGCTGAAATGGAGGTACTCGAGTGCCCGACTCCAAAGGTATCGTACTCGCTTTCCGATGGTTTAGGAAATCCACTGATCCCTTTATATTTTCGGTTGGTATGAAAGCGATCTTTTCGTCCTGTTAATATTTTATGACCGTAAGCCTGATGACCTACGTCCCAAACGAGCAAATCTTCAGGAGTTTTAAAAACATAGTGAAGTGCAACGGTTAGTTCTACAACCCCGAGACTGGCGCCAAAATGGCCTGGATTTGTTGAAACCTCATCAATTATAAATTCACGCAATTCCTTGCATACTTCAGGTAGCTGTTCAACTTTCAGCTTTCTTAGTTCTAAAGGATCTTTAATCTGATCCAGTAAACTTTCGGTATTTTCAAGCATCAAAAATCTAATTTGAATCCAAATATACAATTAATGACCTGTAAAAAGCACAAAGTCAAAAGTCAAAAAATTAAAAAATATTTTCAGGTATGCCGAAAATAAAAATATACAATCTACTCTTAAAAACCGGAATGAAAACTCCGGATCAATTCTTGGTCAAGACTGTGCAAAGGTCTATATTTACCCAACTAAAACACCAGCCATGAATAAATTATTATTTGTCTCACTCATTTTTTTGATAACATCCTGTGTGTCATCGAAAAAATTTAATCAACTGAGTGCCGATTTTCTGAAAAGTGAAGAAACCGTCCAGTCACTTGAAGAACAGAACCAGAACCTGAAAGTTCAGATTACCGAACTTCAAAACAAGATTAATGAACTTAAGAATGTAAAGGAAGAACTTACCACCAAGCTGGAAGAAACCGGAATTAATCTTGAAAAATCGAATCGGAACATTCAGCAATTAAATCAGCAAATTTCGGAACTCGACAACCAATTTACCAGTTTAAAAGCAGGAAGTTCAGAAGAAATTGCCAGATTACTGGAGAAATTGCAGCAAACACAAAATGATCTGCAAAAGCGCGAAGACAATCTTCGGATGGCCCAAAATGAACTGGAACAACGAAGTGTTCGACTGAAAGAACTTGAAGATGCCCTGAAACAAAAGGATGATGCGGTGAAACAACTTCGGCAGAAAGTGATGGATGCCTTGCTGGGATTCAATAATAAGGGATTAACCATTCAGGAAAAAAACGGGAAAGTATACGTATCACTCGACGAACAATTGCTGTTTAAAACCGGACAGTGGGATGTTGATCCCAAAGGGCAGCAAGCACTTTCAAGTCTGGCAGAAGTATTGGCGCAAAATCCTGAAATCAATGTTTTGGTTGAAGGTCATACCGACAATGTGCCCATGAAAGGTACCGGAATGGTCAAGGACAACTGGGACCTGAGCGTAATGCGTGCAACTGCGGTTACCCGGATTCTTCTGAAAAATAAATTGATTGACGCGAAACGAATTACAGCTGCCGGAAGAGGTGAATTTTACCCGATTGATGAAGCAAAAACACCGGAAGCCAGGCAAAAGAACCGAAGAACCGAAATCATTCTGACTCCACGTCTGGATGAAATATTTAAAATTCTGGAAAATAATTAGACCCAATAAAAATGGGTGACAGATTAAAATTTGCCATCCATTTTTATTTCAATTAGATTTTGATCACACTTCGAACCCGATGATGAAATCCTACAATTTCTGTATATCCGATTTGTTTTAATAATTCGATTGCTTCCTTGTAATGGCGGGCAATATGTTCGGAGCGGTGTGCGTCTGAACTTAACGTGACAGGTACATGATGTTTAAAACACAAGTCCAAAATCTTTTCGCCTGGAGTAAATTCAGCACAGGGACGATCGAGTCCACCGGTATTTAATTCAACTACCAGATTATGCTCTTTGATGGTCATTACTGTTTCCTCAAATAATTTATCCTGACTTGTTTCCGGATAAATCCTGAATTTTTTGATAATATCGAGATGGCCAATGGTATCAAATAAATCCGATTTGGCTGCTTTTTGTATCAGTCCAAAATACTTTTTGTACAAGGTGTCGTTGGACCATTTGCCATAGAAATACTGATCGGTATCAAAATTCCAGTCACCTATAAAATGAACTGAGCCAATGACATAATCAACGGGGATACTGGCAATTAAATCCCTGATCTCATTTTCATGATGCGGAAAATAATCAACCTCAATGCCATATCTGACTTTTATACGATCCTGATACTTGGACTTTAGTTCAAGAATCTGACCAGTCATTACCGGGATATCGAGTGGCCGAATCGCCCATTCGACCGGTTTAAGGCAAACATGATCGCTAAAACCTATTTCATCCAGGCCTTTTGATATAGCCGACAAGATCATCTCTTCATAGGTGTCTTTGCCATCCGACAAAACAGAATGCATATGATAATCGACCAATCCTAGCATGATTTTATTTTATTATTCTGATTTTAATATTCCTGAATTGCACCAATCCACCATGATCCTGCAAACCAATATTTCCTTTTTTAGCCATTCCATAGTAGGGATAATCTTTCCACTTTCCATTTTGTTTTTTCAAATTCCAGTCGGCATCCCATAAATAGTAGTCTACAATTTTATTTCCGTTCAAGAAATGCTGCACATGTTTTCCGTCCACAATTATCCGCGACTGGTTCCAGTCTTTCACATCTTTTACGATAGCATTTTTAGGAGGATGCATTCCATAGTTTGCTCCTGAATATTGATCATCGTGCAATTTTTCGGGCCATCCCTTTTCATCAATCAACTGATATTCAGGGCCAGATTCATAAATGGCTTTCCCGATTTTTTCGTTTACATGAAAAAACACGCCGCTGTTACTTTTAGGGGACACTTTCCATTCCAGGACCAGTTCAAAATTCTGGAACTTATCTTTAGTAATGATATCTCCCCCATGGTCGCTTCCCACTCCGGAATTATACAATACACCGTCAATCACTTTCCAGCCGGTAATTTGTTTTGCCTGAAAAGCTTTCCAGCCGCTCAGGTTTTCGCCATTAAACAACAATTGCCAGCCATTACTTTTTTCTTCAGGAGTTAAAGTATTAATTGATTCTGGTTGGGCAAATCCGCTAAAAAAAACAGATAATACAAAAAGCAGCGTCAGAGTTAGTTTCATATTCAGATTATTAGTGGTATGGAAAACGGGTTTCGTGAAATTCAGACTTCAAGATAAAATAAAAGTACAATTCACAGGTTGAAATTATTAACTAAATTCGAGATGAACAAGTTAGTCTATCCGGATATTCAAAATAACTTACGAAATTAGAAGCCAGTGACTATAATTTAAGATACCTAACATATGACAACAAAAAATATATCACAACTAAAAGGAGAAAAATGGATTATCGGAATGGTTCACCTGGATGCTTTGCCCGGAACTCCCAAAAATAAACTGACCATAGAACTGATTGCCAGAAAAGCAATCGAGGAAGCTAAAATTTTAGAAAGGGCCGGAATTGATGCCATCATGATCGAGAATATGCATGATGTTCCCTATCTAAAAAAGCATGTCGGGCCTGAAATTGTTGCATGCATGACCGCCGTAGCGACAGGAATCCGGAAATTTATTCAGATTCCGGTAGGAATACAAATTCTTGCAGCTGCCAATCGGGAAGCCTTAGCTGTTGCACTTGCTGCACAATTAGATTTTATCAGGGTCGAGGGTTTTGTTTTTGCACACCTGGCCGATGAAGGTTATCTGGAAAGTTGCGCCGGAGAATTACTCCGATACCGGAAAATGATTGGTGCTGAACACATCCTTATTTTTACTGATATTCAGAAAAAACATTCTTCTCATGCGATCACGTCCGATTTAAGTTTAAAAGATCAAATTGAAACTGCTGATTATTTTCTGAGCGATGGAGTTATCATTACAGGCACTTCAACCGGAAAAGAGGCATTGGTTGAAGATGTTAAAACTGCCTGGCAAACAACCAAATTACCCGTTTTGATAGGTTCAGGAATTACTCTGGATAACATTCAGTCGTATTGGAATTTTGCCGACGCTTTTATTGTTGGTTCCTGGTTCAAAAACGAAGGAGACTGGAAGAATAAAATAGCAAAGGACAGAGTTGTTCAATTCATGAAAAAAGTTCAGGAACTAAGAAATGGAAATTGCTAAAGGATGGTTTTTTGTATAACTGTTTTGACAAAGGAATGAGGTAAAAAAAATTGAGACGGCTTCAACAAGCCG
This sequence comes from Prolixibacteraceae bacterium, assembly GCA_049277435.1. GTDB lineage: Bacteria > Bacteroidota > Bacteroidia > Bacteroidales > Prolixibacteraceae > Aquipluma. The sequence goes on from JBASYJ010000025.1 coordinate 11,106, forward strand.
CCTCAAAGCCATGAAAACAATTAAACAATGTTCAGAAAACAGAAAACTAGAAACAATTATATCGTTAAAATCTCGACATTTTTTTCGTCGAGTAATTTATCAACCGTTTTGGTGAAGTCGTTAATCATATTTTGAACCACAACTTCTGAATCTTTTTCAAGATCCTCGGATAAACCTTCTTTCAATAGCCTTTTCAAACTATCGTTGGCATCTTTCCGGGCACTTCTAAGACTAACTTTAGCAGTTTCGCCTTCTTTGTTTACCTGTTTTACCATTTCTTTACGACGTTGTTCTGTCGGAGCCGGAACATTAATTCGGATAAACTCACCATTATTATCAGGATTAAATCCCAAATTAGAGTTAATAATTGCTTTCTCGATGGGATGAATCATCTTTTTTTCCCAAGGTTGAATTGCAATTGTCCTTGCATCAGGAGTATTGATATTGGAAACCTGAGCTATTGGAACCATACTTCCGTAATAATCAACCAACACGGAGTCCAACATTCTCGGAGAAGCTTTTCCTGCACGAATATGAACCAACTCTTTGTCAAGATGGGCAATCGCGTGTTCCATTCTCTCCTTACAAATATCCAAAATCATTTGAACCTCTTCCTGCATATGAACTAACTCTTTTCAATTATTAAAAGTGCTGGCAACAAATATAGAAAAAATTAAAGAAACTAAAAATTTTCACAATTTTTAATACCAGAATTCCTGTATTAAATTAGCGATGAACATATGTACCTATACTTTCACCATCCATAATTTTTTTCAAATTTCCTTTTACATCCATGTTGAATACAATAATCGGCAGATTATTTTCATTACACATGGCAGTTGCAGTTAAATCCATCACTTTCAATCCGCGCTGATAAATTTCATCGAAAGAAATTCGTTCAAAGCGGGTTGCTGTTGGATCTTTTTCAGGATCAGCGGTATAAACTCCATCAACACGGGTTCCTTTTAGCATGACATCCGCTTCAATTTCAATTCCCCGTAATGAAGAACCTGTATCAGTTGTAAAATACGGATTTCCGGTACCTGCTGAAAAGATGGCAACTTCGCCGTTTTCCATTACTTCAATGGCTTTATCCTTGGAATAGAATTCTCCGATCGGTTCCATGCGAATTGCAGTCAGAACTTTCGACTTGCATCCAATACCCTGAAGTGCTGAATTAAGTGCCAGACTATTAATCACCGTGGCAAGCATTCCCATCTGGTCACCTTTAACCCGGTCGAAACCTTTGGTAGCCCCACTTAAACCTCTGAAAATATTTCCACCTCCGATCACAATTCCGATCTGAACACCCAGGCCTGCAACTTCCTTAATTTGCTCGGCATAATCAGTTAATCTTTGCTGGTCGATACCATATTGCTGATCGCCCATGAGCGATTCGCCGCTTAGCTTGAGCAGAATTCGTTTGTACTTTGCCATTATCGAAGTTTTGTCACAAAAATAAATTAAAAGTTGAAAAGGAGCAGATAAATTGGATTTGTATTTAAAAAAAGTCAACCAAAAAAAATGGTTGACTTTCATTTTGTGCTCTTGGGGAAGATATGCACGTTATAGTTCAGAATTGATTTTCCACTAATGACAGTTCAAATTTATAAACCTATAAATAAATTAGGACCTTGCTTCTCAATAAAATTCTGATTTCGATCAAAATTCGTTACGAACGGAGCTTTCTGATAAATGAAAATTTAACTCAATCTCAATTGAATTTTCATATGTCTATAAATTTGTTTCTTAATTGCCATATGGAACTCGCCCAATAGTCATCCTCGTGTGTGAGAAGAGGCTCTCTCATGGCTCGTTTCATTTATCAGAATTTAAGATTTAAGCCGACCCCGAACATTTCTTTAAATTGCACTCTTGTACCTTTATCTGTATAAACTTTAATATCGTCGTCATTGATTAAATTAGCAATCAGATTTGCTGATAGATAATCGTTTACCTTCATGTTGATGAGTACATCCCAGTTTATCTCGATGTTGCCCGGATTGTGAAAATAATTGGAAAACAAATCCAACTTACTTTGAAGACTTACATTTTTATGACTTCCGTTTTCAATTCCATTTTAAGGAATGCTCCAAATTCTGATCTGGTTTTCTTTTCCGGATCAACTCCGAAAGCTCCGGTTCCCGACAAGTCGGGATCATTTACAAAAGTCGTTTTGCCAGTCAGGGGAGAAATCAGAAATGAAAGTTGGTTTGTTGGTTTGTAATCGATACCGGCAGATAAGGTTAAATAACCCGGAGCCAGAAACTTTGAAATTGCGTCTGTTGTATTTGGATATTTATATCCGGAGCAAACTGGGGTCTAAAATTAATCAGGAGGGAATAATAAACCTTTTCAGTCTTTATTAAAAAAGAACTTGGAGTTGAAATCTATTTTATCATTTGACTTTACCTCAGCATTATCCTGCTCTTTCAACAAGCCATATCCCAAATCCAGACTATTTTCCCAGTTTATCTTCTCCTTTTTATATTGACCAAATACATTGAATAATCCAATTCCTGAAGAAGAACTTTTCCCTCCGGCAGCCCAATTGGTTAAGGAAACATGGAAAAAATTGAAGGAAGCAAGTCCGCCAAATTTCCAGGAATTAATTGAGTCAGCTTTCTCTTCAGAATAAGAGAAAAGGGGTAATATCAGCAGTAGAATCAAATATTTTTTCATGATTTTGAATTTGGTTTTGAATATCAAACAATCAGTTTAACAAACAGTTAGATTCCGAATTTATTGACTCAAATGATCCTTAAAGACACAAAAAAAGGTATCCGGTTTCCCGAATACCTTAAAATTAATTTCTGTTCAGTCTGTTAATAACTGAATGTTGATCTTTTGTTCACGATTTTAACCGTATCGTTTACCAGAGCCAATTCCCTTATTTCCTGATCTTCGAGTTGAATTTTAAAAAAGCCTTCCAGATAATACACAAATAGAGTCCAGTCAAGCTGATCGAAATTCAGATCATCATTAAAAGAAGCATCAAGCCTGATACGGTCGCGGTGAACGCCTGTTTTCCTAAGCACCTTGTAAAGAGTACGTTGAATTGTTTTGTTTTCCATGAACTTCTGTTTTCTTTAATTCCAAATAATTGGATTGAACTTTGCAAAAGTAGCAAATAAAACATTCGAACAATCGATTATTTAAGTCAAAAACAAAAACGCACCAGATTAACAGACTTTTTATTCTTTATTTTATTTAAAGTAAAAACAATATTCAACTAAATATAAGGAATACAATTAGATCGATTGGAAACAAATTACTTAATTACGAATAATTTCAGAATACAATTCTTTAATATTAGCTATTCTGAGCTAACTAAAACAAAGTTTCAGCCCATTCCTTCTTTAATAAACTAAAAACTTCAAGATCAATATACGAATGGTCGTGCCGTTCTCCGTTTCGTTCCACGCCTTCAAAAGTAAATCCAATCCGGCGTGGTATCGCCGAACTTTTTTCATTTCCAATTCCGCAACGGATCTGAATCCGGTTCATATTCATATTCCGAAAGGCCAGGTTTACCATTTTTCGCGTAGCCTCAGTAGCGATTCCTTTACCAGTCATTTTTTCGGTCAGCCAATAACCAATCTCAATTTTATCATTGATCCGGTCAATGTCACGAAAACCAATTAATCCGGCAAACTCATACTTATACCAGATTACATAAACCTCATCCCGATTTAAGGCATGCTTATCCAAAATAGATCGGACAAATTTCTCTGTATCACTTACTTTGTGCGTAAAGTCAACAAAAGGGAGCCATCTCCTCAGAAATTTACGATTTTGATTTATAGCATTAAAAATTGTCTCTGCATGAGAAAGATTCAGTTTTTCAAGATATTGATGATCGTTAATGCTCAACTTTTCCATGATCAGTTCTTCAAAACAGTTGGGACTTATTCAAATTTTACATCTACCAAAATAGTACAAAATCATTGATTTTTGATGCGATTTCGAATTCATTATATTTGCTTGATTTAAAATGAGCCGTTCACCGGTCAGAATTTAGTATTAAAATTTTTTGACCCTATAATTTGTTTGTATGAAAAGAATATCCCTAATATTGATTTTTGCGACCTTGTTTGTAAATCTTTCGTGCGGAACAGCTGAAAGTAAAGGCCAAAGCAAAGTCAAGATTGAAACTGAATTTGGTACGATAAAAATTAAACTTTACGATGAAACTCCTTTTCACCGTGACAATTTCCTGAAACTGACCAAAGAAGGTTTCTATTCCGATTTGCTCTTTCACCGGGTTATTCAGGGTTTTATGATACAGGGTGGTGATCCGGATTCGAAAAATGCCACACCTGGACAACAACTTGGTAGTGGCGACTTGGGTTATACAATTCCGGCCGAGATCAATCCAAAGTACTTCCACCGGAAGGGTATTCTGGCTGCTGCCCGGCAGGGCGATCAGGCTAATCCGGAGAAAAGATCTTCCGCCTCACAGTTTTACATTCTTCAGGGTAAAGTACTAAGAAACAGTGAATTAGACTCTATGGAGGTAAATCTGGAGGCATCACGCAAACAGGTTATGCTTCAGGCTAAAATTAAAAGCATCGAACCCGAACTGAATAAACTGGGTGCTGAAGGAAAACAGGATGAAATGATGGCCCGGTTTAATGCTCTAAAAGAAGAAGTTCTGGCTGAAGCAGCAAAATTGCCGGCCATTAAATTTACAGACGAACAACGTCAGGCTTACACGACCGTTGGAGGATATCCGTCGCTGGATAATAACTATACGATTTATGGCGAAGTGACAGAAGGACTTGATGTTGTGGATAAAATTGCAGCACAGCCGGTGGATCGGTACAACCGGCCACAAAAAGATATTAAATTCAAAATTACTGTGATTAAATAAATTGATGAAACAGATCGGAATTACAATTTTACTCCTTCAGTTTAGCTTTCTGATCTTTGCGCAGAAAAGAATTGTACAGATTTCCACCAACCTGGGGAATATGAAATTCAGTTTGTATAATGAAACGCCCAAACACCGCGATGCATTTATTCAGCTGGCCAACGAAGGATATTACGACCAAACCTTGTTTTACCGGGTTATTCAGGATTACCTGATTCAGGGCGGATCACGATCATCACGAAATGCAGCTCCCGGGAAACGGATTGGTTATGGCGATCCGGATAAAACCGTTGACGATGAAATTCTTCCGCAGTTTTGTCACAAGAAAGGTGCTTTGTGTGCTCCGCGTCAGCCCGACGATGTCAATCCATTTAAACAATCCGATATTTCACAATTCTTTATCATCAAAGGCAGGATCTATTCAGATGGAGAACTCGATACGCTGGAACTGGCCGTTAACAGGCCCATTCAGAAAAAAATCAATGCCCAGTATTTAACTCCTGAAATCAAAAAGAAACTGAAAGAGTTAAAAGCTGAAAACAAAGTGGATGAATTCAGGCAAATTGCCGACGAAGTAAAGAAGCAAATCGAAACAGCTTATCAGCTTCAGCCCGGGAAACTTATCTTTACCGAAGCACAGCGCAAGGCCTACACAACCGTTGGAGGATATCCCGATCTGGATGGGAAATACACCATTTTTGGCGAATGTATTTCAGGATTTGATGTGATAGATAAAATTGCAGCGTTAAAAACTGATGCCAACGACCGGCCCCTGACCGATGTAAAAATCACTGTATCAATTATTGAATAAATATGGTCATCATGCTACAATACAGTTCAATCCGGAAGAATAAATTTGATATTCTGAAAGCAGATTTAGTTATGGGTTTGATGCTGTTATTTCTAATGGCAGGCTGCGGAACCTCCGAAAAAAAACAAGTTAAAAAATCGACCGACCAACAAGAAAACACAGCTAAACCACAAAAAAAAACTTCAGGATTTGTTGATCTGGTGCCTTCGGTTTTTAAGATCGATACTTACGATAACCAACGCATTCTGGAGTCAGGAATGGGATTTTTTGTGGCTGATGAACTTGCGGTCACCCGATTAACCTTTTTTGAATCAGCGAACCGGGCGGTCATTGAGCCATTCGATGAAAAGAAAAAATATGAAGTCACCGGAATTGCCGGCGTCGACCGCATCAACGATCTGGTTTTACTTCAGGTTAAAGACCTGCACAAAACTCCGGTTGAACTTCTGACAAATACCTTAAATGAAGGCGAAAAAACTGTCTTTTTTGACAAACCTCAGGGAAATACAGTCCCGCTGCACGAAGGAAAGATCCTAAGTTTTTCGAATATGCTCGGATCAAAACTATACCGGATTACCAATGTTCTGAGGTCGAAAAGTGCCGGTAGCCCGGTTTTTAATTCTGAAAAGAAATGCATTGGTCTGGCTTTTATTCAGGTTGCCGATTACGAAACACAAACGTTTGTCAGTCCATCGGTTTTTATCAGCGATTTACTCCGGAAGGCTGGAAAAATTCAGCCGCTTACTTCGCTTCAAAATCTGGCCAGCGACAAAGACAGCCAGCAAAACAGCAAAATTAAAGGACTGGTCATCGAAACCGATCTGGGAAATATCCGGATTAAACTTTACAACAGTACGCCGCAGTACCGCGATAATTTTATCAAACTGACCAGGGAAAATTATTTCGACGGATTGCTGATACACCGGGTGATTAAGGGATTTGGAATTCAAAGTGGTGCAGCCGATACCCGATACGCAACGGCCGATGATGTGGTTGGCTGGAAAGGCCCCGGATATACCTTGCCCGCACACATTGTTCCGGGATTGTTTCACAAACGCGGGGTCATCGGTTCGCCCCGGAAACCGGACAAAGGCAATTCGAGAAAACGCTCAGATGGTTCGCAATTTTATATCGTGACCGGAAGAACTTATACTGACCTGGAACTGAATGATCTGGAAAAAGAAATGGATCACCGGTTTACTCCGGAACAGCGAAACTTCTACAAAACGAAAGGCGGGTCACCACATCTGGACGGAACTTACACCATTTTTGGTGAAGTTACCGAAGGTCTTGAGATAGCCGACCGCATTTCGGAACTTGAAGTAAAATCCGACTTCAGGCCAAAAACCGACATCCGGATCAAAAAAATCAGGATTCTGGAATAATTATTTTCGAATCATTATCTTTGCCGCTCAATTCAATAGGATGAATGAAACGAGCCATGTGCAGATCATACTCCTATTCTGGGAACCTGCCATCGGGTGAGTTCCATGTGGCAATTGAAAAACAATTTAGAGACACATGAAATGTTAGACAAAATCAGGCAATTAAAAGAGGAAATTGAACATGCTTCAGTTTCAGCAAAAGAAGAAGTAGAAGAATTACGTATTAAATATATCAGCAAAAAAGGTTTGGTTGGACAACTTTTTAGCGAGTTCAAGGATGTTCCTGCTGAAATTAAAAAGGAAGTCGGACAGGCAATCAACGAACTGAAAGAGTTTGCGACCAACAAAATCAATGAGTTAAAAGATAATTTTGAAGCTGCCGATCAGGGTGAATCGGGTACCGACCTGACCATGCCCGGCGAACCAATCCGTTTGGGAAGCCGCCATCCGCTGTCAATTGTCCGGAATGAAATCATTGAAATTTTTAACCGTCTTGGTTTTACTATTGCTGAAGGCCCGGAAATTGAAGATGACTGGCACGTATTTTCAGCCCTGAATTTTCCACCGGAACACCCGGCCCGCGATATGCAGGATACCTTCTTTATTGAAAAAGATCCCGATGTACTTCTCCGGACTCATACTTCGAGTGTTCAGATTCGGGTGATGGAAAAAACCCAGCCGCCAATTCGTGCCATTTTCCCTGGACGTGTTTTCAGGAATGAAGCCATTTCGGCCCGTTCGCACTGTATTTTCCATCAGATTGAAGGATTGTATGTCGATGAAAATGTATCGTTTGCCGACCTGAAACAAACCCTGCTGTATTTTGCCCGCGAACTTTTCGGCGAAAAATCACAAATCCGCCTGCGCCCATCCTATTTCCCATTCACCGAACCATCGGCCGAAATGGATGTGAGTTGCTCCATTTGTGGTGGCGAAGGTTGCAATGTTTGTAAATACACCGGCTGGCTCGAAATTCTGGGCTGCGGAATGGTTGACCCGAATGTGCTGGAATCATGTAACATCGACAGTAAAAAATACACCGGTTTTGCCTTCGGAATGGGTATTGAACGGATCACCATGCTGAAATACGGTATCAAGGATATCCGCCATTTCTTCGAAAACGATGTTCGGTTCCTGAAGCAGTTTGAATCGGCAAATTAAATCAGACAAATTTCCATAGAAATAAAAATCCCGGTTCTAAAAAAGAACCGGGATTTTCTTTTTAAAGCAAACTGCCTAAACATGAAAAACCAGGATTGGGGTCTGGCTGTGCAGAACCATTGCCCGCGTTATACTTGGATTGAAAAGCCGCGTCAGCATATTTCGCCGGTGTGTGGTAAGCGCTAAAACATCCACATTATTTTCCTGAATGTACTGATCAATCGCTTCCGGTAAATTCTTACTGTGAATCAGCTGACAGTCGAATCCGGTATACGGATATTTTTCACACAAGGCTTCGCGCATTCCTTCAAGCATGGCTTCGTCAAGTTCACCGTTATTTCCCTGGTTAACATGCAAACAGATAACTTTCGTTTCGAATGGTTTCATCAGTTTTAACAATTTATCGAGCGCGATGAAATCAGTCGATTCGAAATTGGTGGCATAAACGATGGTTTTAAAATTTTCGAGCCAGTTTTCCGGAGTTTTTTCAGGAATAGCCAAAACAGGAACTTTCGTATTGAAGATGACCCCGGCGGTGGTTGTACCAATCAGGTCGCCAAACTGAGCATCTTCACCGCGAATTCCCATAACCACCATCTTGGGCGGATGAATATGAATGTAGGAAAGAATATCGTCGTCGGCTTCACCAATCTTTACGATATATTCGGGTCTGGCCTTTTCCCAGCGTTTCGGATCAATCATGCCGGTCAGCTTCGTTAAAAACTCCTCGAATTTTTCGTTGGTTTGTTTTTCGGTAATTTCATAATTCAGAAAAAGCGCCGAATCATACACTATGATGTCGGAATAGGGTATAGTCAGAAATTCAGGTCGAGGACTTGAATGGTATAGCACCATCTTCGATTTTAGTTTTTCCGCAATATCAAATCCCGTTAGTGCTGCCTTTAATGAATAATCCGAGAAATCTATTGGAATAAGTACATAGTTTTCGGGTTTCGATTGATCCCCGGTAGTTTTACCCAGCATCATTTCCAGTATTGGAAAAGCCAGTCTTGCATCCTTTTCATAAATCCTTATCCTGACTCCCGTGTCAACGGCATCCTGAAGAAAATCAACATTCTCCAGAAAACATTCAATACCTTCGGCTTCTAATAATGACCGTAAAATTTCTGCTTTTGAATACGGTAATGATGCCAGGGTAAGTAGCTTGTCGTCCATAATATCCGGATTTAAGTTTATCGTTTAATTGCTAATTCGAAAAAAACGTGAAAGAGTTACCAATTCAACTTCCTTTTTTATACTTGATTTTTATGTTGTTAAACCTTTGCTCTTCCATGACAGGTGCTGATTACGCTTGAAATTCAGTTAAATAAAGTCAGGATTCGAACTTCTATTCCATGTTCAGGAATGAACAAACAAAAAACCCTGATAAAATGAATTATCAGGGTTTAAGTATGGAAAATCTGTTTATTATTGGATGATTAATTTTTGAGCTTTGCTATACGTATTCATCGCTTTTACAAAGTAAACACCTGCATGTAAATCGCTGATATTGATGTAACTTTTCGATGAGGCAACCATTTGCTGTTTGACCAGCTGGCCCGAAATGCTGTAAATTCCAATTACCGCAGGCTCGTCAAGGTTAATAAAAACCCTGCCGGTTGCAGGATTTGGGAAAACCTTAAATTCTGAATGCCGGGTGACCTTTGTACTTGTAGTTAAGGGAGTTGCTTTAAGGTAATAAATATTCACACCGCTGCTTGGCGAAAAGATATAAATGGTTGTTGCATCTCCGATGTAGGTGAATACACCCAAACTGATAGAAGCTCCAAGTGCAGCGAAACGGCCAAGTTCTGTTTCTTTGTTTCCGGCTGCAATGACCAGTTCACGGTCGGCACTGCTCGACGATGACATGCCCATCACGGTAATGGTTGTATTTCCGGCAACATTAAACGACAGGACACGTGCAACCGGTTTCCCTTCTGCGTCAAACGTTCCGGAGCCTCCGAGTTTTAAACGACTGGTAAAATCCATGCCTTCCAGCGATTTATTGTTGGCATCAACGACCACTGTCGCATCTGCTGTTGCTGCAATGGTAAGCCCTTCAACAGTTTTTGTTTCTGCAATGGTACCCAGAACACTCAGGGTGGCACTGCTGATATTCCATTCCTGGAGAACTGGTTCCGCAGTTGCAGCTGCAGATTTCACATAGTACAGATTGACTCCGCTGGCTGGCGAATACAGGTAAATGGTTGTTGGTCCGCCAGTATAAGTGAATTCTCCCTTACTAATCGGTGTTCCCAAAGCCGGAAAAATTCCAACGGTGTCTCTGTTTGCTCCGGCAGCAACAATGAGCTGACGGTCGGCACTGCTTGATGAAGACATTCCCATCACGGTAATGGTTGTATTTCCTGTAACCGGAAACGATATAACACGGGCAACCGGTTTGCCTTCGGTATCAAAAGTACCGCTTCCGCCCAATTTCAGGCGACTGGTGAAATCCATGCCATCCAGCGATTTATTGTTGGCATCTACAGTAACTGCAGCATCGGCTGTAGCAGCGATTGTTAAACCATCGACAGTTGTGGTTGCAGTTATTGTTCCTAAAGCACTGAAACTGGCATTACTGAAATTCCATTCCTGAGCAAAACCAGAAAATCCGGTCAAGCCTAGAAAAAGAAAGCATAAAGCTTTTAAAGTAAAATTTTTCATACGCATTTAATTTAAGTTAGAAAATAGTTTTAGGATATAGAATTAGTATTGGTATCACGTCTGACAGAATTTAAGTAAAGTTACCCTTTATCGATGCAGGACATTCTTTCTTTTGTATCAAATGGCGGGTTCAAAATTCCCATTATGCTGCTTCGTAGCCAAATTTAGTTGTTAAAATTCGGGCTCTTACAACTCCTGAAAAATTGATTCAACTGAGTTCGTTTGGTGTTAATGTTGTTGTTATAATATTGATTACTTGCTGTTTAAATTTTACTTTAAAAAGTTTATTCCTGATTTGAAAATCGATTAAAGGGCTAAAAAGAACATTTTTGGCAATGTATTTTGGCGGTCCGGCAAACCAGACTTACTGAAAAGGTAGGTGAATCCAATCGTAAGTTTCTTTAGTTTTGAATGAAAAATTTAGATCTTTTTTATAATTGTTATTCAAAATAATTATCATAAACAACAAATCGATTTAACACCAAAATTCTGATCAGACATGTATAAAATTTTCACTCTCTTTTTGCTGGTTTTTTGTTCCGTACAAATCCTTCCGGCAAAAAATTATTTTGTATCAACATCAGGCAATGATTCAAACACCGGTCTTTTGATCGATAATCCACTCAAAACAATTCCAAAAGCAATTGCACTGGCTGTCCCCGGCGACACCATTTTCATCCGGGGTGGAATTCACATGTATTCAACAACCATTTCGGTTTCGAAAAGCGGAACTTCAGCAGCAAAATATACCCTTATGGCATATCCAAATGAACGACCTGTTCTCGATTTTTCAGGAACAGCATTTGGGAAAAGAGGATTCAGTCTTTCTGCAAGTTACTGGCAGATAAAAGGAATCGACTTTGTAAAAGCGGGCGACAACGGAATGATCATTTCAGGAGGTGGAAATAATGTGATTGAGTTTTGCTCTTTTAGTGAGAATAAAGATTCGGGTTTACAAATGGGCGGCGGAACCCATGACAACCAGATCATTAACTGCGATTCGTATTACAATGCTGATCCAAGCGACTATGGTGATGCCGATGGTTTTGCCTGTAAAATGGATGGGCACCAACAATTATTTTTATGGCTGCCGGTCGTGGCAAAACGTCGACGATGGATGGGACGGCTATCTGCGCGGAACGGATAATGTTTCGACTACCCTGGAGAATTGCTGGACCTGGATGAACGGCTATTTTAAAGATGGAAAAGATGCCGGTGCCGCAGCAAACGGCAACGGTTTTAAAATGGGTGGCAGCGACGATAAACTGTTAAAACACGATTTTAAACTGACCAACTGTGTGTCGTTTGACAACAAAGCCAAGGGTTTCGACCAAAACAACAACAAAGGTAGCATGATCATGTACAACTGTTCGGCTTACCGGAATAAAAGCAACAACTTTTCGGTTTCGGCAGCCCTTGCTGCGGGTAAGATTCTGGAAGTTAAAAACTGCGTTTCGGCCGATAATAAAATTGCACTGGGAAGTTTCGCCGTGCAGGTTACCAACAGCTGGCTGGCTCCTTTTTCTGTTACTCCGGACGATTTTGTAAGCCTCGATACAACCGGTGTATCCGGTCCCCGGAAAGCCGATGGGAGTCTCCCTGATGTTGCTTTTATGCATCTTGCCCAAGGTAGCGATCTGATTGATTCAGGAACCGATCTGGGATTGCCTTTCAAAGGTATTTTGCCTGATCTTGGCGCGTTTGAATCGGATTTTTCAACCGGAATTACCTCGAGTCTGAATAAGGAAAATGATTTCAGGGCCTGTTTTGTACAGGACGAATTAATCATCCTGCTGAATAATCCGCAAAACGAAACTGTTCTGGCTAGTTTATACAAACTAAACGGACAGGTTGCCCTAAACTTCAGTTTTAATGGTTTTGATCAGGCACAGCACATGAATTGCAATCAGTTACCTCAAGGTATTTATATCCTGAAATTAACTTCAGGAACGAAGCTTTTAAAAGCACAAAAAGTGATCAAAGTGAATTAAGTAATTAGATTTTTAAAATGTCGTATTATTTTACCCCAAACCCCTGAAGGGGCTTATGCTGCGAGCATCGGAAACACATATAGATTGCGAAAGTCCCCTTCAGGGGATTTAGGGGTGATAAAAAAAATGAGACATTATTTCATTCTTACTACTTAGTCGCTGGGGACTTTATTTGGCCTGGCAGAAATTCTATAATAAAGTGGATCTTTTTAGGCAAATGCTGTTCCGTCCGAAGTAGATTAATGCCTTAAATAATTCTTTCTTGCGGACGACATCTTCCAACCACTTCCTTTTTCTATAAAGATTTTGTGCCGATGGCACATGATCGGTAAACAATGCCCCATAGGGGCAGCATATTTGTAGATAAATGCATTAGACAATGAAAACCGTCCGCATGAATGCATTTTTTAAAAGCATAAATCCTCTTCGGACGGAACTCCCGTTTTCTTAATTTTTGCTTAAACCAAATCCCGAGGCCAATGCAATCCGAAAATTTGGAAAGAAAAAAAGCCTGTCCAATGCGGACAAGCCTTTCTGCAATCAAACCATAAACCCCTCAAACCTATTTTTTCACCAAAACCTGAAACCCCCATTTATCAAGTTTTAGAACAGTATCCTTTTGCAATGTTTTTGTTCCTCCCGAAAAATAATCCAGATAATCGTCAGTACTGGTAAATTCAACTGAAACCTCAACCGGTTCGGCCGATAAGTTAAAGATTGAAATCACCTGATTGCCATCTTTTTCGCGGGCAAAAGCCAGAACCTGATCAGGCAGGGAGGTTTTCAGAAATTTCATAGGCCCGCCAAAAATTCCGCTCCAAAGCGCTTTATTTTCATGTTTCAGCTTTATTAACGATTGAAAGTATTTCTGCATTTCCAGATTGCTCCAGTTGATCGTGTCTTTTTCGAAAAACAGCAAACGTTTGTTTAAACCGGCTTCCTGGCCGCTGTAGATAAGCGGAATCCCGTCGATAGTAAAAGTTAATGCAGCGAAAGTTTTCACCGCGTCGCCCATGCGTTCGTATTCGGTTCCCTGCCAGCTGTTTTCGTCGTGGTTGGTAATAAACTGCATCGGAAATGAACCTTCAGCATATTTTTCTCCTATTCCGGAGAAGTAATTCTGAATGTCACCGGCTGTTTTTTTGCCTTGTGCCACCTCATTCAGAATGTGATGCAACTGCCAGGCATAATTCGATTCAAACGCTTTGGTTAAAAGTCCCGGATGATCTTCGTCTTCAGCCAGCATATAAACCGGTTTGATGGAGTCGAACGATGCAGTGGCAGCTTCCCAGAAATCCTGCGGAACACCCCAGGCCACATCGCAGCGGAAACCATCGATATCAGTCGTGCTTACCCAATAATCCATCGCGTCGATCATGGCCCTACGCATCGGTTGCGAATCAAAATTCAGATCAGCAATGTCCGACCAGTCCGGATTTGGAGGGATTACATTTCCCAAAGAATCCTGGGTATACCAATCTTTGTGATCGACAATCCACTGATTATCCCAACCGGTATGATTGGCAACCCAATCCAGTATCACTTTAAAACCCATCTGATGTGCTTTATTAACCAGATTTTTAAAATCATCCAGGGTTCCAAACTCCGGATTAATTCCTTTGTAATCTTTCACGGCATAATACGAACCCAGACTGCCTTTCCGGTTCTTTTCCGATATCGGATTGATGGGCATGATCCACAAAATGTCGACACCCAATTCTTTCAGGCGCGGCAAATGTTCGGCAAACGCGTTGAATGTCCCTTCCGGAGTGTACTGGCGAATATTTACTTCGTACAGAACAGAATTTTTTGCCCATTCGGGAGTGTGCCCCGAACTTACTGTTGTTTTCGTTGCAGGCTGGCAGGCAAAAATTGTCAGCGCCAGAATGATCAGAACGATATTTTTCATAGTTTTCATTTTTGTTTCAAGTTAAAGATTTTTACAATTTCTTTAAACCTTTGGTTTGAGCCTTATCGGTGATTTCGATGATGCTGATGGCATAACCGCCGCCCGGAGCGCATGCTTGTTTCAACTCAGACTTGCTGGTTACCAGCACTTTTCGGATGATATAAGCCTGTGGATTGGTTTTGTAATTGGCGTCGGGAGTATCGGCATAAATTGTTGCCAGGTATAGTTTTCCCTCATCCAGAAAGTCAAACTTCAGGTTCGAAAGATATCCGTTTTCATCCACGGTCGTGCCAACAAACCAGTTGTTGGTTCCTTTTGCTTTGCGTGCAATTGTGATGTAATCACCGGGTTCGGCTGCCAAGGCTTTCGATTCGTCCCAATCAATGGCCACATCTTTGATAAACTGAAAAGCATCGGCAAAGCGCATATAATTCTCCGGAAGATCGGCGGCCATCTGCAAAGGACTGTACATGGTTACGTATAGTGCCAGCTGTCTTGCCAGGGTGGAGTTGACATGCGAATGATTATCCGGATTCAACTTCGAAATATCCATTTCAAAAATTCCGGGCGTGTAATCCATCGGGCCACCAATCAGGCGGGTGAATGGCAGAATGGTGGTATGGAAAGGCTTACTTCCGCCAAAAGCTTCATATTCGGTTCCACGGGCGGCTTCGTTACCAACCAGGTTCGGATAGGTGCGGCACAAGCCAGTTGGACGCACAGCTTCGTGGGCATTCACCATGATTTTATAATCGGCAGCCTTATTTACAGCATATAAATAATGGTTCACCATCCATTGTCCGTAATGGTGTTCACCACGCGGAATAATATTTCCGACATAACCGCTCTTTACCGCATTATAACCATTATCTGCCATAAACTGGTAAGCTTTGTCCATATGCCGTTCGTAATTACGCACCGAACCGGAAGTTTCATGATGCATCATTAACCGAACACCTTTTGAATTGGCATAAGCCTGAAGCATTTTCAGATCGAAATCAGGATATGGAGTTACAAAGTCGAACACATAATCTTTCGTTTTACCAAACCAGTCTTCCCAACCGATGTTCCAGCCTTCGACCAGAACCTGACTGAATCCGTTCTGAGCAGCAAAATCGATGTAATGTTTCACCTTCACGTTATTGGCACCATGCTTTCCATTGGATTTTGCTTTTGAATAATCAAACGATTCAAGTTTAACAGAAGTAGCATCGGTATAGGCCCACGAGCTTTTCCCCGTGATCATTTCCCACCAGACACCTATATATTTTACTGGTTTAATCCACGAAGTGTCTTCAATTTTGCAGGGTTCGTTCAGGTTAAGCGTTAAGGTTGACTGAAGAATATCGGTCGCCTTATCGCTCACAATCACCGTGCGCCACGGCGAAGTACAAGGTGCAAGTAAATATCCTTTTTTACCCAGAACGTCAGGAGTAAGAGCCGATTCGAAAATCATGTTCTTATCGTCAAGTTCCAGATGCATACACGAATAATCAACCAGAGCTGCCTCATGAATGTTGATGTACAAACCCTCAGCAGTTTTCATCATCAGCGAAGTCTGCACTCCGGTTGGCGAAAAAGAAGTCTGCGATGCATTCGGTGTAAATGCCGATTTCATGAGGCCCCTTATTTCAGAAAGTTTCGATTCGGTGTAGTCGTATTCCTGAGTATCGTAATCGCCCGGAATCCAGAAAGCCTTGTGGTCGCCCGTCATGGCAAACCGGGTATGTTCGTCTTTTAAGACCATGTAGTTAAGGTTCGGTTGCTCCGGAAATTCGTACCTAAAACCCAATCCATCGTTAAAAAGCCGGAACCGGAGAATGATATGCCGGGATTTTTTTTCCTGATTAAGCGTAACTGCCAGCTCATTGTAATGGTTACGAATTTCTTTGTATTCGCCCCAGACCGGTTTCCAGGATTCATCAAAAGTTAATGTTTCGCTTTTCGCCAGTGTAAAACCGCCGGTCAGTCCGGTTTCGTCGTCGAAAAGTTCAATTCCTAAAGAACTTGGTTTGATTACCGGATTTTCCTTGTAATTCAGGCTGTAACAGGCAACTCCTGATTTTAGCTCGAAAGTCACCGAAAGCTGGCCATCGGGCGATTTAATTTGCTGTGCCTGAACCGATACAGAACACCATATCAGAAAGGCAATTAATGTTCCTGTTTTTTTGATCATCTTTATTATTTGCTAAGTTCCAGAATGACCGAACTTTTTCCTTCGAGTTCGAAAGTCTGGTTCATCTGTACAGTTTTTCCGGTAATGACATCGGTTCCATGTACAAATCCGGCAGTTGCCTCTTTAAACCTTTGCGGATCGACAGTCATTGTTTTTGAATTGTTGTTCAGAACTACCATCACCGTTTTTTCATTGTTTTTCCTGAAATAGGTATACACATTATCAACCGGAATAAAATGCAATAATTTTCCGGAGTGAATAACCGGATTCGCGTTGCGCCAGTGAATCAGCTTTTTCATGTAGTTGTACACTTCATTTTCGGTATCGGTACGGCCTGATGCTGTAAATACCGAACGGGTATCCGTGCTCCATCCGCCGGGCATATCACGCCTGATGTCGCCATCGCCCTTGCCTTTATCGCCTCCCATCATGATCTCACTTCCGTAATAAATCTGAGGAATTCCGCGTGTAGTCATCAAAAATGTAAATCCGAGCAGGTATTTTTTCACATCGTTGCCCACTACGGTACTGAATCGCTGTGTATCGTGGTTTTCAGTAAAAATGACCAGGTTATACGGATTGGCATACAGATAATCCGAGCTCAGTTTTTGCCAGATCCGTGCAACACCTGAATCCCAGCCCTGATTGTCTTCATTAAAAGCTGCCGAAACTGCATCGTGAATGTTAAAATCCATGACCGACGGCAAACCAGAATCGTAGCCGTCGAAGTTTGGCGTTCCGCTTTGCCAGTAGGCCACTTCCGAAACTGCATGCTGCCAGCATTCGCCTACAATGTTAATGTTGGGATATTCAGCCCGGATAGCTTTGGTCCATTCTGCAACTTTTGCCGGATCGTTATACGGATAGGTATCAACCCGAATTCCATCGATTCCGGAATATTCAACCCACCAGATGGCAAACTGCTTCAGGTAAGTTAGCATGAACGGATTTTTCTGGTTTAAATCAGGCATTTCACTCACAAACCAACCGTTCGAATTTAAATCTTTGTCGTAGTCCGAAGTGTATGGATCGGTCACCGTTGCGATCCTGAAATTGGTTTGAGTGTACTCTGTTCCGCCATTGATCCAGTCGCTGAAAGGCATATCCTTCATCCAGGGGTGTGCACTTCCGCAGTGATTCGGAATCATATCCATAATCACTTTGATGCCGTTTTTGTGGCATTGGTCCACCATATTTTTATAATCGTCGTTGGTGCCAAAGCGGGAATCAATTTTGTAATAATCAGTAGTAGCATATTGATGATAGGAACCTCTGGGCTGATTGTCTTCGAGCAGCGGAGTTGTCCAGATCGCGGTTACACCCAAATCCTTCAGGTAATCCAAATGGTCGGTAATTCCTTTGATGTCGCCACCATGCCGGCCAAAAGCATCCGACCGGTTGAATTTATCAGCCAAGCCCTCAACCGAATTGTTGGACGGATCGCCATCGGCAAAACGATCGGGAAAAAGAAGATACATCACATCGGTATTACTAAAGCTATTCCGCAAAGCCGAGTTGGGTTGGCGATCCTTTAGTTCGTAGGAATAAGTAGCTGTTTCCTTTTTACCTTTACTGAAACTGATCGGAAAAACTCCCGCTTTTGCTTCCGGAGAAATAAGAAGATCGATAAACAGATAATTTGGATTTACCGAACGGGTGATGGATTTAATCTCAACACCGGGGTAGTTCAGGTTAATTTCTGAAGTGGCAATTTCGGGTCCGTGAACCATCAGCTGAACGGTTGGATTTTTCATTCCAATCCACCAGAACATGGGTTCAACGTGGTCGATGTTCAGCGCAAAAGTAGAAATGCTGAACACGACGAAAAAGATTACAGCACTAAGTTTTCTCATATTGGGTTAGTTTTGAAGGGTTAGTTTTTGGGCGGCAACTATTGAACAAGGTTTGCCATGAACAAAGATTTCGATGCCCGATTTCGAATGATTAATGATTTCGACCTGAGAATCGAAGATGTTAATTTCCAAATGCGCATTTCGGAAATTAATACGGAATGAATAAGATTTCCAGCCATCGGGAATAAACGGATTAAAATGCAGTTGTCCGTTGCGAACACGCATTCCGCCAAAACCCTGAACAAAAGCCATCCAGGTTCCGCCCATGCTGGTAATGTGCAATCCGTCACAGGTGTCGTTGTTGTAATCGTCCAAATCGAGCCGGGCTGTCTGCAGGTACATTTCATAGGCTTTTTCACGTCTTCCGATCGATGCTGCAAGAATAGAATGAATACAGCTCGAAAGCGAAGATTCGTGCACGGTCAGCGGTTCATAAAAGTCGAAATGCCGCTGAATGCTTTCCTGATCGAATTCATCCTCGAACCAATAAATACTTTGCAGGGTGTCAGCTTGTTTGATGTATGGTGAGCGCAGAATCCGGTCCCACGACCATTTTTGGTTGATGGGACGTTCATTTTGATTCAACTGGCTTACCGGTATTAGTTCCTTGTCAAGGAAACCATCCTGCTGCAGGTAAATTTTCCGGGTGTAATCGTACGGAAAATACATTTCACGAATGATCTTTTTCCAGCGCGAAGTTTCTTTCAGTTCTTGAATCTGAAGTTTTTTAACCAGATCTTCGTACAAAAGCGGGTGCTCTTTTTTGAGATAATTCAAGGCTTCGAGTGTATATTTCAGTGTCCACACAGCCATGTAGCTCGTATGGAAATTGTTATTTACATTGTTTTCGTATTCGTTTGGACCGGTTACGCCAAGCAGAACGAATTTCTTTTTCTCTTCCGACCAGGTTATCCGCTGGCTCCAGAACCGCGACAAAGCAAGGAGTACCTCAAATCCGTAAGGCGCCAGATATTCCTTGTCGCCGCTGTAATTGATGTAATTGTATATGGCATAGGCAATAGCACCATTTCGGTGAATCTCTTCGAATGTAATTTCCCATTCGTTGTGACATTCTTCTCCGTTAATGGTTACCATCGGATACAAGGCTGCGCCATCCTTGAATCCAAGCTTTTCGGCGTTTTCGATGGCTTTCTGCAAATGTTTGTACCGGTAAAGCAACAGGTTTTTCGACACCATTTGCGGAGCCGTTCCCAGGGTAAATGGCAAACAGTAGGCTTCGGTATCCCAATAAGTCACGCCACCGTATTTTTCGCCGGTAAAACCTTTTGGTCCTATGTTTAAACGTTCGTCATCACCCAGATAAGTCTGATTCAATTGAAAAATATTAAACCGGATTCCCTGCTGGGCTGCCACATCACCTTCGATCCGGATGTCGCTGGTTTCCCATCGTTTGGCCCAGGCTTTTTGCTGATCGGCGAATAGTTTGTCGAAACCTTTATCGGCAGATCTTTTCAGGGCTTTTGTACTGGCTTCCTGAAGTGTGTTTTTCGGATGATAAAGGGTTGAAACAATGGATGCATATTTTTCGATGCAAACCTCATCGCCCGCTTTTACCGGAATGCCAAATTCAGATCCCACATATTTTTCCTGCTCAACGGGAGTTGTTTTTACTTCAAGCAGGTCCTGGTTCAGTTTGACCCTAAACTGCATTCCGGTACAAACCTGAAAAGCTGTCTTTTTGGTTTCCAGGCAAACATGTCCGGAGCAACAATCAATTTTCTGTGATTTTCCGATCCAGAAATTTTCATCGTAATTCGAATCTTCGTTCACGATATTTCCATCGATAAAAGGCAGGAAGGTAATTTCTCCGGAAAAATTAAGTGCTTTGACCGAATAGCGGATGGCGCCAATTTCCTGATCGGCGATACTTAAAAACCTTCTGGAATGTACTTCCAATTGTTTACCGGATGCCAGTTGTGCCACAAAACGGCGTGTCAGCAAACCAGATCTCATATCCAGATCGCGGTAAAAAGACAATATCTCAGCAGTATTTAAATCAAGCTCCTCCCCGTTAACCGAAACATGGATTCCGATCCAGTTGGTGGCATTCAGGATTTTGGCAAAATATTCAGGATAACCATTTTTCCACCAGCCAACCCGGGTTTTGTCGGGATAATACACCCCTGCGACATAATTTCCCTGCAAACTGTCACCCGAATATTTTTCTTCGAAATTTGCCCGTTGACCGCAGCGGCCGTTCCCGATACTGAGCAAACTTTCGGTGACACGGTTTTCTTCCGGGTGAAATCCTTCTTCAATTATTTTCCACTCGTCATGTATGATGTAAGTTTTCATACCCAATATTTTTATTTTTCTGAAATCTTCAGTAATTATTTATTCAGCGCTTTTTTCAGTTTTTCCAGCGTAAATCCATCAAATCCGGGAATAACCAGATCGGCAAATCCTAAAGTTTCGGGTGCTCCGATTCCGACACAGTACATATCTGCATTTTGTGCAGCCTCGATACCTGCAATCGCATCTTCGAAAACAATACAGTTTTCAGGTAAAACCTTCAGCTTTTCGGCTCCCTTCATGAAAACTTCCGGATCAGGTTTTGCTTCTGAAATCGAATTCCCGTCAACAATCGCATCAAACATTCCGGTCAGTCCGATCCGTTCCAGAATCATTGGGGCATTTTTACTGGCCGAGCCGAGCGCTATTTTTATTCCCTCGTTTTTTAATTCCTGAAGGAAATTTTCCACTCCGGGCAAAGTCTCTTCAGGAGTCATTTTTTCGATGTAACTCACGTAAAGCTCATTTTTCTTTTCGGCCATTGCCAGCATTTCAGACTCCGGAAATTGTTTTCCCCCGATTTCGAGGAGAATTTCGAGCGACTTCATCCTGCTGACACCTTTCAGCCGTTCATTATCTTCGATGGTAAATTCAAATCCAAGTTCTTCGGCCAAAGCCTTCCAGGCTATGAAATGGTATTTCGCCGTATCAACCACTACCCCATCAAGATCAAACAGACATGCTTCAATCATTTATTTTTAATTTTAATTTATGTCCGTCTCTTAAAAGAGACGGCAAAGGATATTGCTGTGTTAAACATCTCCTGTATTTTAAAAACATTAACTCTCATGCAACTGAAAGGGGGCTTCATTTCTGATCGACATCGTCGACAAACATAATACTGATCGCAGCAAGAAACAGTGAAAATCCCCCGAGAATCAGTGCATAAATGGCGTGTCCGCCAAACAGATTTTTTGTAAAAAAACCCAGGATACTTGCAGCCAGAATCTGTGGAATGACAATGAAGAAATTGAAAATCCCCATGTATGTTCCCATTTTCTGAGCAGGTAGCGAACCTGTAAGAATGGCATAAGGCATCGACAAAATACTGGCCCATGCAATACCAACTCCCAACATCGAAACAACCAGAATGTGCGGATCTTTTACGACATAAAATGAAGCCAGACCCAATCCACCACAAACCAACGCAATGGCATGGGCCATTTTTCGACTGGTCCAGCGAGCCAGCACAGGCAAGCTAAAAGCCACTACTGCGGCAAAACCATTGTAGGTTGCAAACAGCACCCCAACCCAATTCGCGCCTTCATTATAAAGGGCTGTTGAAGAATCGCTGGTTCCGTAAATATGACTGGTTACTGCTGAAGTAGAATAAATCCACATGGCAAAAAGCGCAAACCACGAAAAGAACTGAACAACAGCAAGCTGTTTCATGGTTTTTGGCATATTCATCAAGTCGGTAATTACCTCAACAAATCCGTTGTTTACTAAACCCTGACGGGTGTACCATGCAGAAATGAGAAGAATCAAACCAAAAGCTCCAAGACCAACAGAAAGAACGTATAACTCCTTTTCCCAATCCATGGATTTGATTAGAATACTTCCCAAAACACCAATAATTAACCAGATAAATCCGTTCCGGATAAAACTGGGTAAAAGATTTTTAGACGAAGTATAAGCTACTTCAGCTACATCTGAAGATTGTTTTTTCTCCGCTTCAAATTCAGTCAGTTCTTCCGGCGAATATTCTTTGGTTGAAAAAACCGTCCAAAGCACGGCCAATAAAAAGACAGCTCCACCCAGATAAAACGAAAGTTTTACAGATTGTGGGATTTTCTCGCCAACAGCGGCAACATTCGAGACATTAAACCAGTTGGTCAGTACATAAGGCAGAGCAGAAGCAACAACTGCTCCGGTTCCGATGAAGAAACTCTGCATGGCAAAACCGGCTGTTCGCTGTTCGCTTGGAAGCATGTCACCTACAAATGCGCGGAAAGGTTCCATCGAAATGTTGATCGATGCATCCATCATCCAAAGCAATCCGGCAGCAATCCATAAAGCTGGCGAGTTCGGCATGATTAGCAAGGCCAGCGATGCCAGGATGGCCCCTACCAAAAAATACGGACGGCGGCGACCAAAACGACCCCAGGTTTTGTCGCTCAGGTGTCCGATAATCGGTTGAATAATTAAACCGGTTACCGGAGCAGCGATCCACAAAATCGGGATGTCGTCGACATTGGCGCCGAGGGTTTCAAATATTCGGCTCACATTGGCATTTTGCAGGGCAAAGCCAAACTGGATGCCCAAAAAGCCAAAACTCATGTTCCAGATTTGCCAAAAACTTAAAGCAGGTTTTTTCTTCATTGGATTTAAATTTAGATTCAAAGCACAAGATAGTCCGATTAACGATTATTGATTAGCGATTAAGGATTTTCGGAAAGAGAAGCTTTGCGAAAACGATAATCCTTTTCCACTGCATGTGCAGGGGATCAATAATTTAAATCAAAAAACCTTTGTACCAAAGCACTTCTAAAAGTTTGGAATTAATTAAAGCGTGTCCCGACGACTATTCGGGAAAGCCAAATGAAGTAGATAACGGAATTAACAAAGTGGAATTAACGATACAAATATAAGGAAGGTTTTTTCAGAAAAGCAAATTTAAAAACTCCGGAAGTTCTTATTTGATAAGCATTACAGCAGAATTATTTATAAAAATCCCTATTGCAAACGTTTGCAGGAAAGGGTGATATTTTTGAAAAAAGTGTGAATCAAGATCATTCGATCACTTCATTCTTTCACCGAACTCCCCCGAACAATTAAATCGGCAGTTAATACTTTAATCTCCGGAATGTATTCCACTTCGCTGGATAGAATGTGGTGAAAAAGTATCTCGGCCGCGGTGGTACCCATTTCGTAACTATGCTGATCGACCGAAGACAGGTTGGGGTCGGTTATTTCGGAGAATTAAACCAAACAGAAAGTTTCAGATAAAAAATCATCAACTTACTCATTTTATTTACTTTAAAAGTGTCACATTCTCGTATGTTACATTTTTGTAAGTCACAAATCTGTTAGCTACATTTACATCAAATAATGTAACCAAGGAACATACACCTTTTGTTTTTGGAAAACTCGCGACTGAAATAGAGTTTACCGACCGTGAGAATGAATCAGCTCATTTGGCTTCCAATTTCACATTGTTGGTAAATACCATTTTGGTATCGCCGCGCAGATGGGGTAAAACTTCTCTGGTCAACCGGGTCACTGAACAACTTCTTGAAACAGAACAAGAATTAAAGATTTGTCAGATCGACCTGTTCAACATCCGAACTCAGGAAGAATTCTACCTGGAACTGGCAGCTGAAATTCTCAAAACAACTTCATCGAAATGGGAAGAACCCGCACAAAATGCCAAAGAATTTCTATCCAGACTGCTGCCGCGGATATCTTTTTCACCCGATGCCCAAAGCGAGATTTAGTTCGGAATTGATTGGGAAGAATTGAAAAAGAAACCGGACGAAATCCTTGATCTGGCAGAAACAATTGCAGTAAAACAAGGAATAAAAATCGTGGTTTGTATCGACGAATTTCAGAGTCTGGCTGATTATGAAGAACCACTTGCATTTCAAAAGAAACTTCGCTCTCACTGGCAACGACACACGCATGTGGCGTACTGTTTGTATGGCAGCAAGCGACACATGCTGCTGGACGTTTTTACTAATCCAGCGATGCCATTCTATAAATTTGGCGATTTAATGTTTTTAGAAAAAATATCAGAAGAAAACTGGGTAGAATTTGTCCAGCGAAGATTTAACGAAACCGGTAAGGAAATCGGAAATTCAGAAGCTCTATTGATAACACAACTAGCAGAAAATCATTCGTATTACGTTCAGCAACTGGCTCAGCAAACCTGGCTCAGGACCGAAAAAAAATGTACCACCTCCAACGTGTCAGATGCTCATCAGTGCATTGTCAATCAGCTTAGTCTGTTGTTTGTAAATATTACCGAATCACTGTCAAACACACAACTAAATTTTCTGAAAGCACTCCTTTCGGGAGAAAAACAACTAAGCTCAAAAAATACACTTCAGAAATATAAATTAGGGACATCAGCCAACATCGGCAGACTAAAACAAGCGCTGCTTTCGCGTGAAATAATCGACATTTCTGCTGATCAGATTGAGATACAGGATCCTATTTACAAATTCTGGCTGCAGAATAAATACTTCGGAATAAGCAATCTGTAAAATGAAACGGAGCCAACAAACTTATTCTTTCACCGAACTCCCCCGAACAATTAAATCGGCAGTTAATACTTTAACCTCCGGAATGTATTCCTCTTCATTGGATAGGATGCGGTGAAAAAGTATCTCGGCCGCGGTGGTACCCATTTCGTAACCATGCTGATCGACGGATGACAGATTCGGATCGGTTATTCCGGAGAAACGCCCGTCGCTAAATCCAACAATAGCAATATCATCCGGAATTTTATAGCCTTTCTTCTGAATGGTTTGCATGGCGCCAATGGCCGTCAGGTCGTTTACGGCAAATACCCCATCAGGAATTATATTGGCATCGAACATTTCGATCACGGCAACTCGGGCACGCTCAAAAGTATCCGCTTCGATAATGAGTCGCGGATCGATCGGGATTCCGGCTTCGTTCAGGGCATTCAGGTATCCCTGCAAACGGTCGCGGCCAATGATCAGACTTTGCGGACCGGCAAAATGTGCGATTCGTTTCCGTCCGGTTTCAATCATATGCCGGGTGGCTTTGTACGATGCCTCCAGATCGTTTATTATCACCTGATCGGCATTGATTTCAGGAGTAATCCGGTCGAAAAAAACCAGTGGAATCCCGCTTTCCTGAAGATTTACCAAATGGTCGAATTCATGTGTTTCCTTAGATATTGAAACCAGAATTCCATCGACCCGGTGTGACAACAAGGTGTTGGCATTGGCCACCTCTCGGTCGAAGCTTTCGTTCGACTGGCAAATGATGACCGTAAATCCTTTTTTTGAGGCTACATCTTCGATTCCGCTAATGACCGATGAGAAAAAGTAGTGGACAATTTCAGGAATGATCACGCCAATGGTGTTGCTACGGCTGTTTTTCAGGCTAAGAGCAACTGCATTGGGCTGATATTTTAACTTCTTTGCAAGATCATTTACAGCCTTTTTGGTATCCGTATTAATGTCAGGATGATCTTTCAACGCTCTTGAAACCGTTGAAGGTGAGACACCTAATATACGTGCAATATCTTTTATTGTAATTTGATTACTACGCATAAAATCCTTGTTTTTTGGGTCTTTTATTCAAATCTAGCAATTTAAAACAGGAATTAATTACCTCTTCAAAAGAAAAAATTAAATTGTTTTTAAAAGTAAAAAACATACCCACCAGTTACTACCTGTTCTAAAACAGGTTGAGTGCAAACGTCACCGCAAACGATTGCAGAAATTCGATTATAACATTTTTTAACAATCTAATTGGGTTAGCTCTAATTTGGTCACGGAATTAATTTATAGAAGTATTTAACGGAAAAAACAAAGGTAATTGACAAAAAAACAGATGTATGAATCTAACAAACGAGTATTTGAACCAATAATTATTAAAACATGAGGATTATTCGCAAAAACCTAAATGTATTAATATTGCTTCTGTCGCTTTTGCTTGGAAATTTCGCAATGGCACAACAGACAGTATTATCGGGTAAGGTGACCGATAGTTCATCGGGAGAAGCTTTACCGGGTGTTTCTATTGTAGTACAGGGTACCACCAATGGAACCATCTCGAATCTAGATGGTAATTTCACGCTGAGTGCAAACAAGGGTGATGTTATCCTGTTTTCTTTTGTCGGTTATAAAACACAGCAAATCATCAACCAGGGTCAGAAAAACCTGACTGTAGAACTTGTTGTCGACACTGAAGAACTGGGTGAAGTAGTTGTAATTGGTTACGGATCAGTAAAAAAATCTGATGCCACCGGTGCAGTAAGTACCGTTAGTTCCAAAGATTTTAACAAAGGTGGAATCACTTCGCCGCAGGACCTTATTTTGGGTAAAAGTGCAGGTACAGTAATTACATCTGCCGGTGGTGCTCCTGGTAGCGGATCAACAATCCGTATCCGTGGAGGTTCATCGATGTCGGCAAGTAACGATCCGTTAATCATTATCGATGGATTTCCGGTAAGTAATTCCGGAATTTCAGGATTGGCTAACCCGTTATCAACCATTAACCCGAACGATATCGAAACCTTCACCGTGTTAAAAGATGCTTCGGCAACTGCAATTTACGGCTCGAGAGCTTCGAACGGTGTTATCCTGATCACGACTAAAAAAGGTGTCGTTGGCAAACCACTTCAGGTAGAATACAACGGAACGATGTCCGTAAATACCATTCCGGCCTATATGGATGTTATGTCGGGTGACGAATTCAGGGCCATGGCTTATGACCTTGCGTCAAAAAGTGCCGTTGGCCTGAGCATGAACAGCCTGAACCGTCTGGGAACCCAGAATACAAACTGGCAGAAAGAAATTTATCAGACTGCCCTGGCACACGATCATAACGTGAACTTCAGCGGTGGCTATAAAACAATGCCATACCGCGTTTCTGTCGGTTACACCAATCAGGATGGTATCCTGAAAACAACCAACATGGAACGTTATACCGGAGCCATTGGCATCGATCCTTCCTTCCTGCAAAATCAGCTAAAAGTATCGGTAAATTTCAAAGCCAGTTATACCAAACAGAATTTTGGTGATGCCGGAGCCGTCGGATCAGCTGTTTCTTATGATCCTACCCAACCCGTCAGGAACGGAAACACCAAATTTGGTGGTTATTATACCTGGGTAAATCTTTCGGATGTACTGGCCGATGGAACCATGGACCCGAACGGAAGTCCAAACCCGATTGGCGTATCCAATCCGGTTGCCTTGTTGAACCAAACCGATAACCGTTCGAACGTACAGCGTTATATCGGTAATGCTCAGGTTGATTATAAACTCCCATTCCTTCCGGGTTTGCGGGCTAATTTAAATGTGGGTTACGACTATTTCACAACAACCGGTCATAACAACGCATCCAACGATGCAGCTTTCACATACCGCAGTGGTATCGGTCGTTTGAACGATTACACACAGGCCGGGAAAAACGAACTTTTGGATTTCTACCTGAACTATGTAAAAGAAATTAAATCGATCGATAGTAAAATAGATGCAACAGCCGGATATTCCTGGCAACATTTTTACAAAGACGGAACTTCATTCGTTCGCAACGGTGACGGAACTCAGGTTTCTGACAGTTCAAAATTCATCAACGAAAATTACCTGGTATCTTTCTTCGGACGTATAAATTACACCCTGAAAGATCGTTATTTACTGACTTTCACTCTTCGTGATGACGGATCATCACGTTTTGCCAAAGCCAATCGCTGGGGTCTTTTTCCTGCTGCAGCCTTTGCCTGGAAAATCAACGAAGAATCGTTCCTGAAAAATGTTCCTGAAGTTTCTGACCTGAAATTAAGATTAGGCTGGGGGATCACCGGACAGCAGGATATCGGTAATGATTATCCGTATTTACCGGTTTACCGAAGCAGTACAGCTACGGCACAGTACCAGTTTGGAAATACATTCTACAACACACTTCGTCCGAATCCTTACGATGCAAACATAAAATGGGAAGAAACAACAACCTACAACATTGGATTGGATTTTGGATTCCTGAAGAACCGCATTACCGGTACTCTTGATTTCTATAAACGCGATACCAAAGATTTGTTGAACTTCATTCCAATAGCCGCCGGTAGTAACTTCTCAAACTTCCTGACAACCAACGTTGGAAACATGGAAAACAAAGGGGTTGAACTTGGTTTGAGCGGAAATGTAATTTCAACCAAAGAAGTGAGCTGGAATATTGGTTTCAATGCAGCATACAACGAAAACAAAATTACCAAACTGACCAAAACCGACGATCCGAATTATACCGGTGTTGATGTTGGTTTGATTGGTGGAGGTGTAGGTAACTTTATTCAGAACCAACGGGTAGGGTATCCAGCAAATTCGTTCTTCGTCTTCCAACAGGTTTATGCAGAAGATGGCATGCCAATCGAAGGGATGTATGTCGACCGCACCGGATCTGGTGGTACTGTTACCAGCAATAATCTGAACAAATATCATTATAAAAAACCTGCTCCGGATGTTACTTTGGGTATCAACTCACGGGTGAGCTACAAACAAATGGATTTCTCTTTCTCCGGAAGAGCGAACATTGGCAACTATGTATACAATAACGTAGCTTCCGGTTCATTGTATTCAACTGTTTACAACCAGTCAGGATTTTATAACAACATCACCACTCAGGTTAATAACGCGAAATTTACCAACACTCAGTATTTCTCTGATTTCTATATTGAAAATGCATCATTCTTCAAAATGGACAACATGAGCCTGGGTTATAATTTCGATGATTTTGCCAAAGCCAAATTAAGATTGAGCTTCACCGTACAAAATGTATTTACCATCACAAAATACACTGGTCTCGATCCTGAAGTTAACGGAGGTATCGATAATAATTTCTACCCTCGTCCGAGAGTCTTTGTACTTGGCGTAAATCTTACATTCTAACCTTTATTAAGATACGACATGAAAAACAAAAATATTATATCATTAGCTGTTGTCTTTGTCGCACTGATGTTTACGTCTTGTGTTAAAGACCTGGATGTTACTCCAAAAGATCCGAATATTGTAACCTCCTTAACTGTTTACAGCAATCCTGCGGCCTATAAGGAAGGATTGGCAAAACTCTATGCAACATTCTCTGTGAGCGGACAGCAGGGCCCTTCCGGTCAACCGGATATCGCCGGAATTGATGAAGGTTTCGGAAATTACCTGCGTCAGTACTGGAACTTACAGGAATTATCTACCGACGAAGCTGTAATTGCCTGGAACGATGCTTCAATCAAAGATTTTCACTGGCAAACCTGGGCACCAAACGATGTGTTTGTTGCAGCATTGTATTCCAGAATCATGTACACGGTAGCTTTAAGCAACGAATTCATCCGCGCAACAGCTGAAAACACTGATCCGGATATCATGAAATATCATGCTGAAGCACGTTTTGTTCGCGCACTTGCTTATTCTCATGCCATCGATTTATATGGAAATCCTCCGTTTGTAACTGAAGCTGATGCTCCGGGAGCATTCTTCCCAAAACAAACAACCCGTGCCGAATTGTTTACTTACCTCGAATCTGAACTAAAGGCAATCGAAAACGATTTGGGTGCACCACGTTTTGAATACGGAAGAGCAGACAAAGCTGCTGCCTGGACACTTTTGGCTAAACTTTATCAGAATGCCAAAATCTACATCGGTCAGGATAAAAATACCGAGTGTATCACCTACTGTAACAAAATTATCAGTGCCGGATATACTTTAAATGCCAAATACGCCAATAATTTCACAGCTGACAATAACATCAGTCCTGAAATGATTTTCCCGATTACCTGTGATGGCCAGCACACCCAAACTTATGGGGGAATGGTTTACCTGATCCATGCTCAGATTGGTGGAACCATGTCGCCTGCTCAGTTTGGCGTAGGTGGTGGCTGGGGTGGTCTTCGCACCACAAAAGCTTTGGTAAACAAATTTGCCGACAATACCGGTGCAACCGATAAACGTGCCATGTTCTGGTCAGATGGCCAAAAACTTGAAATCAACGATATCGGACAGTTTACCGATGGTTGGGCAATCACTAAATTCAGCAACCTGACTTCAACAGGCGCTGCAGCCCCACATGCTCATCCCGACTTTGTTGATACCGATTATCCTGTCTTCCGTCTGGCTGATGTATACCTGATGTATGCCGAAGCAGTTCTCAGAGGTGGAACCGGTGGTGATGCAAATACCGCATTGGGTTATGTAAATGCAATACGGACCAGAGCTTATGGCAATGCAAGCGGAAACATTACAGCCGCACAATTGAACCTGGATTTCATCCTGGATGAACGTGCCCGCGAACTTTACTGGGAAGGTCACCGCAGAACCGACCTGATCCGTTATGGCAAATTTACAACTGCCGATTACCTGTGGCCATGGAAAGGTAAAGTTGCTGCCGGAACTGCTACCCAAAGTTACCGTAACCTGTATCCAATCCCATCGAACGATATGGGTGCGAATCCAACGTTACAACAAAACCCTGGTTATTAATCCTTAAACTGTTGAACAATGAATAAAAAAATATATTTATATCTGACTTTCATTGGGTTGATCGTTCTTTTGTTTTCTTGTAAGAAGGACGAAACAAAAGCAGTCTTGCTGGACAACCCAACTTTGCCAACGATTCAGTCGATCCCGGATCTGACCCTGAAAAGAGCCAACGGATTGAACATGCTTGAATTTGTAGGCACTCCTGTCGATCCCGGATTTCAGGCTTCGGTTATGTATTATCTTGAAGCATGCGCCAAGGGTACAAACTTTGCCGACGCAACTCTAATTCTTAGCGATAGCCAGGTTCTTTCGATGAAAATTTCGGTGGGAGATCTGGATGGAATCCTACTGAAGAAATTTCCTGCCGATCAGGTTTCAAGTCTTGATTTCAGGATCCGGTCAGTGCTTTCACTAAGCAGTGGTACCGGTTCTTATGAATACAGTTCTGCAATCAAAACGGCCAATGTAACCACGTATGGCCCTCCAACACTTTCATTTACCACTGCCGGAAAATTGCAGGGTGTTGTTTCTGCCGGGGACAATAAAATTTATACCGGATGGATTTATACCGATGGAACACCGATCCTGTTCAACAACAACGATGATGGTAAAAAGTATGGTGGTGTTTTAGTTTCAGGAGAAGTATCCTGTGCATTAACTGAAAACGGACCTGCCGTTGAACTCGAAGCGGGAGCCTATAACATGACTGCCGATATCAATTCAGGAGTGATGAAACTGACTGTTGCTGATGTAACCATCGGTATTATTGGTGATGCCGTTGGCGGATGGGACAAAGATACCAAAATGATCTATAATTTTTCTGATCATACCTGGAATATTACCAAAGATGTTGTTGCCGGAGGAATTAAATTCCGGACGCACAACAGCTGGGCTGCAGTAAATGTGGGTTACAATCCTGCCGGTCACGACTTGAATAAACTTTACCAAAATGATGGTAAAACAGATAGTCAGGACATCAAGGATATCGCTCCGGGCAAATATAATATCAAACTGTATTTGGAAACAACTCCAATGAAAGTTGTTTTTACTCCAACAAATTAAATCCAGACACATGAAAAGAAAATCATTATATAAAATTTTGGCCGTTCTGGTATCTGCGACATTCCTTTTTGCTGCCTGTACAAAGGATACTGCGGATGTGAAATTAGACCAGACTATTAAAACTTCGCAATTACTCAACGTTACTTCCAATGCCGCAACTGTGGTCGGATATGTAATTGCTGAAGGAGAGGGATTCAATGAAAAAGGGGTGTGCTACAATACCAGTACAGTTCCAACAATTGACAATAAAAAAGTTGCTTATACCGGTCAAACCAAAACAGCAACCTTTAACGTTACACTGACTGGCCTTACTTATGCAACCAAGTATTTTGCCCGGGCTTATGCCACTGGTGCCACTGGTACTGTTTATGGTGAGGAATACAGTTTCACTACCCTACCGGTTGTTCCAATCCTGACAACGGCAGCCATTACTGCCATTACAGGTAATTCGGCCACTGCCGGAGGTAATGTTACCGGTAATGGCGGAGCTGATGTTACTGCTCGTGGTGTTTGTTTCGGATTAAATCCGGCTCCTACAATTGCTGATGGCAAAACCACGGATGATAAAGGTACAGGTGAATTTGTAAGTTCAATTAGCGGTCTGAAAGGCAATACAACGTACTATGTCCGTGCTTATGCAACCAACAGTGCAGGTACTGGCTATGGTCCTGAAGTGTCGTTCAAAACTTTAATCGATTTACCAAAAGTTACTACTGCAGCAGTAACCGGTACAACCAAGGTTTCTGCCATTTCAGGAGGTAACGTTACCGACGAAGGTGGTGGTACTGTTACAGCCAGGGGTATCGTTTGGGGCACAGCTGCAAATCCTACAATTACCGATCAGAAAGTTGAATCGGGTGCCGGAGCCGGTGAATTTGTCGGAAACCTCTCCGGTTTAACCAGCAGTACTGTTTATCATGTTCGTGCATTTGCCACCAACAGTGCAGGTACAGCTTACGGTCCCGATGTTCAGTTTACAACATTAGCCGATGTAACTAAATTGTGGGTGGTAGGAAGTTATAACGGTTGGGATAACAGCGATAAAGCCAAGTATATCATTTCAACTGTTACCAGCAATGGCGAAGCCGAAGGTTATGTATTCCTGACTTCAGGTGGATTCAAACTCGTGACAGATCATAGCTGGTCTGATGCTGCTACCTTTGGAGATAATGGTTCTGGTAAATTAACCAATCCGGGCAGCGATATTCAGGTTCCTGCCGATGGCTATTATTTAATAAAAGCCAACCTGGGAACCATGACTTATTCGATTACACTAACTACCTGGGGAATTATTGGTGATGCCACAGCCGGAGGTTGGGGTGATCAAACCAACATGACTTATAATTCAACCAGTCAAACCTTCTACCTGGTTTCTCATTTAAGTTCTACCGGATCTTTTAAATTCAGAGGTACTTCGGATTGGGGGATCAACTACGGAAGCGAACTGGCTGATGGTAAACTGGTAAAAGACGGACCAAACATTCCTGTACCAGTTGAATCTGATTATTCAATCACCCTGGATTTGAGTCATCCAACTTTATACACCTATAAAGCATACCGCTGGGGATTGATTGGTGATGCTGCCGGAAGCTGGAGCGACGATCAGAATATGAGCTGGGATACTGCAAACAAAGTATTCAAAATTACAGTTGATCTGGTTGTTGGTTCTGTAAAATTCAGGGCAAACGACGACTGGGCGGTTAATTATGGCGGAGATTTAAATGCCTTAACACAGGACGGTGCAAATATTGCTATCGGCACTGCCGGTAATTACACCATTACCTTTAGTCCAACCACTCTAAAAGCAACAATTACAAAAAACTAATTGCTGAATATTCAAAAAGCTTATTTATCCGGATTGGGTAAATAAGCTTTTTTTAAACTCCGGAAATTCAAATTTATACTGAAAAATTAAAAACAATCAGTCTGGTCAGGAATTATCCTGACCAGCTTTTTGTAATCCTAAAAACTCTAAATTCATGATTCGTCGTTTTCAACTCCTTTTTTGGCTTGTTGCATGTTATCAGCTAAGCTTTGCCCAACTAACCACAGTACCAGCCCTTCCGATCGACAGCAAGGCAGTTACGATTACCTTCGATTCATCCAAGGATTCAAGGTTGGGCTTCTTTACCTCCGATCTCTATGCACATACCGGAGTGATCATCTATGGAAACACCGACTGGCAGCATGTGATTGGTTCGTGGGGCAATAATACGTTGCAACCCAAACTGACCAACAAAGGAAACGGCATTTATGAATTGGTGATAAGTCCGGATATCATTTCATATTACTCGGTACCAGGAAGTGAAACGGTGCAAAAAATAGCGCTTGTTTTTCGCTCAGCTGACGGCACCAAACAAACAAAAGATCTGTTTATCGATGTTTTTTCTGAAGGATTAAACATCAGTATCTCATCTCCATCAAAAATAAATATTTACGAAAAAAACGAAGCCTTTCAGTTTACTGCTTCAACCACTCAATCTGCAGATATCCGCCTCTACCAGAACGATCAGGAAATCGCAGCACAAAACGGAACCTCAATTTCACAAACCATAACCATTCCCAATGCCGGAAATTACTGGCTAAAAGTAAAAGCGACCCAAAATACCGCAGTTAAGCGCGACTCGGTTTATGTTTGTGTCCGCGAAACCACTCCAACTGAGACAAAACCTGCCGGACTGGAAGCCGGAATTAATTATACCGACGATCAGTCGGCCACCCTGGTTATTTACGCCCCAAATAAAAATCACATCTTTGTAACCGGTGATTTCAACGACTGGTTACCCCGGAACAATTACCAGATGAAAAAAGACGGCGACTGGTTCTGGCTGAAAATCGAAAACCTTATTCCTCAAAAAGAATACATTTTTCAGTACCTGATTGATGGCAAACTAAAACTTGCCGATGTCTATGCCGATAAAATTTCGGATCCGTACGACGATAAATACATTTCCAGTTCAACTTACCCAAACCTGATCCCTTATCCTGACGGAAAAGCATCCGACCGGGCTTCTGTTCTGCAGACTGCACAGACCCCGTATGCATGGAAAACCACATCCTATCCTATTCCACAAACAAGTAAACTTTCGATTTACGAATTATTGATTCGTGATTTTACCACCGATAAAACCTATAAAGCTGTTCAGGAAAAACTCGATTACCTGAAACGACTGGGAATAAATACCATTGAACTGATGCCTTTCAGTGAATTTGAAGGAAACAGCAGCTGGGGATACAACCCGAATTTCTATTTCGCTCCGGACAAGGCCTACGGTTCAAAAACCGATTTGAAAAACCTGATTGACGAATGCCACAAACAAGGATTTATCGTGATTCAGGATATTGTTCTGAACCATTCGTACAATTCGAATCCGATGGTGAAAATGTACTGGAACGGTGCTCTTAGCCGTCCGGCAGCAGATAATCCCTGGTTCAATGAAACTTCGCCAAACCCGGTGTATAGCTGGGGTTCCGATTTTAACCACGAAAGTCAGGCCACCAAAGATTTTGTCGACCGGGTAACCAAATACTGGCTGACTGAATATAAAATTGACGGGTTCAGGTTCGATTTTACAAAGGGTTTTACCAACACGCCGGGTGATGGCAGTGGATACGATGCCAAACGTATTTCCATTCTGGAGCGGATGGCTTCCAAAATCTGGACAGTGAATCCTAAAGCCATTGTAATTCTGGAACATTTTGCAGCCAACTCCGAAGAAAAAGAGTTAGCCGCTTACGAAAACGGAATGCTGATCTGGGGAAATGCCAATTACAATTTTGCTGAAGCAGCCATGGGTTACCACGATTCAAATAAATCGGATTTCAGCTGGGCATCTTACCAGCAAAGGGGTTTTACCAAACCCGGACTGGTTGCCTACATGGAAAGCCACGACGAGGAACGGCAAATGTTTAAAACCATTAGTTACGGTAATTCACTGGGGACTTACAATACAAAAGATCAGGAAACTGCCTTGAAACGCAGTCAGCTGGCCACCACTTTTTTCCTGTCGCTCACCGGACCGAAAATGATCTGGCAATTTGGCGAACTGGGCTATGATATTTCGATCGACCAAAATGGCCGGATCGGAGAAAAACCGGTGCTCTGGAATTACCTAGACGATGCCAAACGGCTTAAATTATTCGATGTGTATTCGGCCATGTTACGACTGAGATCGCAGTTTGATGTCTTTACTTCAGGAACCGAATCACTTTGGGTAAATGGCCCGGTAAAAAGAATACAGTTAATGCTGAACAACCATAACATTACCTTGCTTGGTAATTTTGGTGTTGCTGATCAATCCATCTCGCCCAATTTCCAACACACCGGAACCTGGTACGAATTCTTTTCCGGTGCAGAACTGAATGTAACAGGCACAACTGCCACAATTTTGCTGGTACCCGGAGAATACCGCTTATACAGCGATCAGAAACTTCCCGCATTTAAAGATCTGGCTACAACAGTATCGCTAGAACAGGACAATTCTCCGTTCCTGATTTATCCAAATCCGGCCAATGATTTGTTACACATCCAATCAAAAGAGGCAATCCGGTTTGTTGATATTATTTCAACTGATGGTAAAATTATTCAAAAAGAAATTTTTTCCGGAAACGGTTCAGAAATCAAAATCGGAAATTTGAAACCTGGCCTCTATATTCTTCGGATGCATTCTGATAATCAAATAATCGCTGAAAAATTTATAAAAAAATAATTTCAGGAAATTGGTCAATTGATTTCGGTAACAAACCATCAGAAATCCTCTAAAATATGACTGATTCTATTTTTTTATCAGGATAGATCATAATCGTTCTTATTTTTGTTTAATTTTAAACCAAAACGTGGAACGTAATACCTGGAATTATGAAAAAACTTTTCTTTCTCCTGGTCATCTTTTTTATTACTGAATCTAGTTTTGCCGTTCAACCGCTCCGAAAACCTTTTCTTCAAATTCAAATTGACGGAAAAACTTTGAAAAACGGCGAAGTGTTACTTGTAAAAAATGGCCAGAAATTTAAGGTTGAGGTTGAAATGCAGGGAGGACGCAGGGATTATTGTAAGTTTCCGGATACATATGCCGACATTGCCGGCACTGCCCAGATCCTTTCCAGAGGGGAAAATGGAATTACCTATGAGCTCAATGGTATAACATCGGTCTGGAAGCTAAACAGTGAAAATACTGTTTTTTCTTCCGATCAGTTTCTTCAGATAAAACCGCTTGAAAACCGAAAGTCAGCAGAAGTAACCGTTTCGGCTGACAATTTTGAACAAACTTTTCTCCGGATTTCAAATACCGCGAAATGGATGTTTAGCCAGAACGAAACAAACCTGGTGGAGGAAAATAATGCCGTTGAAACCGTTTTTATCCGGATTCAGGGAAAATCTGATGTCTGGTTTCGTTCTGAAAATATTCAGGCTTCAGGAATCAGAAACGAAGAAGTGCAAAATAAAATGAGCGAAGTACAGGCTGCCTGCGACAGTATCCAGGCTAATTTTTACCGGATTAATATCGGTGGAATCCAGCAAACAATTCGCAATCTGCAATCCAAAGTGAATAATCTGAAAACAACGATTGAAGAAATTCAGGCTTCAAACTCTTCGTATAAGGTAAATGTTGTTTTTGTGGGTTTACCAAGCGATAAACCGGTTAGTGACATCGAAATAATGTCGAACATAAAAAAAAGCTGGACTGCTGCCGAGTTAACTGTAAACGAAATTCAATCAGAACTCGAAAAACTCACTTCGCAGCCCTCAACCGAGAATAAAAACAAACTGGTGGACCTCATTGGAAAATACAATGACTGGCAATACAAACTTCCGGATAAAACATTTGTTCTTTTAGCCCTTTATCTTCCTAAAATCGATCCTGAACAAATTAAAATTCCCGGCAACATCCATTACATTGCCGAAGAAAAAACAGTTACCGATTATCCGGATACCCTTCAGGGTTTCACCTCTTTTCTGAATCAGCGAAAAGAAATGATTCCTCAGGAAATACAACAAATTAATGCCATTTATTCCAGAATTCAGGCTTTTCGCTTGTTCGACGGAATGCTGCGCAGCTACTTTGCTTCGATCATCTGGGCCGAATGGCAGAGCACCAGGGGATTGTAAAAACTTTATAATAAAACAGAATTTATTCGGCCGAATAAACCAATTCGCCTCCCAGAACAGTTTTTAAAACTTTTGTCATCAGAATTTCACGTTCTGCACAATTCATCAAATCGATATTGAGGAGCACAAAATCAGCCGATTTACCCACTTCAATACTTCCTTTTTTCAATTCCTGAAAACCGGCTTTTGCGGCCCAAAAGGTTATCGATCGGATGGCCTGCTCACGGGTTAGGGCGTTTTCCAGTTGAAAAGCACCCTCCGGAAGTCCATCGGCATTCTTGCGGCAAACCGACGCGTAAAAGGTCAGGACCGGGTTAATGCCTTCAATCGGGAAATCGGTTCCATTGGGCAGCCAGCCGTTTTGTCCGAGTAATTGCTGATAGGCATAAGCAGATTTGATGCGCTCCGGGCCAAGCCGTTCGCCGGCCCAAAACATATCTGAAGTGGCATGTGTGGCCTGAACGGATGGAACAACCGAATAGGCTCCGAACAGCTTAAAATCTTCCGGTGATATAACCTGGGCATGTTCGATCCGCCAACGCCGATCGTTCTTTCCCTTCAGGAATTTACCGTAAACATTCAGGATAAAACGGTTTGCCCCATCGCCGATACAATGTGTGGCTACCTGAAATCCGGCATTGTAAGCCTTTTGGCAAATGGTGTCGAAATACGATTCCGGATTCATCAGCAAACCGCGGTTGCCCGGATCATCCGAATAATCGCTGAGCAGCAAGGCGCCACGCGATCCCAAAGCACCATCGGCATAAAGTTTAATTGAATTCACCTGCAACCGATCGGTCATGTACGGGCCTTTTTTCAGGAAATAGTCCAGATTCCCGGCACTTGGATCCATCATTGTATTGATCCGCATTTTTAGTTTTCCGTCTTGCTGAAGCGAATCAATCAGCAAAATAGTGGATTTAGGCAGTCCACAATCGGTCACAGAAGTGAGCCCAACCGCAAAACAGTTTTTCTGTGCCAGAACCAAAGCCTGCGTTTTTAAATCGTCACCTGGTGTAGGAATTTGTTTGAAAACCAATTCCATCGCATTGTCGATCAGAACACCGGTTGGTTTGCCATTTTTCAGCAAAACTTCTCCGCCCTCAAGTTTCGTTTTAGCAGTTATCCCGGCAATTTCGAGCGCTTTTTTATTGCACCAGGCCGCATGTCCGTCGATCCGAACCAGGTAAACTGCCACATCCGGAAACAATTCGTTCAGCCGCTGATTGTCCGGAAATTCTTTCTCAGGCCAGATATTCTGATCCCATCCACGACCCAGCAACCACTCCCCTCCTATTTTTTGGTATTGCTCCTGAAGCTTTTTGTATATCTGTTCCTGACTTGCAGTTCCTCCCAAATCGGCATACTGCATCAAATCAATGCCATACCCGTAGAAGTGGCAATGCGCATCGTTGAAACCGGGATAAACTGAAAGGCCCCGGGCATCAATGATTTGTTCCGAAGAATATTTTGAATTGATTTCCGAATTGCTGCCAACGGCCAGAAACAGACCATCCTGAACGGCAAAACTTTCGGTCACGGTGAACGAATCATTTACCGTATACACGCGGGCATTGGTCACAATCAGATCAACTTTCATTTTCGGCGAATTACAGGATACTATAAAAAGTTCAAGGATTATAAATAAAATCAGGTTTCGGTTCATGGATCTGTGATTTTCGGTTTTAACAAATGTAGCTGATTGAATGGCACCTGCAATGCTGAAAACCTTGATTTATCCATGGCTGGCAAAACAAAAACAGTATCTTAGCTTTTGCAATCATTCAGGCTGGTCCAGGGCTGTTTTTAGGTCAAAAATATGAAACAAATTTATTTCTTCTTCCTTGCTGTTCTTCTTGCCGGCTGCGGCGGAAAACCAAATGGAACAATCATTTCAAACGAAAAAAATGTGGCGATTGAGCCGGATTATTCAGGAATTACAATCCCTCCCAACATTGCTCCGCTGAATTTTAAGATTCAGGAAAAAGCTACGGCCTATTTTGTGCGGTTTAAAGGTCACTCCGGAAGTGAAATTGAGGTTTTGTCGGCAAACGGTGTGATTTCCATTCCTGAAAAAAAATGGAAACAGCTGCTAAAAGCCAATAAAGGAAAAGAATACCAGATTGACATTTATACCAGAAACGAAGCCGGAGACTGGGCTAAATTTCCAAGCCTGACCAATCAGGTTGCAATCGATCCGATTGACCCGTTTCTGTATTACCGGCTGATTTATCCGGGCTACGAAAGCTGGAAAGAATTGAGCATCAACTGCCGGAATCTGGAATCCTTTGAGTCAAATTCGGTAATTGAAAACAGTGTGGTCGACGAAAATTGTGTGAATTGCCATGCGTTTAACAATGGCAAAACCGGCGATTTTATGTTTCACATGCGGGGAAGCCACGGCGGAACATACTTTTATCGCGATGGAAAACTCCGGAAAATCAACCTGAAAACCAAGGAAATGAAGAACGGTGCTGTTTATCCGCGCTGGCATCCTTCGGGCAAATTTGTAGCCTTTTCGTCAAATAAAATCATTCAGCGTTTCCATTCGGCCGATACTAAAAAAGTGGAGGTGAGCGATCTCGAATCGTCGCTGGTGCTGTATGATCTGGAGAAAAACGAAATGATGAACATTCAGTTAAACGGAGGCGAAACATCGATGGACACTTATCCGGAATGGTCGCCAGACGGAAAGTATTTGTATTTCTGCAGGGCCGTTCAAATCGGAGCCGAATACGATTACAAACAGATTCAATACAACCTGTGCCGTGTTTCGTTTGACGCTTCAGCACGAAAAACAGGAAATGTGGAAGTGGTACTGGATGCTGTTCAGATGGGCAAAAGTGTAGCGTTTCCGCGCATTTCACCCGATGGCCGGTTTGTGATCGTGACCCTGGCCGATTACGGTTGTTTCCCGATCTGGCACAAGGAAGCCGATCTTTATTCGGTGGATACGGAAACATTTAAAAGTGTCAGGCTTGAATCAAACAGCGACGATACCGATAGCTATCATTCGTGGTCGGCAAATGGTAAATGGCTTATTTTTAGCAGCCGCCGGGCCGATGGCGCCACTACCCGACCCTACATAACTGCCGTCGATGAGAATGGAAATTCAGGAAAAGCTTTTATTCTGCCACAGGAAGATCCCGAATTTTACGACCATTTTTTGAAGAGTTTCAATATTCCTGAATTTTCGACCGTCGAAATTAACCTGAACCCGGGTGAGATCCGCGATTTGGCTCTGAAGGAAGCCGTTCAGGCCAACTGGTACAAAAACTAATACATTTTCCGCATCGATATGAATCAAACCAAATCCATAATAAACCTACTGTTTTCCGGATTACCTTATCTGATCTTCTTCCTCATTTCATTCATATATTTCGGTTTTTTCACCGATTATATTCTTTTCTATCAGGAAAAATCTTCGCTGTTCTTTTTGTCTTTTGATTTTCTTCAGGAGAATCTCCGGCAACCCGGCGGATTGCTGATTTATCTGGGTATATTCCTTTCAGCTTTTTACATTTATCCTCTTGCCGGAGCATTTATTCCCGCATTCATTCTTACTTCGATCGTATTTACCTCTTCAAGAATAATCGCACGTACTTCAGGGAAAAAACCAGTACTGATTCCCTTTTTTATCGGATCTGCTCTTTTTTATCTTCATACCGATTACCATTTTTTCCTTTTCAACAGTCTGGGACTTTTGCTTCAACTCACTTTTTTCTACCTGGCAACGAAGCAAACAGGTTCATACAGGGCTTGGATTCCTGTTCTGATCAGCCCGCTCTGGTATTTTGCCACTGGCGGTTTTGCCTGGGTATTCCTGCTCCTGATAATTATACATTTTGCTTTGCTGAAGGAACGAAAATACTGGATAAAAATCCCGGTAATTGGATTTCTGAACCTGGCTTTCATTTTTTTATCCGCACAATTCCTCTTTTTTCAGAGCATCAAAACATTGCTGACGTTTCCATATACAGAATTAGGAAATTCAACACAAAAAGCTCTTTTCTTTGCTGTTGCGATCAGTCTTTCAATCCTTCCGCTAATTACCAAAGTCAACCTGAAACTTCCGGCCAAAAGTAAACTTCCGGAGTTAGCCGAAAGTCTGGGAGTGTCTGCTGTTATTGCCGTTGTAATGGTTTCCATTGGAATAAAGCACTTCGAAGCCAAAAGCAAACACTATTTTACGGTTGAAAAATTGTTTTACCAGCAAAAATTCGATGAGCTGATCGCTTACAATCTGGCCAATCCAACAGGCAATCAGTTAAGCATTTTCCTGAATAATGTTGCCTTAAGCGAAACCGGTCAGCTCAACGATCTCCTGTTCCGTTTTCAGCAAAGCCCCGAAGGCAAAACCCTGTTCCTGAAATGGTCGCTGGAGAGCGAAGTTCTGAAACGAGGCGCTTATTTTTATTACACCATCGGCATGTACAACGAAGCTCAGCGCTGGGCTTTCGAAAATATGGTGATGAAAGGGCACACTCCGGAAGGTTTAAAAATGCTGATCAGGACAAACCTGATTAATGAGAATCACAAGGTGGCATCAAAGTATATCCGTTTGCTGAAACAAACTCTTTTCTACCGGAATGAAGCCGTTTTGTACGAAAAACTGCTGTTTAATGACTCAGCACTGGCAGCCGATCCGGAACTCGGGAAACATTGGAAAAACCGGATCAAAACCGATTTCTTTTCGATTACCGACGATCCGGTGGTCAATATAGGATTGATTCTGGCCAGCGATTCGCTGAACAAAAAGGCATTTGAATATAAACTGGCTTTTATGCTCCTGAACAAAGACTACAAAGGAATCGCTCATGAACTTCCGAAAATGGAAAAAGCCGGATTCAAAAAATTACCGGTTCATATTGAAGAAGTAGCTGTTGCCCTCCCCGCTTTAAAA
Organism: Prolixibacteraceae bacterium; assembly: GCA_049277435.1. GTDB lineage: Bacteria > Bacteroidota > Bacteroidia > Bacteroidales > Prolixibacteraceae > Aquipluma. The sequence goes on from JBASYJ010000025.1 coordinate 54,485, forward strand.
ACCGCGATTCCCGATCTTGGGACTATTCAGCTTAATAATTCAACCGCAGAAAAATGGAACAGGTACCTGGCCACTTTTCAGCAATACGGGTCGGATGCAAAAGCTGCTGAACCGGCCTTGAGAAAAGATTTTGGAAATACGTTCTGGTATTATGTGTTTTACCGGTAAATTTTAGAAATTATTTATTGAGATCCTTGCCATTATCCGTCTGCTAAAGCAGACGGCAAGAAATAATTCCCTGATTTTGGATTCCGGCAATATCCTTTGCCGTTCGGCTTTAGCCAACGGACTGCTATTCTATCATTTGTATTCGTACCGGATCATATTGTCTTTTAAAACCGGATAATCCAGATCGTTATATTCGTAAACCGATTCAGTTACCTGGATCTGATCGACTCCCGGAACCGGCTCGGCAAGAGTAAGCGTTTCCTTTACAATGTTATTTTCATTGGTATATCTTCCGGGAATCAAAAGGCGTTGAAATGCCTTGAACGGATTCTTTTTATCATCGAATTCATAAGTTGTTGAACTGCTTAAAACTTCTTTCCCATTGACCAGATAAAATTGATTTCTCAGGATAAGATTTCCGGAGTTATCGTATTGGTATTCAATATATCCTGAAGGTTTTTCTTCGCTGAAAAAAGTCTGTTTACTAATTCTTCCGTTTTCATCCTGCTCAAATTCACTGAAATTTTTGGAATCATTCAGAAAACGCTGCACTTCAATTTTCGCCAGTTTTCCCTGCTTGTAGGTGTAAAATCCTCTGCCAGAGATTTCAGTATTTTCAGGGCTCACCCATTCTTGCCGATTCATGGCTTCCTGCAAAACATACGAGCTACTGCTGTAAATACGTGAATCTTCATACATGTCATAGCTAGTCAACTGATTATTTGAATCATAAGTATAGCTGGTGTAGAAATATTTTGATTTTGATTCACTGACCAGATTCTGATTGTTCCAGGTATATTCGATATACAATTCTTCAGAAAATATCTCTTTGGTCAACAAAGGGCTATCCGTATTTTCCGGAGAAATTATTAGTTCTCTTTCGCAGGAAGAAAATCCGATCAGGAAGAAAAATAAAAGAGCTATTCCGAAGTTTTTCATTTCAATTAAAATTAATGTTTTTTGTAAATCATTGCTTGACAAGAATTAGATTAGCCTGATATCTATAAAAATAGGAATTTAAAACAACAAGTTAATAAGGTTGAATTGACTTTCTCATCTATTTTCTACTAAGGTTTATTATAAAAATAAGGTTTAAAACCTTAACATGACTTTTTCAACCTTAGTAGTAATTCGTTAACCCAAGCTACCTCCTTATTACCTTATTTATAAAGTGTTATCATATAGATTATGTAGATTTAAGGAATTATACACTTTAAGGATAAACTTCATTCGGATATTCGTTTATATTTTACACTCACTAATTTACAAAATAAAAGCGGACAAAACATCACTGTATGATACTCCCCCAAAATAGGACAATGAGTTAAGATATAAATTGATCATCTTTAAATTAAAATTTATGTCACTCAAACGGAGAAGATTTAGTAAAGAATTTAAGACCAAAGTTGTTTTGGAATCAC
>JBASYJ010000026.1:0-2347 GCA_049277435.1 Prolixibacteraceae bacterium
ATGGAGAAATTGAAAAGACTTCGTGATCAAAAAGGATTTAAAATTGATTCTTCGGATTGGTTACCGTTTGCCAGTCAGCGGCCACGGTATCAGGAAGCCGCCCGTTATTATTTGCAATACGCCGGTATGCCGGATTCACTGGTTTATATCCTGAACAAAACCAAAATGGATTATTCCAACCGGGGCAAAGATTCAACGCTTTTTGCTCAGCGTGAAGCTGGAAAAAACGATTATAAAGATGATTACCAGAGTCGGGGCGAATGGGTGAATTATTTGATTGGTGCGCCAAACGGCCCGGCTGCATATCCAAATGTCAAAGGTTTGGGAATCCCGGTTGATCTGGTGATGGGATTTCATACCGATGCCGGAGTGACTCCGGATAGTTCCATCATCGGAAGCCTGATGATTTACGATACTACTTTCGGGCCGGATAGTTTTCCAAATGGTCAGTCACGCTGGGTGAGCCGCGATCTTGCGGACATTGTTCATTCACAGGTTGTAAATGATATTCAGCAATTATACGAACCGGAATGGACACGCCGCGGAATGTGGAACAAGCAGTATTCAGAGGCAGCACGACCAAAAGTGCCAACCATTCTTTCGGAAATGATGTCGCATCAGAATTTTGCGGATATGTTGCAGGCACAGGATCCCCGGTTCAAATTTGATGTGAGCCGTGCGTTTTATAAAGGTTTCCTGAAATTTCTGGCTTTTCAGAACCATCAGGAATACGTGGTTCAGCCTTTACCTGTCGACCATTTTAAGATAAGCAGGAAAGAAAGTGGAATCCGGCTAAGCTGGAAACCAGTTTCGGATGTACTCGAACCAACAGCAGTAGCAAAATCATACCGGATTTATACCCGGATTGAAAACGGTGGTTTTGACAATGGCCGTGAAGTTTCTGAACCGACATACGTTTTTAACGATTTGAAACCGGGAATCATCTATAGTTTCAAAATTACTGCGGTAAACGAGGGCGGTGAAAGTTTTCCATCGGAAATACTGGCCTGCAGTCTGCCAACCGATGACCGGAAACCAGTTCTGATCGTGAATGCTTTCGACCGGATTTGTGGTCCGGCTGCCTTTGACAATGGCAAACAAGCCGGTTTTTTAACTGCAGAAGATGAAGGTGTTGCTTATAAATCAGATGTTTCATCTATTGGCGAACAATACGATTTCGACCGCAGTTCAGAATGGAAAGATGACGATGCTCCCGGTTTTGGTGCCAGCTACTCCAATGAGGAAATGCAAATCGTACAAGGAAATTCATTTGATTATCCGCTGGTTCACGGACAAGCTTTCCGCAGCAATGGGTTTGGTTTTATTTCGGTGAGCGATGAATCTTTTGCCGAAATGAGCCTGGATAAAAACGACTATTCAGCGCTGGATATCATTTTCGGCGAAGAGAAAACAACCAGGAAAATGTACGGCCTGTCAAATTGCGATTTCACTCTTTATACTCCTGAAATGCGCACAGCGATTACAGCATACACTTCCGGAGAAAACGCGAAGTTATTTTTGTCCGGTGCATATGTCGGAACCGATCTGGAACTTTGTGGCGATACGCTTGCCCGAAAATTTGCCGCGGATGTTTTGCATTACCGGTTTATGACCAATCATGCCAGTAAATCTGCTTGTGTATATCCGGTAAATGCGGTTAAAACTGATTTCTGCAATGAATATCATTTTGTTCAGGAGTACAATCCGGATTTTTATAAGGTCGAATCGCCCGATGCTATTGAACCGGTTGGCAAAGATACCCGGGTTTTATTCAGATATAAAGGCGATAATAAAACTGCAGGGATTTGTTTCGACGGAAACTACAAAACCGTAGTTTTAGGTTTTCCTTTCGAGACGGTTTCGAGCACTGCAGAACGAAATCAAATGATGGGTGAAATTTTGAAATCCTGGGGATTAAAATAGATTGATTCAGGGTGGAAAAGTATATTGCCCTTTCAGGACGACAAATTAATTGATAATTTTTTCCCCAAGGCGTTACCTTGGGCTAGGATATGAAGGGCTTTCAGCCCGAAAACAATAACATAAAACAAATAATAGGAATAATTTATTCCTGATAAGGATAAGGTTCAATTTTTAAAAAGTATCATATTAAATTGTCAGGATGAGTGCCTGAAGCGCCACGAAGTGGCATTATAACCTGGCCCAAGGCAACGCCATGGGGAAAAGGAAATGTATTTTTGTTCGTCCTGAAAGGACAATATAAATTCAAAATTATGTCACAGTCATTATCTAAATTGTATGTTCATCTGATTTTTCATGTGAAGAATAATTTGTGTTTGATCAGGCAGAAAGATGAAAAGGAATTGTATTCTTATATAGGAGGAGT
>JBASYJ010000027.1:0-3003 GCA_049277435.1 Prolixibacteraceae bacterium
GAACATTTACGCCTTTTGTATCGCAATATTCATTGGCCAGTTCCTGCCATTTTTCCTGAAGGACCAATCGTAATTCTTCCTCAGTTTCTTCGTGACCAAGGTAAGTTTTCAAGCGAAATTCATTGGCGTATGGCGTTAATAGTATGCGCAAAGGCACATCCGTTCCGGGGAGTTTCAACTCAACAAATCCCTGGTTGGATTTAAGCACTTTTAATCCGGATTCCAACTTAAACAACGGAATTTCGGAATTCGGGTATCCGGCGAAAATGATCCCGCACTCGCGTGCCAGCGGATCGGGAGCTTCAATGCGGTCGGGCGAATCGTGGTTTCCGGCAATGGCAATAACCGCGCGTTTTCCATCACATGCCAGTTGTTTCAGGGTTCGGTAAAACAGTTCAACTGCCTCAGTAGGCGGATTAAAGGTATCGAACAGATCGCCGGCAATCAGGATGGCATCCACCTGTTCGCGATCGGCAATTTCGCAGATTTCCTTCAAAACTGCCTGCTGTTCTTCCATTCTCGGAAAATCTTCAAGCCGTTTGCCCAGATGCCAGTCTGAGGTATGGAGAATTTTCATGGAGTAATAATTGATGATTCGTACATTTCTTTATTTCGTTAATTCTGGATTGTTAAAATTTAAAGATAGCTGAATATCCATACAAATTTTGCCGGAAAAGCAAAAGACCGCTGTTCAATCGAATCAGCGGTCTTTAAAATATTTATTCTACGGATTATTTTGCCACTTCCCAGGCACAGCGTACCGGCGAAACAATTTTACCCTCCTTTTTTAATTCATTCATGGCCTTATCAACCACTTTACGGTCTAATCCGGCATACTCGGCAATTTTTCCTGCAGTTAAAGGTTTGTCTGATGCAGATAGCACTGCCAATACTTTTTCGGTACTCATAATTTTCGATTTTACAATTTCTGAAATCAAAATTAACGATTAAAGAATAACGATCAAAAATTTGTGATTTTACTTCGTTAATCGTTATTCACGAATCATTAATCACTAATTATATTCTTCCTTCTACAACTTTCCAGTCCATTATTTTCCAGAAATCGGCAATGTAAGCCGGGCGAAGATTTTGTTTGTCGAGGTAATAAGCATGTTCCCACACGTCGCAGGTTAACAGCGGGGTCAATCCATCGCGAACCGGACAGCCGGCATTGCTGGTTTGAACGATGCTCAATTTACCAGCTGCATCTTTTACCAGCCAGGCCCAACCAGAGCCAAATTGTGTCGCTGCAGCTTTATTGAACGCTTCTTTAAACGCATCGAGCGAACCAAAAGTAGTTTCAAGTTCTGCTTTTAATTTTGCTGAAGGTTCGGTGGCAGGTGTTGCAGAGAATTGTTCGAAATAAAAGGTATGGTTAAAAACCTGTGCCCCATTATTAAAAATTCCACCTTCCGATTTTTTGATGATGGTTTCCAGATCGGCATTTTCGAATTCGGTTCCGGCGATCAGGTTATTCAGATTGGTGACATAAGCCTGATGGTGTTTGCCATGATGAAACTCCAGAGTGCGGGCACTGATGAAAGGTTCAAGGGCATCGATGGCATAGGGTAATGCGGGTAATGTAAAACTCATTTTGGTTATTTTTTGGTTAAACAATGATTGTTTGATTTTTGCTTAAAATAACGAAACGAGCATCAAATGGTTTGCTGAAAACAGGCTTTCTGCAGTAATTTAAAATGGTTCTGAATAAGGGGGGGATTGAATAATTCAGACAGCAATGATATTGAAGAAGAAATGAATCAGTGTCTATAAAAACAAAACCGCCCGGTACCTCTGTACCGGGCGGAAAAAAACCAAAAATCAACTAACCTTTAAACCGTCGGGCAACTTCGTCCCAATTCACTACATTGAAAAAGGCATCGACATAATCGGGCCTCCGGTTTTGATACTTCAAATAGTATGCATGTTCCCACACATCTACTCCAAGTACCGGTGTTCCTTTTACATCTGCCAGATCCATAAGCGGATTGTCCTGATTCGGTGTTGACGAAATCACCAGACTATCACCCTGCTTTACCAGCCAGGCCCAACCAGACCCAAACCTGGTCAGAGCTGCTTTGGTAAATGCCTCTTTGAAATTTTGATACGACCCAAACGCTGTATCGATCGCTTTCAATAAATCTCCTTCAGGACTTTTTGCACCACCTGGCGCCATAACTTCCCAAAACAAGTTGTGATTGAAAAAACCACCGCCATTGTTGCGGATTGCAACAGAATGAGCCGATATATTTGCCAAAATTGCTTCAATTGATAGCCCTTCGAGAGCTGTTCCCTGAACAGCAGCATTTAAATTGTTGGTATATGCTGCATGATGTTTACCATGATGAATCTCCATCGTTTGTGCATCGATATAAGGTTCAAGAGCATCGAATGCGTATGGTAATGCTTGTAATACGAATGCCATTTTATAATTTTATTTAAAGGTTTTAATACTCTTTTGTCTTCTATACAAACATAGCACCTATTTAGATTTATTCCAAACAAGATCAGTTTTTTTTTAAATCAAATTTCTTGATGATCAATTAGGAACACTCAATTACATATGTTAATCAATTGTTTTTCAGTAGTTTACTGAACCGAAACTCGACCAGGGATTATAATAGGATACAACCTTCCTTGTCAATTAAAATTGAATCCAACAATTCGGTCATTGCAGATTGAGTATCTGCTACACGACCAGCCTGCCTTTTTGCACCCGACTTTCTTCAAGTAATTTAATTTCTTCTTTCGATATATTGGCGTATAAGCTGCAATTCATTGAATCAATGCGAATTAAAAGTCTTGATTGCCCCAGAACATTTACAACCTCTCCTCTTATGCCTTTGAATGCCCCAAACAATACTTCAACAGAAACGCCTTTTTGAATTCGTTCGTGCGAAACAGTAATCTCGTGTTCACTTTGAGCCAAAAAAGTTTTAATGTTATTGATCTGCATTTCCGGAATAGACTGTGCACGTCCTCCAAAACTTATGTAACAAACAG
>JBASYJ010000028.1:0-4627 GCA_049277435.1 Prolixibacteraceae bacterium
AATATATAAAACTGGTACAGAATAAGATAAACAGAAGGCCAAGAGAAAAGTTAAATTTTAAAACGCCGTCTGAAATCTTTTTTGCAGCTTTAAATTGATTTGTCGCATTTGTGACTTGAATCTACGATTCGATCAATTGGACTTGAATTCCTGAAAAAGTAAATAAATTTTATAATTTTGAAACTCTCAAAAAAAGCCTTGATGACCTCTTTGGATATTATAAAATCACCTATTCAGGAAGAACTTAAAAGTTTCGAAAACTACTTCAAAGAAGCCATAAAAAGTGATGTCCCGTTGCTTCAGATTATTATTCGGTATATTCTCCGGAAAAAAGGCAAGCAGATGCGCCCGATGTTTGTTTTTCTTTCGGCTAAAATGTGCGGTGAATTTAATGAAACAACTCATTTGGCAGCTTCTTCCATCGAATTGCTGCATACCGCGACTTTACTTCACGACGATGTGGTTGACGAATCCTACGAACGGAGGGGAAGTTTCTCTATCAATGCGTTATGGAAAAATAAAATTGCCGTTTTGGCTGGAGATTTTATCCTGGCCAAAGGAATGCTAAATACACTTGACCATAAGGAATACCGGTTTCTGCATCTAATTTCGAGAGCGGTAAAAGACATGAGTGAAGGCGAAATTTTGCAGATGCGTAAAAGCTGGAAACTGGATATCGACAACGAAACTTACTTCGATATTATCCGGAAAAAGACAGCTTCCTTAATCGCGACAAGTATGGCCATGGGAGCCGCTTCTGTGACCAAAGATGATGAAATTGTAGAGAAAATGTTCCGGATTGGACTCGATGTCGGAATTGCATTCCAAATAAAAGACGATATTTTCGACTACCAAAGCAAGGGAATTCTGGGCAAACCGATCGGAAATGATATCAAAGAGAAAAAGATTACTTTGCCTTTATTGTATGTATTAAATAATTGTGAATCGGGTGAACGCGGCCGGATTCTTCGTCTGATTAAACGAAAGAATAAAAATCAGGCTAAAGTAAAAGAGCTGGTCGATCTGGTGGTAAACCGTGGTGGTTTGGATTATGCCGCGCAACAAATGAACGAATTCCGCGAAAAAGCCATTTTCGGAATTATGCAGTTTCCTGAAAGTGAATCCCGTACCGCACTCATCGAACTGGTAAACTACACCACGACCCGGCAGAAATAAGCAACCCTTCGGTTCTTCCTATTGTACCCTCCTGAAAACTTTCTGAGAAAAATAGTTTGGTAAGGTTTCGTCGGTGTTTATCACAATTCCTCCTAAAATATAAACCGGATATTTACTCAGAAAAGTCGGATGTTGCTGGATCAATTCAAGCATTTCTTTTTCGATTTCGTCGTAAACCAAATGTGTGGTTTTCAGGATTGGAACTTCAGCATTTCTAATTTCTTCAGCTTTTGGCAGCAATCGCAGTGCTAAAAATTCGGGCTGAAATTCAGAATAATCTGCTGCATCGATTTGATGAATTGAAGTGGATAATACATGCTCCTGAACCATCATCAGGGCACCGCAGGTATTGGTGTGGCGATGCTGGCCCACACGTTTTATTTTCCCCACTTCTCCGGTACGCGAAATTCCAATGTGCGATCCAAAAATAAACAGTGCTGCTCCACCATCCGGGACATGGTCGGAAAAGGCAGTAAGACCGATTTCGCCCACAAACGGATAGCCTGCTAATCCACCCATAATAAAAGTTCCCTGAGAAGAAGGAAGGTTCATTTTTGCAGGTTGGTGATTCAGTTCATCGAAACAAAAAGAAGTGGCAATGATGATTCTGTTCATTTCGATGCCTTCGCGTTCAGCGATCTCAAGTACCGCGGTATGTGCGGCTTCCGACATGGTTGAAAATTCGTCGAAATATTGTTTTACAATTTTTTGCACGGCTAAATCTTTTTAATTATTGGTTTTGAAAATCGGGAGTAAAGTAAGCATTATCCTGATCAACCGGTTGATCCCAATGCATTTGCAACGGCATTAATGGTTTTCAGTAATATAATATTCTGATGATCTGCAATTTCCGTGTCCGGCGAATCTTTTTCACTTCTCCAGCTTCTAAGGGCATTCACCTGAATCTGATGCATCAGATCCAAAGCTACTGCACGTAATTGCGTGGAATGAAAATGATTAACTCTCCGCTTTTCGAAAGGGGTTACAAGCAACTCTGCCAAAAGGCTTTGCGTAAGTTCATATTCGGATAAAATCAGCGGTAAAATATCATTTTTCACCTGCTGGTCATCCACCAGCGAAGCATACATTTCGATCACTTTCGGATCGGTTGCAGCCAATCCTGAATCCACATTCGTCAAAATGTAGCGAACAAGCGGATGTGAAACCAGCAATTGTTTCAGGAGTGCATATTTTTGAGGATGCTGTTCTTTTAATAATTTCAGGGTACTGCCCACACCAAACCAGCTGGTAATATTCACGCGGCTCTGTGTCCAGCTGAAAACCCAGGGAATAGCCCGCAAATCTTCAAGCGAACGCTGATTCGTGCGCCTTGACGGACGCGAACCGATTTTACTGGTTTCAATCACATCGATCGGCGTCGCATTTTCGAAAAAGCGAATAAAGTTAGGGTGGCGGGTAAGCGCATTGTAAGAATTAAAGCTTTCGTGTGCCATAAATCCAATCAGCTCAAAAAGTCCGGCATCGTGTCTATCGGTGTTCAGCAAGGTATTCAGGAGTGTACCTGAAGTCAGTAATTCGATGTTGTAGGCCGCATTAACCTTGTTGGCATATTTTCGCTCAATGGTTTCGCCCTGTTCGGTCAGTCGTAATTTTCCGGTTAAGGAAGCTGGTGGCAGACTGCGTAAAAACCAGTGAATCGGACCTGCACCGCGGCTGATACTTCCGCCTTTTCCGTGGAAAAACCGAATATCTACACCATGTTTCCGACCGATTTTGGCCAGTTCATATTGAGCTTCATACAAATGCCAAAGACTCGATAAAATTCCACCGTCCTTGTTGCTGTCGCTGTAACCAATCATTATTTCGGCCACTGGTTTCGAATAACCTTTACGTTCCATTTGCAGCCGAAGTGTATTCTGAGTGACCGGATGAGCTAAAAATTCTTCCATAATTTCTGGCGCGCGGTGCAAGTCGTCGATGGTTTCAAAAAGCGGCACTACAGGAAGCTGGCACGCGGGTCCCGATGCTGTTTTCACATACAAACCTGCTTCACGGGCAAGCAGGTAGAAAGTGAATAAATCATCCACTTTTTTCGTCATACTTACGATGAGCGAGCCCAAGGCATTCGATCCGTATTTCCGGATATGATCGGTTAAAACGCCCAGGTAACCCAGTGCATTGTTGGTTTCAGCAACTGTTCCGGAGTAGGAATAGGTAAATGGCCGGTATTGGTTAAGTTCCTGATGTAGAAATTCTTTTTTTACCAGATTGTCTGTAATAACCGAATGATTGGAGCTGATTAGATCTTCAAGTAATCCGATTAAAGCCTTTTGATAGAACGTGCTGTTTTGCCTGATGTCGAGGTGGGCCAGGTGAAATCCGAAATTTTGCACAAACCGTAATGCCTTATTTACCTCGTTAATGGCCAGTGTGGGAGCGCCCCATTCCGAAAGTGCTGCCATTAATTGTTCCAGATCTGAAATCAATCCGGCTGAATTTGAATAGGTCCAGCTGGTTTGAACCAGCATACGGTTTCCTGAAGTTGGCTCTTTTTTTACCGGCAGTTTTTCGATCAGTAACAACACAAATTGCTTGAAAGGTTCGCGGGTTGCCGAAGCAAACCGTACATTATCAGCGATTTCAGGAATCTGTTCCTGCATTTGATTTTTTAACATTCCAAGTTTCTCCGGAAGTGAATTCTCGGTGGTATAAATGCTCAAACTGTCGGAAAGCGTCAGCAATCGCTGACGAACCAGACTCAATGCCTCGGTGCGCAGTCTTTCCAGCGTATATTTTGTAATTTCAGGAGTCACCAGGGGATGACCATCCCGGTCGCCGCCAACCCAGGTTCCCAGGCTTATTTTGGGCATGCTGCGGTAATTGTGCAAAGCTTCGGGTTTAAATCCGACTTCTTCCCAGGCGTGAACCATTTGTTTATCGTGCAGATCAAAAACGTCAGGAAAAACAGTGGTGAGGTAGTGAAACATGTTTTCCAGCTCGGTTTCAACCTTGAGTTTCTCGAGATAAATATCGTCGATAAACCACAGTTTGGTCAGAATTTCCTTTATTCCGGAGCGAATTTGCTGACGCTCCAGGTTGGTGTACATTGGATTTTCGAGCTGAACCAACTGCAAATAAAGTTCGCGGTAATATTTAAGAACAACTGTTCTTTTTGCTTCAGTCGGATGTGCAGTTAAAACGGGTTCGAGTTCGAGCTGCGAAAGCGATGAAATGATTTTATCCTGCGAAATGCCCGATTTTTTTAGTTCTGTAAAAGTTTGCGCCCAACTTCCGTTGACGCTTTCGGCTCCTTGTTTTTGCTGTTTTGCCCGCCGGCCCTGAACCGCCCAGTTTACCTCGCACAAATTAAGTAGCTGGAAACTGATGGAATACAGGTGAATTACTTTTTGTTCGTGTTCCGGTTTCGGAAGCTGAACCTGATCATTTATCCAGGGCAGATAGGAAATATATTCGGAGGCTTTGTTGGCTT
>JBASYJ010000029.1:0-32673 GCA_049277435.1 Prolixibacteraceae bacterium
CGGGATATTCGGTTAGTCAATCAAAAGTGGAAATTGTGAATCAATATATTGAAAACCAAAAAGAGCATCATAAACATCAAACATTCAGAGAGGAATATGTCCAGTTTTTAAAAGAAAATGGGCTTGATTTCGATGAAAAATATTTATGGACATAAAATTATATTGTCCTTTCAGGACGATGAATTGGCCGTTGATTTTATCCCCAAGGCGTTGCCATTGGGCTAGGTTATGATAGGCTTTCAGCCTGAAAACAGAAACATTAAACAAAGAATTAGATTAAATAATTTTAGATTTGGATAAGTTTGAATCTTTAAGATTATAACATTAAATATTCTGGATGAGTGATCCATACGCCACGAAGTGGCAAGATAATCTAGCCCAAGGCAACGCCTTGGGAAGAAGAAAATATGTTTTTATTCGTCCTGAAAGGACAAAATGGAATATCGATAAATTCAAAAATATGTCACAGAACGAAATCAAATGATGGGTGAAATTTTGAAATACTGGGGATTAAATATCAAAAAATAATGACACAATTGCACGACATCATAACACAAACAAATAAAACTGCTGCACAGGTATTATCTGAATTCACCGAATCACAGCGGCAGAAATGGCCGCTGGCATCGGCAAATTTTTCAAGCCTGGAAAAAGTAGAGGAAAAATGTTTTCAGTTTGACGGCTTTCAGATCAAGGTTCAGTATAATCCTGAACGCCTGCAATCGTCGGCGGCAAAAACTGATAAGGTTTCGATTGCCGCGCGCCGGTGTTTTTTATGCGTAGACAATCTGCCTGCTGAACAGGAAGGAATTTCATTTGGCGATGATTTTCTGATTTTGGTGAATCCGTTTCCGATTTTCAGGAACCATTTTACTGTTTCGTCCATTCATCACACCGACCAGCGGTTTATTCAAAATGCGGAAAGCTTGCTTCGGCTGGCCGAAATAATGAAGGGTTTTACGGTGTTTTACAATGGTCCTGAGTGTGGTGCATCTGCCCCCGATCATTTGCATTTTCAGGCAGGAGAAAATGAATTTATGCCTTTGAGCGAAGAATTTCACCAGCTGAAAAGTACCGGACGATCATTATTTTCCGGAGAAAACATGCAGGTTTGGGCTTTCGATCATTACCTGCGGAAAATGATTTCTATTGAATCGGATTCCCTGACAGAAACATTGAAGGTGATTCGTCTGTATTATCAGCATTTCGAAGCGATGCAACCCGAAAAAGACGAACCCATGATGAATGCGCTTTGTTCTTATACTGACGGAAAATGGATCGTACATCTGTTCCCGAGAAAAGCGCACCGACCCTGGCAGTATTTTGCCGAAGAGAAGGATAACTTTCTGATCAGTCCGGGTTCTGTCGACTTTGGAGGTGTTTTTATTACTCCTCGTCGTAGTGATTTTGACAAGATAACCGGCAGTGTGATTGCTGATATGTTGACCCAGGTGTGTGTCGATCAGGATGTTTTTGCTGAATTGGCCAATAAAATTAAAAACGATCTTCGATGAAAATGAAATACCTTTTTCTGGTGTTTTTAATCGCGTTGCTGGTTTCATGCGATTTCCCGGCAACTGCTCAAATAAAAACTGGAGCCGAACAGACTGAAAAATACCTTCCTCGCCTGAAAGGAAAACGAATTGGAATTGTTGCCAATCAAACCTCGGTAATTGGCCAAGAGTTGCTAGTTGACAGCCTCAAATCGATTGGAATAAATGTCGTGAAAATCTTTGGCCCTGAACATGGTTTCCGGGGAACAGCCAGCGCCGGAGCAGTGGTTTCCGACAGCACGGACGCTAAAACCGGTATTCGTGAAATTTCACTTTACGGTAAAAAATCGAAACCTTCGAAACAGGATCTGGCCGATGTCGATCTGCTGATATTTGACATTCAGGATGTTGGAGCGCGGTTTTATACCTACATCAACCTGTTGGCCAAAGTGATGGAAGCCTGTGCCGAAAACAACAGGGAATTGCTGATTCTCGACCGGCCAAATCCAAATGGTTATTGTGTGGACGGACCGGTGCTGGATATGAAACTGAAATCAGGAATCGGCATGTTCCCTATACCCATCGCGCATGGAATGACCATCGGCGAACTGGCACAACTATACAACGGCGAAGGCTGGCTGGCCAATCAGGTCAAATGTAAATTCACGGTGATTCCGGTTGCCAATTATTCGCACGATCTCGAATATGTTTTGCCGGTTGCACCTTCACCAAACCTGAATACCCAACAATCCATACTTTTGTATCCGTCGCTTTGTTTGTTCGAAGGAACGATTATCAGTCAGGGGCGGGGCACTCATTTTCCGTTTACGGTGCTCGGAAATCCTGATTTGAAAGGGAAATATGACTTTTCGTTTACTCCGGAAAGCATCAAAGGAATGAGTGAAACACCGCTGCATCAGAATAAAGCCTGTTATGGAATTGATCTGAGAAAATACGATACCTCTGAATTGCGGAAATCCGGAAAGATCAATCTGAAATGGCTGATTGAACTGTATCGGGCATATCCGTTTAAGGAAAAGTTTTTCGATTACAAACAAAGTAATCAGATGGGAAACTTTGATAAACTGGCTGGTACGACACTTTTAAAAGATCAAATCATCTCTGGAAAATCGGAAATGGCGATTCGTACTTCCTGGGAACCCGGATTGTCGGAATTTAAAAAGCTTCGGCAGAAATATTTGTTGTATCCGTAAGATTATTAAACCAGAAATGCTGATAAAATGAATTTGAAACAACTTGTGTTTGTGTTTTTGAGTCTTTTCTTTGGATTGAATTCTCAGTCAAAAGCGAAAAACATACTGCTTCAGGAAGATTCAGTTATTGGAGAAAAAAACTGGGGACTGGCAACTCTTTCGGTTTCAAATATGCGGGCACTACCAGATCATGCATCAGAATTAGTTTCGCAGGCTTTGATGGGAACACCACTGAAAGTGCTTGATCACAAACCGGGATGGTACAAAGTTCAAACTCCTGACGAATATGTAGGATGGATGGATAGTCTGGGGCTGGCACGTTTTACTCCGAAAGAGATGGATCGCTGGAAAAAATCTAACCGCTATGTTTTTAACCATATTTCAGGAAAAGTACTGGCTTCTTCGAAAAAGGATGCTGCCAATCTTTCTGATCTGGTTTTGGGCGATTTGTTTGAAGTGGAATCAGAATCGAAAGGATTTTTAAAAATCCGGATTCCGGATGGCCGAAGCGGATTTGTCCGGAAAGCCGACTGTCTTTCCTGGAGCGCCTGGACGGAAAGAAAACCTGATGTTCAATCGGTTTTGGCAGTTGCCAGACAATTGCTGGGTTCACCTTATTTGTGGGGCGGAACTTCCTGCAAAGCCATGGATTGTTCGGGACTTACGAAAACAACCTGGTTTTCGCAGGGCATCATTCTGGCACGCGATGCCTCACAGCAGGCGATTCATGGCGAACATCCCGATTTTAAATCAATTGAAAATCTTCAGCCTGGCGATTTATTGTTTTTTGGCAGGAATGCCGATCACATTACCCATGTGGGGCTTTATCTGGGAGCCGGAAAATACATTCACGCCTCCGGGTTGGTGCAAATCAGCAGTGTCGACCCGAACGATCCGGCATACAATGTCACCGAAAAGAAGAAGTTTGTTGCAGCAAGCCGGATTTTAAATTCGCTGAATACCGAAGGAATTACTTTGGTTAAAGATCATCCGTGGTATGCCGCTCCAAAAAATCAATAAAATTTCAACTCAATGAACAGTCGTCGCAATTTTATACGAACTTCAGGAATAACAGCAGTAGCCGGCATGGCCGGAATTGAAACACTTTTTGCAGCTATGAAACAACCTTCAGGAAAAGGATTGAAATTTAGTTTTATACCCTATGATTTGCAGTTGCGGCACACGTTTACACTGGCCAACAGTTCGCGAACCCATACTCCGGATATGCTTACCAGGATTGAGTTTGATGGGATATCAGGATATGGCGAAGCATCAATGCCTCCTTATCTGGGCGAAAGTGTTGAAACTGCAACCAAATTCTTTTCAGCTTTGAATCTGAGCCAGTTTTTAGATCCGTTTCAGATCGATGATATTCTGCAATATGTTGATTCGGTGATGCCCGGTAACTGTGCTGCCAAAGCTGCCGTTGATATTGCACTGCACGATCTGGTTGGCAAAATCATGGGCCAGCCCTGGTACAAAATATGGGGCTTCGATCCGGCCGATACGCCAAATACTTCGTTTACCATCGGCATCGACACTCCGGAAATTGTCAGGCAGAAAGTCGTTGAAGCCTCGCCATACAAAATCCTGAAAGTAAAACTGGGACAGAAAGCCGACCGGGAAATGATTGAAACCATTCGCTCGGTAACTGATGTGCCGCTTTGTGTGGATGTGAATCAGGGCTGGACCGATAAGCATGCTGCACTCGAAATGATTCACTGGCTGAAAGAAAAAGGTGTGGTGTTTGTGGAACAACCAATGTCCAAAACTTCAATCGACGACATGGCCTGGCTGACAGAAAACAGTCCGTTGCCCACCATTGCCGATGAAGCTTTGCAGCGACTGCCCGATGTGATGAAAGCCAAAGGGGTGTATTCCGGAATAAACATTAAACTGATGAAATGCACCGGAATGCGTGAAGCACACGAAATGCTGACTCTTGCAAAATCGCTGGATATGAAAGTGATGATTGGTTGCATGACAGAAACCTCATGCGCCGTTTCGGCAGCCGCACAACTGGCTCCGAAATGCGATTGGGCCGATCTTGACGGGAACCTGCTGATTTCGAACGATCCGTATTCAGGAATGCAGGTTATTGATGGCAAAGTGACTTTGATTGAAAAGCCCGGGATTGGGGTTGCTGAAATTCAGAAAGTATTTAAAGGCTAATTGAAATATAATTTGTGGTCAACTTATAAATCATTAATTTATAATCTGATATGTTTAATCAGCAGTTGAAAATGCATATATTCGTGTAATTTAGTTAAGATCCGGAAAAAGAAGAATTAACGACACATTTCATGAAAGTATGTTCACTTCTTTAGAAACCAAATCAAAACAATCAAAATCGAAACAAATGAGTAATAAATTTCTTTCACGTATTCGTCTCATTAGTGAGATTAATTCAGGTGGTAAAATCTTTCACTTTTCCTTTAGCCTAGTCTTCTTATGGATGTTAACAGCAACCGTTAACAATAGCTTTGCTGCAAAACCAGCAGAGGCAAATAAAAATACTGCTGAAACACAAGTTTTGTCGCAGCCACGAACTGGAGAATCAAGTCTCACCATTGACTATGCCAGCCTGTTCAATGGCAAAGATTTAACTGGCTGGGGTTATCGTACCGGGAATCAGGAAGAAATCATTTTTGAATCATTTGATGGAAAGATTGCATCATCAGATAACCGCTTTAAAGTGATAGATGGTATTCTTACGGTCAATCCTAATCCTGACGAAGCAAAGGGTCAACGATACATTGGCCTGTGGACTAAGATAGATTATCCGGAAAACTTCAGTTTTACTGTTGAATTTCGGGCAGCAATTAATGCTGACAGCGGTATTTACTTCCGTGGAATTCAATTGCAATGCCGCGATTACCCCGTGGCTGGCCCTTATAGAAACCTTAAAAACTATAAAGCGCAAGATTGGAATAAAATTGAGGTTGTGGTGAAAGATAATGTTGCTCATTGTACGTGTAACGGGGAGATTCTTGAAGAAGCACTTCAGCTTCCGGCCACTGGTCCAATTGGACTTGAAGCCGATCGTGGAACCATGGAATATCGCAACATACTGATCAAAGAATTAAAATAAGGTGTATAAAAAATCATCCGATGATCAACGATCCTATTATTCAATGGCTTCTGGATGGTGATGTTTCTATTCAGTATCAAGTGTATCGTGACTTGCTGAATATTGATAAACCTAAACTTCAGAATAGGATAGCCACTGAAGGCTGGGGCCAGATTCTTCTTTCAAAACGACAATCAAACGGACATTGGGGCCGAGGATTTTATCAACCAAAATGGATTTCGTCGCATTACACTTTGCTCGAATTAAAAAATCTGGCCATCAGTCCGTCTGTACCCGAAATCAGGCTGACTGTTGAAAAGATTCTTGCTGAAGAAAAAAGTGCCGATGGTGGCATCAATCCTTCTTCAGGAACAATACACAGCGATGTTTGCGTGAATGGCATGTTCCTGAATTATGCCAGCTATTTTACTGCTCCGGAAACGGATTTGAAGTCGGTGATCGATTTTCTGGCCGGTCAGCAATTGGGCGATGGAGGTTTCAATTGTCATTCGAACCGGAAAGGTGCGGTACACAGTTCACTGCATACCACGCTATCGGTTCTGGAAGGTTTTCTGGAGTATTCGAGGAACGGATATAACTACCGGATCGATGATTTACTCCGTATGGAAAATGAATCCAGGGAATTTATTCTTCAGCACCATTTATTTAAGTCGGATAAGACCGGTCGGGTTATCGATCCGAAAATGACTCGTTTTTCGTATCCCTGCCGCTGGAGATATGATGTTTTGAAGGCTCTGGATTATTTTCAGGATGCCCGGATTCCCTACGATAACCGGATGGATGAAGCCCTTGAATTACTCCTTAAAAAACGAAACACGGAGCAAAAATGGCTGCTTCAGGCAAAACATCCGGGTCGGACACATGTTGAAATGGAAACTCCGGGCAAGGCTGGCCGATGGAACACTTTGCGGGCTTTGCGGGTTCTGAAACACTTTAATATCGAATAGCACTTTTTATAAGGAATACGTCAAAATAGAATATATCCGGATGAAAAAACTTCTACTTAGCATGGGAATCATACTTTCTACAATTTTTGTTGCTGAATCACAGGAAAACCTGACCTATCAGAAACCTTCCGCAGAAATACTCAAACTGGCTGATTACGAGCGTGCGCCGCGGGTGATGATGGACGAGAAAAAGGAATTCATGGTGTTCACCTACCAAAGTACCTACAAAACGCTTGATGATCTGAATCAGGAGGAGATGCGGCTCGGAGGACTGCGAATTAATCCAATTACCAATATTTCAAGCTCTATAATTTATATCAACAATCTAAAAGTGCGTAAAATGCACGATGTTGATTCGGACCCGGTTCAGGTTCAGGGATTGCCGGAGAACCCGCGTATCACCTATCTGACCTGGTCACCCGATCAAAAGAAGCTGGCTTTTACGAACACAAGTTCCGGTGCAGTTGATCTTTGGGTTCTTGATGTCGCTACGGCTGTTGCTTCAAAAGTTTCGTCACGGGCGCTAAATGCCAATTTGGGCAAGCCTTTCAGTTGGTATAAAGATAATTTGCATCTTTTGGTGAGGTTCATTCCTGAAAATCGTCCCGCTTTGATTGATGCCAAAAGAGAACTTCCAGCCGGTCCGACAATTTCGAACAGCGAAGGTGAAAAAGCACAAAACCGGACTTATGCTGATTTATTAAAAAATAAAACCGATGAAGCCAATTTCGAAACCCTGGTAACTTCGGAATTGTATAAAATCAGTCTGGACGGCGGGATGGAACTGTTCAAGGGAAAATCCATGTATTCGGAAGAAATTTTCTCTCCGGACGGAAAATACATCCTGGTATCCAATATTCAGAAGCCATTTTCATATCTGGTACCGTATAACCGTTTCCCTTCGAAAAGCGTGGTTTACGACTTGTCAGGAAAAGAAATTAAAGTGGTGAATGAAGTTCCGTTGTCGGAAGTATTACCCAAGGGATTTATGGCCGTTCGCAAAGGAGCGAGATACATGAGCTGGAGAAAGGACCAACCGGCAGCTCTGGTTTATACCGAAGCTTTGGATGAAGGCAATCCGGAGAATAAGGTTGAATTTCGTGATGCCGTTTATCTGTGGACGGCGCCTTTTGATTCGAATCCTGTTCTGATGGCCAAAACCATCGACCGCTATGCCGGAATCATCTGGGGAAATGAAACCACGGCAGTTTTATATGATGGCTGGTACGACACCCGAAATACCCGGACCTATTTGTTTAATCCGTCCAATCCGGAACAAAAGCCTGAAGTTATTTCGAACCGGAACCAACAGGATATTTATTCCGATCCGGGAAACTTCGAAACCATGAAAAACTCTTTTGGAGAAGATCTTTTACTTCTGGAAAAAGACAAGGCTTTTTTAATCGGAGACGGATTTACCAAAGATGGCCAATTCCCGTTTATCGATCAGTTTGATGTGAAGACCCGGAAAAACACGCGCATTTATCAGTCTGTTTTAACCGATAAAATGGAACGGATCATGTCGCTGGTTGACATGAAAAAAGGCGAGGTGCTGGTTTTGCTGCAATCCAGTTCGGAATATCCGAATTATTATCTCCGGAACCTGAAAAAGAAAATTGCACCCACTGCCGTGACTAAATTCCCGAATCCGTTTGAGAGTATTAAAAATGTTGAAAAAACCGTGATCAAATACAAACGAAACGATGGGGTAGAACTTTCGGGAACTTTGTACTTGCCGGTTGGTTACGATAAAACGAAAAAGGAAAAGCTGCCGTTGCTTATTTGGGCCTATCCGACCGAATACAAGGATAAAAACAGCGCCGGACAAACATCTTCGAATCCGAATGAATTTACTTTTCCATACTACGGATCGTTTGTTTACTGGGTAACCAAAGGGTATGTGGTGTTGGACGATGCCGCATTCCCAATTATCGGTGAAGGAAAAACCGAACCCAACGATAATTTTATCAGTCAGCTGGTGGCCAATGCCCAGGCAGCCATCGATGCGGTTGATTCATTGGGTTACATCGATCGTAAAAAAGTTGCTGTGGGCGGTCATTCCTATGGCGCGTTCATGACTGCCAATTTGTTAACCCATTGTGATCTGTTTGCCTGTGGAATTGCCCGAAGCGGCGCTTATAACCGTACCTTAACTCCTTTTGGATTTCAGAGTGAACAGCGCAATTACTGGGAAGCACCGGAAGTTTACAACACCATGTCACCTTTTATGAATGCAGACAAAATGAAAACTCCCTTGTTGCTGGTTCATGGGGAAGCGGATAATAATCCCGGAACTTTTACCCTGCAGACCGAACGTTATTTTCAGGCATTGAAAGGATTGGGAGCACCTGCCCGCATGGTTTTATTGCCTAAAGAATCCCACAGCTACGTAGCAAAAGAAAATATTCTGCATTTACTTTGGGAACAGGATCAGTTCTTCGAAAAATACCTGAAAAATTAAATCCTGTTATAAATGTGCCTGAAAACCTGGTGAAAGAAAATGAAAATGAGAAAGTTGCTTGTCCTGATGTTGATTCTTTGTCTGCCTGCTTTGCCTGTTTCAGCAAAATGGTTTCAGAAAAAGACCATATTCAGCCAGGCCCTTCAGCAGGAAAAAACATACTATGTAGGTTTACCGCAGGGATATGACGAATCGGATACACTTACGAAATACCCCGTAATTATTTTTCTGCACGGAGCTTCAGTAACGGCTACCGATATGGTAAATTCGATCGAGCCACTGCTGGATAACTTTTTCACGCGTATGTTTTTTGATCGGCTATTCAAGGTTATTTTTATCATTCCTGATGGTTCCTGCGAACCATACAAAGGAAGTTTCTATACCAATTCGGTCCTTTACGGAAACTATGAAGATTACATCGTTCAGGATATAACAGAGGAAGTTTCTGAAAAGTACCATACTTTTAAAGTCAGGGAGAAATGGAGCATTATGGGACATTCGATGGGCGGATTCGGGGCGATGAAAATTGCATTGAAATATCCCGAAAAGTTTATAGGTGTATCGTCGTTGAGTGGTCCGCTGAATGTTACCTATTTTGACGATATCCTTCCGGTAATTAAATCCGAACATGGAACATCAGCCCCATATAAATTTGACTATTCCGGAAATGTCACTAAACTGGTTTATTCGATGGCCGGTGCATTTACACCAAATTTAGATGCTGATCCAGCTATCGATTTTCCAGTTGATTTTTCAGGAAACCTGAAGCCTGACGTTTTGAATAGATGGGAGAACTATAATCCGATCAATTTAATCCGTGATTGGAATGGTGAGCCTGCGATGGCTATTCATACGTATTGCGGCGAAAAGGACGAGTTTAAACTGGCAGTTCCCAATCAAATGTTTGCCGATACGCTGGAAAAATATCATCTGGCACATACTTATAAACAAGATCCTTCGGGAGATCATGTGAATAGTCTGGTGACCAGTTTCCCTCAGGGAATTAACTTTTTGTATCAGGTGATGGACACTGCTCAAATTAAAATCCCAACTAATATTAACCAGTTTAATCTTGCGGAACGATGGATAATTTATCCAAATCCTTCCAGTGATCGTTTTTTTATTTCAGGAGCAACTGAAAAAATAAGTCAAATTACAATTTACAATTTCTCCGGACAAAAGGTGTTGATGATTGAAAATCCAGAACAAAATAATGGGTTTGATATTAGCCAATTGATTTCAGGAGTGTACTTCGTATTGATAAAAAACTCTTTAGGAAATACGACAACCTTAAAGCTGATTAAAAATAAATCTTAAGTGGAACTGCAATTGTATAGATCAATTCCTGATTTTGAATTTCCTCAAAAAACAGTTTCTTTGAAAAACTAATCCTTAAACCAAATCAAATGAATAATAAGCTATTCGTATTTGTTCTCCTTCTCTTTGTTTTTGGCAATGAGTTTTGCCAGGCACAATCTGCCAATACGCTTTGGTACACTAAACCCGCTGAATATTTTGAGGAAAGTCTGGTACTGGGAAATGGCAAAATGGGTGCTTCCGTTTTTGGCGGGGTCGATTCCGATCAGATCTATCTGAACGATGCCACACTTTGGTCGGGAGAACCGGTTGATCCGTACATGAATCCTGAAGCCTATAAAAATGTTCCGGCTATTCGCGAAGCTTTAAAGAATGAGGATTATAAATTAGCTGATCAGTTGCAGCGCAAACTTCAGGGCCGATTTTCCGAATCCTATGCTCCGCTTGGGACTCTTTTTCTGGAATTTAAGCATGACGGGGAAGCACAAAATTATCGCCGTGAGTTAAATATTACAGAAGCTGTTTCGAAAGTTAATTACGAGGTAAACGGAGTAAAATTTAGCCGTGAATACTTTATTTCCTATCCGGACCAAATCATGATAATCCGGTTGACCAGCAGTCAGAAAGGCGCTTTGAATTTTGATGTAAAATTCGAAAGTCAGCTGAAAAATACGGTTTCAACGCCTGATAACAAACTTAAAGTAAAAGGTTATGCACCGGTTCATACAGAACCAAATTATCGTGGCAATATGCCCAACGCAATCGTTTTTGATGAAAACAAAGGAACTCGTTTCGCGACCCGGATTGCGATAAAAAGTATGGATGGAAATTTGGTTTCAGGTGATCAGTTTATTGGCCTTTCCGGAGGAACTGAAGCTCTTGTTTATGTTTCAATTGCAACCAGTTTTAACGGATTCGATAAGAATCCGGCAACCGAAGGACTTAATGCGGAATCGATCGCCGAAAATCAATTAAAAAAGGCTTTCCGGAAATCGTTTGAAAAATTAAAGAAGTCGCATGTTTACGATTTTCAGCACTATTTTAACCGGGTTAGCCTGAATTTAGGAAAAACCGATGCTCCCGATCTGCCTACAGATGAAAGACTCAGACGATATGCCAAGGGATTGGAAGATAAAAATCTCGAAGTTCTGTATTTCCAGTTTGGACGGTATCTGTTGATCAGTAGTTCCCGTACGCCGGGCGTTCCGGCCAATTTGCAGGGAATCTGGAATCCTCACATGCTTCCGCCATGGAGCAGCAACTATACGACCAATATTAATGCTGAAGAAAATTACTGGTTGGCCGAAAATACCAATTTATCTGAAATGCACCAGCCTTTGTTGGGTTTTATTAAAAATGTGGCTACTACAGGAAAAGTTACTGCAAAGACATTTTACGGAGCGAATGGCTGGGCGGTGTGCCACAATTCCGACATCTGGGCAATGAGCAATCCGGTTGGTGATTTTGGAACCGGCGATCCGAACTGGGCCAACTGGAATATGGGCGGCGCCTGGTTGAGCACTCACCTATGGGAACATTTTCAGTTTACTCAGGATAAAAAATTTCTGAAAAACGAAGCTTATAATTTAATGAAAGGCGCTGCATTGTTTTGTCTGGAATGGCTGGTCGAGGATAAAAACGGAAAATTAATAACCTCACCATCAACTTCTCCGGAAAATACATACAAAACTCCGGAAGGGTATGTTGGCGCGACTTTATATGGTGGAACGGCTGATTTGGCCATGATCCGTGAATGTTTTCTGCAAACCATTCAGGCTTCAAAAATATTGAATATCGATGTTGATTTCAGGAATAAACTTGAAACTGCTTTGGGAAAATTGTATCCGTATCAGATTGGCAAAAAGGGAAATCTTCAGGAGTGGTATTACGACTGGGAGGATCAGGAACCGCAACACCGCCATCAATCGCATTTATTCGGACTTTTCCCCGGAAACCATATTTCACCACTGGTAACTCCTGAATTGGCGGATGCATGCCGGAAAACCCTCGAAATTAAAGGAGATGAAACTACAGGTTGGTCGAAAGGCTGGAGGATTAATTTATGGGCTCGATTGCTTGATGGAAATCATGCGTATAAAATGATCCGGGAATTGTTGAAATATGTAGAACCTGATGGAGTACAAACAAATTATGCAAGGGGAGGAGGGACCTACCCGAATTTGTTTGATGCACATCCGCCATTTCAGATTGACGGCAATTTTGGCGGTGCAGCCGCATTTTCAGAAATGCTTGTCCAGTCAACCGAAAATGAGATACGCTTGTTACCTGCACTTCCGGATGCCTGGGCCGAAGGAAAAGTGAAAGGCATTTGCGCACGGGGAGGATTTGTGGTTTCGATGAGTTGGAGCTCGAAAAAAGTGAACAAACTTTCGGTATATGCAAAGAACGGTGGAAAAACGACGCTTTTTTATGGCGACGGGAATAAGGAAATCGCGCTAAAAAAAGGACAGACACTGGAACTAAGTTGGTAAAATATGCGCTCAATACACGAATAGCTGGCCCGTAAAGCCGGCTATTTTCGGTTAGATGCAGTTGATTTACGCCGCCGGGCAAAGATTTCGTAGCCAGAACAGGTTTATTCCCAAATTACATATGGGTTTATTTTCATAATTTATCTCAATTATAAATACTTTTTAGGTGAGATAAAATACTGAAATTCGGTTATTAACATATTCATAAATTCGGTTTTCGAATGAAAGTTGAGGCGGAATTTTATGAAAAAAAGTGAATTGCAGTAAAATGAAAAAGACCTGAATCTCATTGAAATTCAGGTCTTTAATTTTTGCGGAGAGAGAGGGATTCGAACCCCCGGACCGCTCACACGGTCAACGGTTTTCAAGACCGCCGCGTTCGACCACTCTGCCATCTCTCCAAAGGCGGTTGCAAAAGTATGACTATTTTTTAAACTACAAAAACATTCGGCAAAATTCTTTTGAAATTATTTTTAAAAAAAACTTTAGCGAACGGTTGCTTTTTTGAATCATATTTAGGAATTTAGTGACAAAATAAAATGAACGATTTGAAAGCCTTGATTTTATTGTGGTTTCACGTTCTTTTAGTTATTCGGATTACAACTAATTTTGATTACGTAATACAGATATTTTTTAACCCTAAACAAGTTTTCTTATGAACAAAGCACAATTAATTGATGCAATTGCTGAAAAAGCTAATTTAACTAAAGCCGATGCTAAAAAAGCATTGGATGCCTTTGTTGATGCAACTTCTGATGCACTTAAAAATGGCGATCGTGTTGCACTAATTGGATTTGGCTCTTTCTCAGTTGCTTCGCGCAGCGCCAGAACCGGCAGAAACCCACAAACTGGTAAAACAATTGAAATCGCTGAAAAGAAAGTTGTTAAATTTAAACCAGGTGCTGAATTAGCTGATACGATCTAGTATTTGTCCTGAAAAATTTACAAAGGGGATGCATAAAGTTTATGCGTCCCTTTTTTTTACCTTTGTCTGCCAAAGAATTCAACCATGGATGCCAATTTAATTCAGTTCCTTTCCGGTTTTGTTACTCCTGAAAGGCTTGCCTTATTTGAAAAGATAATTTCACTGCGAACAAACTACATTACCGTTGTGCTCGAAGATCTGTACCAGACACAAAATTCAAGTGCAGTAATCCGTACCGCTGATTGTTTTGGTATTCAGAATGTGCATGTCATCGAAAACAAAAATGTGTTTAAAGTAAATCCGGATGTGGTGCGGGGTGCTACAAACTGGGTGACCGTAAACCGCTACAACGATCATGATATGAATACCCTGGTAGCAATTCGTAAACTCAAAGCCGACGGATACCGGATTATCGCTACCAGTCCGCACGAACATGATGTGAATCTCGAAGATTTTGATCTGGAAAAAGGGAAAGCGGCGTTCATCTTCGGAACCGAACGTCCGGGATTAACTTCAATAGCAAAAAGTGAAGCTGATGAATTCATGAAAATACCCATGGCCGGTTTTACCGAAAGTTTAAACATTTCGGTTTCAGTAGCAATTACACTTCATCATCTTACGCACGTACTTCGTAATCAGTCTTCAATAAACTGGCACCTTGATGACACGGAAAAACAGGATCTTTTGCTTAACTGGCTACGTACCTCCATTAAACGTGTCGATCTGCTGGAAGAAAAATTCAATGAAATCAATAAATAAATTTACCCATGAATGTTTTTTCAGAAAAATTCGCTGACATAAAAATACTTCGTTATTCAGTTCCTGAATTTGAGAGTCTGGATCTGAATAAGAAACTATATATCTATCATCTTTCTCAGGCTGCGCTTTGCGGTCGTGATATTTTGTGGGACCAGAATAACCGGTTTAATCTTCGCGTCCGGGCTTTGCTCGAAAACATCTGGCTAACCGGCAAAATTAACCGGGATACGCTGGATTTTCGAAAGTTCACAGTTTTCCTCAAGCGTGTTTGGTTTTCCAACGGTATTCATCATCATTATTCAACCGAGAAATTACCTGTTGATTTTACTGAAGATTACTTTAAAAAATTGATTTCGAAATCCGATTGGACCAGATTTAAGTTGCCAGCCGGAAAAAATCTGGAGACATTCATCAGCGAAATTCAGGATGTTCTGTTCAATCATCAGAAAGAAGAAAAAAGGGTTAATCTTGATTCAACCAAAGATTTGATTCAGTCATCAAGTAATAATTATTACCAGAATGTCAATCAACAGGAAGCTGAAGAGTTTTATGCCAGACTAAAATCTTCAGCCGGTCCCGAACCGGTTTCCTTTGGACTGAATTCGACTCTGATAAAGGAAGAGGATCAGCTGGTCGAAAAGATTTGGAAAGTGGGAGGCAAATACGGATCAGCTATTGAGCAGATTATTTTCTGGCTTGAAAAAGCCATTGAATATGCAGAAAACGACCTTCAGAAAAAATACATCGGAAAACTGATTGACTATTATAAAACCGGAGATTTGTCGCAATTTGATGCGTACAGCATTGATTGGGTAAAAGAGCTGGATGGTGAAGTTGATTTTGTGAACGGTTTCATCGAAGTATACGGCGATCCGCTGGGAATCAAAGGAAGCTGGGAATCGATCGTGAATTACAAAGATACTGAGGCAACAAAACGTGCCAGTATTTTGAGCGCGAATGCCCAGTGGTTCGAGGATCATTCGCCGGTTGCTCCTGAATATAAAAAGACCGAAGTCAAGGGAGTGAGTGCTAAAGTAATCAACGTTGCCATGCTTGGCGGCGATTGTTACCCGGCTACACCGATTGGAATTAATCTTCCAAATGCCGAATGGATTCGGGAAAAACATGGTTCAAAGTCGGTCACCATCGAGAACATTACACAGGCTTATTTTCTTGATTCCATGAATAATGGAATGCTTGAAGAATTTGCGGCATCAGAAGAAGAAGTTATACGTGCCCGCGAATTCGGTTATCTGGCCGGGAACCTGCATACCGATTTGCATGAATGTCTGGGGCATGGTTCCGGAAAAGTGAAGGATGGTGTGAATACCGATAACCTGAAAAATTACTATTCCACCATTGAGGAAACGCGTGCCGATTTATTTGCATTGTATTACATCATGGATGAGCAACTCATCGAACTGGAACTGGTGCCTTCTACCGAGGCCTCCAAGGCTGAATTTGATGCCTATTTACGCAATGGTTTACTGACCCAGCTTACCCGGATTGAAGCAGGAAAAGACATCGAAGAATCGCACATGCGTAACCGGCAGTTGATTGCACGCTGGGCTTATGAGGCCGGAAAATCTGAAAATGTGGTTGAATTCGTCCGGTCGAATGATAAAACTTACGTCCGGATTAATGATTATCAGGCTTTGCGAAGATTATTTGGCGAATTGCTTCGCGAAGTTCAACGGATTAAATCGGAAGGAGACCTGGAAGCCGCCCGAGATTTAGTTGAAAACTTTGGTGTTAAAGTCGACCGGCAGCTTCACGATGAAATACTTGCCCGGTTCGAAAAACTGGATTTAGCCCCATACACCGGTTTCCTGAATCCGGTTTATGAATTGAAAACCTGGCCTTGCGGAACGCCTTCGGATGTTTTGATTAGCCACGAAGAGGATTTTACTTCCCAAATGCTGAGATACAGCAACGATTTTGGCTTCTTACCAATGATAAACGATTAAAAAGATAGTAGGGTCAGGACATGTCCTGACCCTACTATGAAATTTACCAATTTTCAATATCAAACCAATTCCCTACCACCTCTGAATATTGAGTTTCATTCCGGTGCCTGAATATGTTTTCTTTTGGGAAATACACATAATCAGCAGCATATCTTTCGTAGTTGTCGACAATATCCCGTAGGGCATCAATGAATAATTCCACTTCAGTATCTGTTGTTGTGGGGTGCAGAGACCATCGTACCCAACCTGGTTTTAGTGAAAGATCGCCTTCGTTGATACGCTGAGTAATCTCGTCTGATAATTCATGACTTACTTCGAGCAGGATATGACCGTAAGTTCCGGCACAGGCACAACCGCCACGAACCTGAATCCCAAACAAATCATTCAGGAGTTTCACCAGCAGATTGTAATGAATTTTGGCTACATAAAACGAAATCACACCCAATCTTTCCCGATGATTGTTATCCAGGATCATCACATCAGGAATACTGTCCAGACCGCGAAATGCAATTTCCAGGAGATCATTTTCGCGCTGATGAATTTTATCGACTCCCATCTTTTCCTTAAGGCGAATCGAAAGAGCAGTACGGATGGTTTGTAAAAAGCCGGGGGTGCCACCATCTTCTCGAATCTCGATGTCATCAACATATTTGTATTTTCCCCAGGGATTGGTCCAGTCAACAGTTCCGCCGCCGGGCTGGTCGGGCACCGTGTTGTGATACATCGACTGGTCGAAAACCAAAACTCCGGAAGAACCTGGCCCGCCAAGAAATTTGTGTGGCGAGAACATCACTGCATCCAGTTTTTCGTGCGGATCAGCGGGATGCATGTCTATTTTGTCGTATGGTGCTGATGCCGCAAAATCGATGAATACAACCCCTCCGAATTCGTGCATGATTTTAGCCAGTTTGTAAAAAGGGGTACGAATGCCGGTTACATTGGAACAGGCAGTAAACGATCCAATCTTGAATGACCGGTCTTTGTATTCTTCTAGTTTCTTCCGGAGATTTTCCGGATCAACCTGTAAGTTTTCGTCCGGATCGATAATCACCACATCGGCATTGGTTTCGTACCAGCTTGTATGGTTCGAATGATGCTCCATGTGGGTGATAAAAACAACCGGCCTTTCGCGCTTGGCCATACATTCGGTGTGGCTAACTTTTCCGCAGTATTTCAATCCCAGCATGCGTTGAAATTTATTAATCACAGCAGTCATTCCTGAACCTGCGGTAATAATAATGTCATTTGGCCCTGCATTGACGTGGGTTTTGATTATTTGTTGTGCCTGATGGTATGCGTGAGTCATCAGAGCTCCGGTTTCACTGGTTTCCGAATGGGTATTTCCTACGAAGGGACCAAAAACTTCAGAAATTTGTTTCTCGATTGGGCGATAAAGCCGGCCACTGGCAATCCAATCGGCATAACTGATTTTTTTCTGGCCATAAGGCGATTTAAATCCCTGATCGATACCAACAATTTCTTTTCTGAATTGATCAAAGTATGTTTCTAATGAAGTCATGTAAATTCGAAGAATTTAAAATTCGTTTGCAAAATTATCCGTTTAAGGCAGATAAAACCAGAGTTTAATCAGTTTTTGTCACCCTGAAAACGGGTTAAATGTCAAGGTCGGTGACAAAAAGTCATTTTTATGGCATGGTATAGTCTTTGAAAATCCAAAGCCTGAAAAAATGATCGTTTAACTAAAAAAATAAATACGATGCAAAAAGGAAAAATAGGCGTAAGCAGTGACAATTTATTCCCGATTATTAAAAAGTTCCTGTATTCCGATCACGATATCTTCCTTCGTGAAATCGTTTCGAATGCTGTTGATGCAACGCAGAAATTGCGTACACTGGCTGGTCGTGGTGAATATTCAGGAGATACCTCAAATGCCAAAGTGGAAGTTAAAATCGACTCGAAAGCAAAAACAATCACCGTTTCGGATAATGGAATCGGGATGACTGCCGAGGAAGTTGAAAAATACATCAACCAGATCGCTTTTTCAGGAGCCGAAGAATTTTTGGAAAAATATAAAAATGATGCCAACGCGATTATCGGCCATTTCGGACTGGGATTTTATTCTTCGTTCATGGTTTCGAGCCAGGTAGAGATTGTTTCAAAATCATACCGTGAGGGCGCAACCGCCATTCGCTGGGAATGTGACGGAAGTCCGGAATATATTCTCGAAGAAGCCGAAAGGGCAGAAGTAGGAACCGATATCATCATGCATATCAATGCCGATTCTGAAGAATTCCTTGAAAAATCAAGAATCACTGAAATCCTGAACAAATACTGCAAATTTTTACAGGTTCCCGTTGTTTTCGGTAAAAAAACCACCTGGAAAGACGGAAAAGAAGTGGATACCGAAGAGGATAACCAAATTAATGATGTAGCACCTGCATGGACTAAGAAACCAGTTGACCTGAAAGATGAGGATTATAACAATTTCTACCGTCAGTTGTATCCAATGGCCGATGAGCCGCTTTTCAACATTCATTTAAATGTTGATTATCCGTTCAACCTGACCGGTATTTTGTATTTCCCAAAACTGAAAAATACCATTGAGGTTCAGAAAAATAAAATCCAATTGTATTCAAATCAGGTATTTGTAACCGATTCGGTTGAAGGTATTGTTCCGGAGTTTTTAACTCTTTTACATGGTGTGCTCGACTCTCCGGACATTCCGTTGAATGTTTCGCGTTCGTATTTACAGAGCGATTCGAATGTGAAGAAAATCAGCAGTCACATCACCAAAAAAGTTGCCGACCGTTTGGCTCAATTGTTCAACGAAAAACGCGAAGATTTTGAAGCAAAATGGGACGATCTGCGTTTATTCATTGAATACGGAATGTTGACAGAAGAAAAATTCTACGAAAAAGCGCTGAATTTCTTCCTGTTTAAAAACTCCGAGGGCAAATTCTTTACCATGGAGGAATACGAAACTCTGATCAAAGCGGAGCAGACCGATAAGGATAAAAATCTGGTTTACTTATATACAAGTAATCTGGAAGAACAATTCCCGTTTGTTGAGGCTGCCAAAAATAAAGGGTACGATGTTCTGATCATGAACAATGTACTGACCACTCCTCTGATCAATCAACTGGAGCAGAAATTCCCGAATAAAAGATTTGTACGAGTGGATTCTGACGTAGCTGAACACCTGATTGCAAAAGATGAGTCTGTTCATAACCTTAGCTGGGAAGAAAAAGAGGAATTAAGCCCGATTTTTAAAGCAGTTTGTCCTGAAACCAAAGATTATGGTTTTATTGTTGATTTCAAGGATTTGGGCGAAAACGGAAAACCGGTTGTAATTACCCGCAACGAATTCATGCGCAGGATGAAAGATATGAGCCAGATGCAGGGAGGAATGAGTTTTTATGGCGATATGCCTGAAAATATGAACCTTGTGGTTAATACTTCACATCCATTGGTAAAACGTATTTTTGCTGATCGTGATGCGGTTTTAGGAACTGAACTTGAAACCATAAAATCTGGTATTCAGGAAAAAACCAAAGAGAAGGAGACTGTTGACAAATCGAAAAAAGATAAGAAAGACGAAGAAATTCCTACTGAAGTAAAAGAAAAGTCGGAAGAACTGGAAAAAGCGATCTCAACGTTGAAAAGTGAGCAGAAAGAGAAACTGACTTCGTTCGGCAAAGAAAACAAACTGGCCAAACAACTGGTTGATCTTGCTCTTTTGGCTAATGGAATGTTAAAGGGTGAAGACCTGGATAAATTTGTGAAACGCAGTTTCGAACTGATTAACTAGGCAGTTTTTAAAACAATATTTGATTAGGCAGATTCCTGAAAAGGGATCTGCTTTTTTGTTGTACAACACACTGTTTTTTTTATTTTTCAGGTAAAACCAATTGGATAAAATCCTAAATTTAGCCTGATAATCAAACGAAAAGGAAAACATCATGAAAGCCCTGAAAATGATATTTCCAAAGATTAGTCT
Source organism: Prolixibacteraceae bacterium (assembly GCA_049277435.1). Lineage (GTDB taxonomy): Bacteria > Bacteroidota > Bacteroidia > Bacteroidales > Prolixibacteraceae > Aquipluma. The sequence goes on from JBASYJ010000029.1 coordinate 20,625, forward strand.
TCTGATTAAAGATTTCCAAAAACTAATTGGTTCTACTGATAAAATTTCTTACCACAAATTCAACAAAGAGATATTTTATATCAATCTGGGATCTGGACTTGTTTTTACAATTATTGGCCTTTTTTTTATTGGAAATTCTCAGTTTAATAATTCCATCCAGTTCAAATCAGCGATTCTTAATTCCACTTTGCCGGAAAATGGCGTGTTGCCCCATTCTGCCGGCGAATTGGTGACCTTTTTGTTCGGAAATATTCTCCTTCTTTTAGGTGTTGTTTGTATATTTTTGGCATTAAAACTCGTTGTCCGGTATCTGGCCAGCAGGCTTAATAATTAGTCCTTTTTTGTCAAATCCGGTTTTTAACAAATCTTTCAAACTGATACTTTCTTTTAAAAATAAAGATCCTAATTTTGAACTTCATTGAAAATCTGTTGAAATGAACGAAAAATTAGACGCTTTTGCCCACCTGCTGGACATCATGGATGAATTACGGGAGAAATGTCCCTGGGACAAAGAGCAAACCCTGGAATCGTTGCGGAAACTTACCATCGAAGAAACATACGAATTAGCTGACGCTATCCTGAATAATGATTTGAATTCAATAAAAAAGGAACTGGGCGATTTGATGCTTCACATTGTATTTTACGCCAAAATCGGATCTGAAAAGGGAGCTTTTGATATGGCTGATGTGCTGAATTCAATCAACGAAAAGCTGATTTACCGGCATCCTCATGTTTTTGGTGATGTCGATGTAGCAAATTCCAGGGAAGTGGAACAAAATTGGGAAACACTGAAACTGAAGGAAAAAGGTGGAAATAAACGGGTTCTGGAAGGTGTTCCGGCAGCAATGCCCGCTCTGGTAAAAGCAAACCGCATTCAGGAAAAAGCAAGTGGGGTTGGGTTCGACTGGGAATACCGCGAACAGGTTTGGGATAAGGTCAGGGAAGAAATCAATGAGTTAAGTGTAGAGATTGATCAGGTTGATCAGGATAAAATCGAAGGGGAGTTTGGCGATTTGTTTTTTGCAATGGTTAATGCTGCACGGTTGTATGGAATTGATCCGGAAACAGCACTGGAACGGACCAACCTAAAGTTTATCAAACGGTTTAATTACCTGGAGAGCGAAACTTTGCAAAAAGGCCGGGACCTGAAAAAAATGAGTCTGGCGGAGATGGATGAAATCTGGGATGAAGCCAAACGTCTGGAAAGGCAATAATAAACAGTACGATACTAATAAATTTAACCAAACATTTATGAACGTTAGAAATCTGTCGGTATTCATCTTTGTTCTTTTGCTTGTTTCGTGTTCCACAGGCCGGAAATCGCTGCAGCGCGGCGATTATTATGATGCCATCATGAAAGCCGTTACCCGTTTAAGCAGCGATCCGGATAACCGGAATGCCAGCCAGGTGGTTCGCGAAGGTTATCCTTTGGCCATCGCCTATTATCAGGAAGAAATCGACCAGACTTTAAGCGGAAACGATCCGTTCAGATGGAAAAGAACATTGGATATTATGCAAACTGTCAACCGGATGTCGGATGAAATCCGGAGAATTCCTGCTGCACGCCAGTTGGTTCAAAATACTAAGAATTATACTTCCGAAATGGCTGATGTTCAGAACCGCGCAGCTCAGGAGTTTTACGATGCCGGGATGGATGCATTAAACAGAAACACCCGGGAGACAGCCAGACAGGCATATTTTCATTTTCAGAATGCCGACAACCTGGTGCACGGATTTAAAGATACCCGGCAAAAACTTCTGGAATCGAAAGATCTGGCAACCTTGAAAGTGGTAGTTGAGCAGATTCCGGTGAATGGGAAATTTGAATATTCCGCTCAGTTTTTTTACGACAATGTATTTCAGATGCTGAATCAGAAGTTTCAGGAAAAAGATTTTGTACATTTCTTTTCTCCGGAAGAGGCTTTAAAAAACAAGCTGAAATATCCGGATATGGTTTTACAAATGGGATTTTATGACTTTTTTATTGGCCGACCAACCCATTTCGAAGAAGAAAAGGAACTTTCCAAACAAGTGGAAGAAAAATACCAGGTGAAAATTTCGAAAGATTCAACAGCCACCCGAACCCGGAATGTGATGAAAAAGGGAAAGATAAAAATGATTACCGATCAGGTTATTTCTGACGGTTTGCTTGAGTTGAAAGCAGTTGAATTTCAGTCAAATAAAATTATTTTTACCGATAAGATACCTGGTCGCTTTACCTGGGAAAATAAATATGGGGTATTTGTAGGCGATCAGGAGGTTTTGGATAATAATCTAAGTAATATTCTAAATAACAAGGTGTTGATGCCACCTGCACCGCAGGATATGTTTGTTTTATTCACCAAACCTATATTCAACCAACTAACCGATAAACTGGTAAACTATTTCAGGCAATACAATTAACTGGTGTTTTCTTGTTTTCGGATTAGTGTCGATCTATTTGACAGAACGAAACTTTTGTCAGGCTTACTCGTTTTCAAACTTCCCATTTTTGTTGTTTCTTTCTGAATGGACCGGAGTATAATTCCGGAAAAAAAATCTGGAATTTGAAACTGGTATTTTACTAATGAGTATACTAATATCCAGGTCTGAAAATTTATAAAAACCAAACAATATGAGACGCCTTGAAAAATTATCACCCCAACCTTTGTGGAATTATTTCGAAGACATTTGCCAGATTCCGCGACCATCAAAAAAGGAAGAAAAAATCATTCGCTTTTTGATGGATTTTGCTGAAGCAAACAAGCTTGAAGCAATTCAGGATAAAATTGGAAATGTACTGATCTGCAAGCCACCCACTCCCGGACGGGAAAATGATCCGGTTGTCGTTTTGCAGTCGCACATTGATATGGTTTGCGAAAAGAACAGTGAAACGAAACATGATTTCGAAAAGGATGCGATTAAGCCATTTGTCGATAATGGTTGGGTAAGAGCAGAAGGTACAACACTTGGTTCGGACGATGGTATTGGAATGGCTGCTCAGATGGCCGTGCTGACTGCCACCGGGTTATCACATGGCCCGATCGAATGTCTGTTTACGGTGGATGAGGAAACCGGACTTTCAGGAGCATTTGCCTTACAGCCTGGTTTTTTAAAAGGTAAGATTTTGCTTAACCTCGATTCGGAAGACGAAGGCGAATTATTCATCGGTTGTGCCGGTGGAATCGATACCATTGGAACCTTAAAATATACTCCGGAAGAATTGCCCCTGGCTGCCTTTGCCATCAAACTTGAAGTTAAAGGACTTTTAGGTGGCCATTCGGGAGATGATATCAATAAAAACAGGGGAAATGCCAATAAAATTCTGAACCGTTTTTTGCTGGAAGCCGATCGTAAATTTGATCTTCACCTGGCATCGTTCGACGGTGGAAACCTCCGGAATGCCATTGCGCGTGAAGCTTCGGCTGTGGTTGTGGTTCATCATTCGCAAAAGGAAAATCTTATTGTCGAATGGAATGTTTTTGCTTCAGTCATGGAATTTGAATACATCAACTCTGAACCCAAATTAGCCCTGCTTCATCAAAGTGTTGATTTGCCTCATTTTGTCATTGATTCGGATACCAAAACAAGGTTGTTGAATTTGATAGCCGCCTGTCCGCACGGAGTTTTGGAGATGAGCAGCCGCATGCCGGGAATGGTTGAAACTTCGACCAATCTGGCATCTGTAAAATTTAAAGAACACAACGAAATTGTACTTACAACCAGCCAGCGAAGTGAGATTGACAGCCGCAAATATATGGCAGCCGAAATGGTTTCTTCGGTCATGTACCTGAGTGGAGCTTTGATCAAACATTCCGACGGTTATCCGGGCTGGGCCCCGAATCCGGATTCAGAAGTGGCGAAAATTGCCGCGCAATCCTACCGGAATTTATTCGGAAATGATCCGGTCGTTAAATCGATTCATGCCGGGCTCGAGTGTGGATTGTTCCTCGAAAAATATCCTGAACTCGATATGGTTTCATTTGGCCCGACCATTCGCGGAGCACATTCTCCCGACGAAAGGATCGATACGGCAACTGTTGGTAAATTCTGGAAATTACTGGTCGAAGTGTTGGAAAATATCAGGTAATAGAAAATTTTAACACAAAGGCACAAAGGCACGAAGAATACAAATTATTAAAATTTGTGTCTTCGTGTCTTTGTGTTTACATGCTTTATTATCTATTTTGGAAATAGCATAAAAATGATCATCTTCACGCTATCCAAAAAACTAAACCATGAACCGAATTTTCCTTTCCTTCGTAATTTTTGCACTTTCTTTATTTACCAGCCACGCTCAGGAAAACTGGACCCATCTTCGTGGAAGCAATCTGGATGGACATTCTGCCAGTAAACAAGCCCCGGTAAACTGGAGCGAAACCGCAAATATTCGCTGGAAAACTGAAATCCGTGGAGAAGGCTGGTCTTCGCCGGTAGTATTTGGCAATCAGGTTTGGTGTAGTTCGGCCACTCACAATGGCGAAGAAATGTTTGCGGTTTGTACCGATTTTAACTCCGGAAAGGTCCTGAAGGAGCTCATCCTTTTTAAGCCTGATTCCGTTCAGCACATTCATCCCACCAACAGCTATGCAACTTCAACTCCCTGTATTGAAGAGGGTTTTGTGTATGTGCATTTTGGAACCTACGGAACAGCATGCATCAATACCGCCAGTTTTGAAATCGTGTGGACACGCACCGATCTGAACTGTGAACACATGCAGGGTGCTGCTTCATCGCCATTTATTTATAAGAATCTGTTGATTCTGCACATCGAAGGAACCGATGTACAATACATCATTGCGCTGGATAAACACACCGGGAAAACGATATGGAAAACCGAGAGACCACAGGATTTTTACAAAGACGTGGAGCCGGTTTACCGAAAAGCGTATTGCACGCCGATTGTGGTTGACGTGAATGGCAAAGATCAGCTGATCAGCAATGGCGCGCAATTTTGCATGGGGTATGATCCGGAAACCGGACAGGAAATCTGGCGCGTGTTTTATGGTGGTGATTCAACAGTCAGTATGCCTTTAACTTATGGTGGATTGGTTTATGTAAATTCAGGCTGGATGTTTCCTGAAGGCGGAACTTTTTATGCCCGTCTGCTGGCAGTCGATCCAACCGGAACAGGCGATGTCACAAAAACACATGTTCCCTGGGAAACCGGCGAAGATGTTCCGCAGATCTCAACTCCGGTGATTGTGGATAGCCTGATTTATATGGTTCACGAACGTGGAGACCTCACTTGTTTGAAAGCCCGGAATGGGGAAGTGGTCTGGAAAACTAAGTTGAAAGATCAGTTTAATGCTTCCGCAATTTATGCTTCAGGAAATATTTATTTGTTCAGCGTAAAGGGTAATACTTATGTGATAAAACCTGGATTGACTTTTCAGCTGGTTGCAGAAAATAAGCTGGACGGAACAGTAAAAGCCACCCCGGCGATTATCCGAAATTCGGTTATTTACAGAACAGATAAGTTCTTGTACCGCATCGGGGAATGATGAAGAGTAGTCAGGATTCAGTCCCGGTGGTAATTGCCAAGTTGGCTGTTTCGCGATAAAATTGAATGATATTCGAACCCGAAACTCGCAACGAGAATCGCGTAACTTAAAAATTAAATATACCAGGGCTTCTGCAATTCCGGAAGTGCCATCCGGATGCGCCATTCTTTCGGAAAATAATTATTGGCGCGGTTTCCCAGATTTTTCACAAAACCAAGAGGAACACCCTGATATTGCACCAGCATCCAGCCTTTTACAGTCGAATTGATCCGGATTTCATCCTTCTTCTGAAACAGCAAAGCATCTCGCAAATCAAGTTCTGTTGATTCAAAAATTTCAGGATTACGGTCAACCGAAAGGGCAAAAGTATGTTCCGGCAGCAAATCATTCTTTTTAAACTGAGCCACAGGCAATCCAAAACTGATCACCCGCAACTGATCGGAAAGGGCATTTAAAACCGGTATTTTGCTTTGCGGAAAGGCAATCAGAAATTCGCTTTTTACAAAGAACTCCGAATCCGGGGTCGTCAGCCAATTCCGGATTTCGGTGAATTGTTTCGGCATGTTTTCGAGCCTCGTTTTTGTTTTCCTTGAAGCAGAAAAAGAATCCCGGCCGTCTTTTTTTCGAACCAGTGTCAGGAAGAAACCTTCGCCTTTTACCTTATGTGGAAGAAACCGGTAACCAAATAATCCGTTCGCTTCAATTTCTTCGGTACCCCAGTTTTCCTGAAGAGGAATCCGGACACTTTCAACCTCGTTATTTTCGGCCAGCCATTTCAGGTTTTCTTCATTTTCTTCCGGATTAAATGTGCAGGTACTGTAAATCAGGTATCCTCCGGTTTTTAACGAAGGCCAGATGTCAGCCAGAATCCGTCGCTGACGGGTTGCACACAAGTTGGTATTGTCAACCGACCATTGCTGAATGGCCGAAGCATCACGTCGGAAAAGTCCTTCGCCCGAACAAGGCGCATCGACCAGTATCAAATCGAATAAACCTTCCAATGCACTGAAATCAGCAGGATCGTTGTTGCAGATCACTACATTCTGATGCCCCCATTTCCGGATGTTTTCATTTAAAACCGAAACGCGCGAACGGATCACTTCGTTTGAAACCAACAGATCACTGTTTTCAAGCAAGCTAAGTAAATGGGTCGATTTTCCACCGGGAGCGCCGCACAGATCCAAAACAATCCGGTCTTTTCGGTGTTCAATTTGCCTGAAAGCCTGCTCAACAAACATAGAACTGGCTTCCTGTACGTAATATGCTCCGGAATGAAAAATCGGGTCTAAAGTAAAAATTGGCCGCTCATTCAGGAAGATTCCTGATTCGCACCAGGGAATTTTTTCAGGAGTAAGCGGTAAATTAAATTTACGCGGATTGGTGCGTAAACTAATTGCAGCCTCCTGGTCGATGGCCTGAATAAACAGATTATAATCAGCCGGAAACTGATTTTTAATTCGCTCTACGAAAGCGGCTGGCAATATTTCGGAAGTCTTTTCGATGATTTTTTAAGTTTTCTTTTGATATTTGCCGGCAAGATAAATTGAATGAGTTAATAAAACAAATAAGATATGGTTGATCAGAATATAGTTTCGGACCTGAATCAAAAGGCTGATGCGGAAAATCTAGTGGGAATGCTCGAAAACGTAGCGAAAATGTTCCCGGGAAAGGTAGTTTTTACAACCAGTTTAGGAATCGAAGATCAGGTGATTACCGACCTGATCTTCAGTAATAATCTGGATATAAAAGTGGTTACGCTGGATACCGGCCGATTGTTTGAAGAAACCTACAAGGTCATGAACCGGACAATTGAAAGGTATGGAAAACAGATCCAGAGCTATTTTCCTAAACATGAAGCGGTTGAAAAAATGATCACCGAAAAAGGACCATTAAGTTTTTATGTTTCGCCCGAAAACCGAAAAGAATGTTGCCACATTCGCAAGGTTGAGCCGCTTGGCCGTGCTTTGGCCGGAAATGAATGCTGGATCACCGGTTTGCGTGCTTCACAGTCGGACAACCGGCACGACCTCGATTTTTTTGTTTGGGATGCAGGATTCAGTCTGATTAAATTTAATCCGCTGTTACATTGGTCGCTCGAAGATTGCCAGAAATATGTGAAGGAAAATAATGTGCCTTACAATGTGCTGCACGATCGTGGTTTTGTAAGTATCGGCTGTGCACCATGTACACGGGCTATTCAGCCGGGTGAGGATTTTCGTGCGGGTCGCTGGTGGTGGGAAAACAATTCGAAAAAAGAGTGCGGACTGCACACGCATGAAGAAAAGTAAACTTCTGTTTGCTTTTTAATTGCAATCTTTTCTTCAGAAATTCATAAAGATAAATATTACTGCATTTTAATTGATTTTTTGTGATGATGAAGTTTAAATCCCTTTTACTATTGCTTGTTCTGCAGGTTACGATTCATGGTTTTTCGCAAACTCCAATTTCTGTTCAGTCGTCAACAACGAAACACGGACCAGAGAATGGTTCGCTGTTAATTATAGGTGGCGGAAAAATTTCTTCTGAAATATGGTCGAAGTTTACAGAACTGGCTGGAGGTGCAGAGCATGCAGCGATCGTAGTTATAACCACTGCGATGGGCGATTCCATAGGTTTTAATTCCGAACCGGTCGAAATGCTGAAAAGGGAAACCAACATCAGGAACGTAACTTTATTGCATACCAAAAATCTGACAGAAGCTAATAGCGAGGAATTTGTTTCAGCATTAAGGAAGGCAACCGGAGTGTTTTTTACCGGTGGCCGCCAGTGGCGAATTGCCGATTCGTACCTGAATACTCTGACTCATCAGGCTTTTTTCGATGTTTTAAAAAGGGGAGGAGTCATTGCCGGAACTTCTGCCGGAGCCAGTATTCAGGCATCTTTTCTTTGGCGTGGAGATACCAGTGGCGCTCAGATTTTAGTTGGCGATCATACGCAGGGATTGGGATTTCTTCGTAATTCAGTGATCGACCAGCATTTGTTAACCCGGAACCGCATGTTCGATCTGGTGGGATTTATACAGTCCAATCCTCAATTGATCGGACTGGGTATCGACGAATCAACCGCAGTTCTGGTTCAGAAAGATACACTGCAGGTACTTGGAAAATCGTATGTGGCCATTTATGATTCTCATACCATGCTGGAAAATTCAACAACTTCCGGAGCTTCGTTTTTCTTTCTTGGTCAGGGACAAAAATATGACCTGGATACACGCTCGGTGATCAGAAAATAAGTTGTTTAATCCTGATTTTTTGAAATTGTTACAGTCTATTTATCCCTGATCTCGCGGCCAAATGGAGTAATTGCCAGTGAAACCAGTTTAAAATGCTGTTTGGCCCAGGGGATTCCGATGATGGTAATTCCAAGTAATAATCCAAAAGCCAGATGGGTGAGCGCAATCCAGAATCCACCAATCAGAATCCAGATTACATTCATAATCGTTGAAAGACAACCAGGAGCTGAAGGTTTGTATCCGATTGTTTTATCGAATGGCCACAAGGCAAGTGTTGCCAGTTTGAGAACCTGGAGACCGAAAGGAATGCCAATGATGGTGCAACAAAGCAGTATTCCGGCGATCAGGTATTCAAGAAATACAAAGAAACCACCAAACACCAGCCAGATTAGATTTCCAAGTGTGCTCATAATTCAATTTTTAATTTTTGTGATTAAAGGTACAACAATAGGAATTATCATTTTGTAATTCTTTTGAGAATAGATTATACAAAGGATTTTACCGGTGAATGGAATTTCTATATTTGCCGCCATCTACGCAAAGCATAAAACAGATTGAAGCCAGCCTTGATTAATTGATAAAAGTGCGAGAATGACTAAGTTTTTTCCTAAAGAAGCTTTTACGGTGATGCGAATACGCGATTTCCGTTTGTTTTTGGCTTACCGTTTCTTTTCAACTTCAGCAGTCCTGATGCAGGCAGTTATCGTTGGCTGGCAATTGTACGATATTACAAAGAATCCGCTGTCCCTTGGCTTAATTGGTCTTACAGAAGTGATTCCACAAGTAAGCATTGCCTTGTTTGCCGGACATTTTGTAGATATCTGGGATCGTAAGAAGATCATCTTCCGCACCAGTTTTTTATTGTTACTGGGATCTGCAATTTTGCTGGGCTCAAGCGTCGATTCTGAGTTTACACGGTTTTTATCCGGAACCCTGCCCATTTTTGTTACCGTGTTTATTGTAGGACTGGTTCGTGGTATTTTAATGCCGGCACACACCGCCTTGCTGGGGCAGCTTGTTCCGCGCGAATTGTTAACGGGGGCTGCAACCTGGGGTAGCACAGTCTGGCAGATAGCAGCAGTTTCAGGCCCTGCAATCGGTGGACTGGTTTATGGATTTTTCGGAATTGTACCAGCATACCTGCTTGTCTTTTCATTTTTTCTGCTGTGTTTAATCTTTCTGTTTCTTATTCAAAGTCCGGGTAGGGTTGTAAAAACAACCGGAAAAAATGACCCGATTTTTTTGAGTATTTCGCAAGGCATTAAATATGTATTTAAGAATCAGATTTTATTGGGTGCATTTTCTCTCGACATGTTTGCTGTTCTTTTTGGCGGAGCGGTAGCCATGCTTCCGGTTTTTGCTTCCGATATTCTGAAAGTGGGACCGGAAGGATTGGGGATTTTGCGTGCATGTCCCGCTGTTGGTGCCATCCTGATGTCGGTTTACCTAACTTTTTATCCTCCTTTGAAACATTCGGGTCGTTTGATGCTTTACAGTGTTGCCGGCTTCGGACTCAGCATGATTGTCTTTGCCCTATCTCAGAATTTTTACCTCTCGGCTGCCTGTCTGTTTTTAAGTGGTTCGTTTGATTTTGTCAGCGTGGTTGTCCGTGGAAGCATTCTACAATTATATACCTCAAACGAAATGAAGGGGAGAGTGGCCTCGGTCAACAGTATTTTTATCGGTTCTTCGAACGAACTGGGCGCTTTTGAATCGGGTGCCGCTGCCAGTTTAATGGGACTGGTTCCTTCGGTGGTTTTTGGTGGGGTGATGACCCTGATCGTAGTCGGTGTGGCTTCCGGATTATCGCCTAAACTTCGCAAACTGGCGTTGGGCGACAGTGCCAATGAATAATAATAGGGAAAACATATCCTCTCATGTATTTATAGTAGGGACAGGACATATCCTGTCCCTACTATTTTCAGCGATGATCAGACCGTACTTTTATCCTGTCCCTGCTAAATTTTCATTGTTTTCCATTTTCCTTTCCTGAAGAAGTACCAGGCTGTAATGGTTAGCATGGTTTCCGCAGCGACTATGGCAATGCAGATGCCGTAAATTTTCATGTCGAATACAATAGCAAGCAAATATGCGAGTGGTATTTCGAACAACCAGAAACAGAAAAGATTAATCCGGGTTGGTGTTACCGTGTCCCCACTACCGTTAAATCCCTGAACCAGCACCATTCCGAGCGCATAAGCAACAAATCCGTAACTGATTATCCTCAGACTGATTGCTCCATTTGCAATAACTTCAGGATCGTTAATAAATAACCGGATTAATGGTTCAGGAAAAATAATCATGAAAATACCCAGAAGACTAAGCATGATCATGTTGGTGTACGCAGTAATCCAGACAGTGCGTTCGGCCCGGTCGGGTTGTTTGGCACCCAGGTTTTGCCCAACCAGGGTTGAGGCAGCGTTGCTTAATCCCCAGGAAGGTAAAAGGGCAAAAACCACAATCCGGATGGCAATGGTATACCCGGCCAGAACTTCGGAACCAAGTACCGAAATAATCCTGAAAAGTGCAATCCAGCTGGATGTGGCGATGATGTACTGCAGGATTCCACCGGCAGAGAGTTTGAATAGTTTAATCATCACTTTTAGTTTAATCTGAAGGTGATGAAGTTCCAGTTTAATTCTTTTTTTTCCGTTGAACAGAAGGTAAAACTGATAGCAAACCGCTATTCCGCGTCCGATTGTTGTGGCAATGGCGGCCCCTCTTATTCCCAATTCCGGAAATGGACCAATTCCAAAGATTAACAGAGGATCGAGAACAATATTAATGAAATTGGCCAGCAGCAAAACACGCATCGAAACGGAGGCATCTCCTGAGCTTCTGAAAACAGCATTGATAATGAACAGCAGCATGATTACCATATTGCCACCAAACATGATCGCCGGATACCAGTAACCGGCATTGGCCATTTCTTCGGAACTGCCCATCAGGAGTAAAAAATCTTTTGCGTAAATAAATCCCGGGATTGCAATTAGTAATGATACAGCCAAACCTGCCACGATAGCCTGAAAAGCGGCGATTCCTGCTTTCTCCGGCTTTTTCTCACCGATACGCCGCGCTACCAAAGCTGTGGTAGCTGTGCTGAGACCCATTCCGATGGCATAAACGATGGTCATACTCGATTCGGTAATTCCAACGGTTGCAACAGCATCAGCACCTAATTTGGAAACAAAATAAATGTCGACGACAGCAAAAATCGATTCCATAATCATTTCCAATACCATCGGGATGGAAAGAATTAAAAGTGCTTTACCAATGCTATCGCTGGTAAAATCGCGGTCGCTCCCGGTGATGGCTTCCTTAATATCGTTCCATA
>JBASYJ010000030.1:0-14101 GCA_049277435.1 Prolixibacteraceae bacterium
TTTCAATGCTAAAATAAAAGCATTCAGAGCCACTCAAAGAGGAGTAACTGATATCCCTTTCTTTCTGTTTAGACTATCTAATATTTATGCTTAATAAAAAACTCCCCTCAAGAATATGAAGTGATCCAAAATATGGTAATTATTTAGCTATTAAAGATATTGGGAATACAGCGAAAATATCAGTTAATATTCCATCCGATCATGATTTTTATAAACTCTTACTTACCTCATCAAGAGGCGATACGATTTATACAACAATTACAACATTAAATACTCCTTTGATACAAAATCAGCAGGCAGAAAAGTGATTTTTCATTCAGGTTATATGAAGAAATCCTGAATTACTTTTGAGGAATGATTCCCATTTTTTTCATCAGAAAAGTGGCATTCATTGTTCTGGTTACACCATCGGATAATTTATAGTCAAAAGTCAATTCTTCGTTGTGCAGCAGAACTTCGAAACACTGATTTTTTATCTCAGTCAACTTTTCGGCCAACTCAGTTAATGCCAAATCATGAGTGGCTACTATCCCATGAGATTTTAATGAAATAAGTTGATGGATTAATTCTTTTGAGCCATTTAGTTTGTCGGTCGAATTTGTGCCTTTTAACATTTCATCTATGATTACAAACAATTGCTCACCCTTTCGGATTAAATTGAGCATGGATTGTAGTCGCAACAATTCAGCATAAAAATAAGACTCATCGTTCATTAGATTATCCGAAGTGCGCATATTGGTGAAAACCCGAACGGGTTGAAATTCAAAATTTGTTGAACAAACATTGCATCCCATCGAAGCCAGCACCAGGTTAACGCCCACAGTTCTCAAAAAGGTACTTTTGCCGGCCATATTTGCTCCGGTGATAATTACAATCTGTTCGTCTCCGGATAAGTCAAATGAATTGCGTACGCATCGGTTTTCGTCGATCAATGGATGCCCCAGATCCCGGGCTGACAAATGGAATCCAGACCTTGCCGGTTTCGGCGTTACCCAATCCGGATGGTTGTAATTTAAATTGGCAAGGCTAATCAGGGCGTCCATTTCGGCAATGATTTCGAGCCATTTTGCCAATTCACCTGAATAGTTACGCTGCCAGTCGTTCAGTTTGATTAAACATCGGATATCCCATAGAAATAAAGAATTGAGCACAAAACCAACAATAATGTTTTGCCGGTAATCGAACTCATTCAGGATTTTATGAAGTTCATAAGTGATTGTACTTGCAGTCTTTTCCTGAACTGAAAGTCCATGTTTCAGGCGATTAAGCTTTTTGCTTTCGAAGGATTTTGTTTCAATAAGTCGTAGTAATCCGGCATATCTGTCCAACGATTTTGCCTGACTTTCGAACTGTTTGTTGAACTTCGATATGGTTTTGCTATAAATGACAAACAGCGCCCATTGTACGAAAACAGCAGGTAAATAATAGGATCGTTCTGTAATTCCCCAGATACTGAGCCCAATGAGTATAACTGTTACAAAAGGAAGAATATTCAGGATGATTTTTAACGTTTTTGCCGATTTAAGTTCGGTAGTCCGACCAATGGATGCTTCGATTCGATTACTGATTCCTGGTTCTTCTGTTTCCTTTCCGCTGGCCAGAAATTGTTGCCGCCAGTTTAGTTCCCGGACCAATTCCTGAATAGCAGATTGATTTTCTAATATTTCCTCTTCTGTGCGTTTGCTTTTGTTCAGGAGTTTTGCAAGTTGCTTTTTTCCTGAATGAGTTGAAGTTCTGTTCAGGAATTGAAAAAATGAATTCGGTCCGAAAAGGTCTAAGTCGTAACTGTAATCGTGATGTGGATCAATAAATTCATTACCCGGATCAAACGAACTGTAATCGCGTTGGATGGCTTTTATCTCGTTTTTATTAATTTCAACAAGCCGCAAATTATAATTCAATAGTTTTTCGGATTGAATGAATTTTTTTATCAGGAAAAGAAAACTGGCAAGAAGCAGGATAGACACTGCTAAAGCCAAAATTTCATTGACCGGTTGCAGGTAATAGTATGCCGGAATAATACTTAAAAAACTGAAGAAACGCGCAATTGAGATGAGTTTTAATTGCTTCTTTTTAAGGTCGGATTGAGTTTGATACTGACTAACCAGATTCTGGTAAATTTCCAATAATTCTGTATTCATATTCTGAAGTAAATCTTTCAGGTAACAAGTATCAGGGAATTCCGGAGAATTACATCTCGAACCGGATGTTTTTGGAATTATATTTTATTCAGTAAAAATGCCTGCGAAAATTCTTCTTTCAGAAGTAAGTTTCCACAGGCATTTGATAGTTATTATATTGAAACTGGCTTGTTTAAGATTTGCCATATTTTATCTTTCAGTTCGGTAATTCCCTGCTGTGCGACAGATGAAATAAACAGGTGTGGAATATCTTTCAGTTCTTTGCTGATTTCGTTCTTCAGTTCTTCATCCAGAAAATCACTTTTACTGATTACCAGGAATCGTTCCTTATCCAGCAATTCCGGATTGTATTCCTGAAGTTCGTTCATCAGAATTCCGAACTCTTTCCTGTAATCTTTCGAATCGGCCGGAACCATAAACAGAAGCATCGAATTGCGTTCGATGTGACGCAAAAATCGAAGTCCCAGACCTTTTCCTTCGTGCGCTCCCTCAATAATTCCTGGGATATCGGCCATAACAAACGACTGATTATCGCGGTAGGAAACAATTCCCAGATTTGGGACTAGAGTAGTAAAGGGATAATCGGCAATTTTGGGTTTTGCTGCTGATACAACTGAAAGCAAGGTAGATTTTCCGGCACTTGGGAAACCGACCAACCCAACATCGGCCAGGATTTTTAATTCGAGCGTAAACCAACCTTCGGTAAATGGCTCGCCAGGCTGAGCAAAACGCGGTGTTTGCTGGGTAGCAGATTTAAAATGAACGTTTCCGAGTCCTCCTCTTCCGCCCTGAACCAATATCTGCGATTCGCCATCGCTGGTGATTTCGAATAATGTTTCACCTGTTTCAGCATCTTTGGCTACAGTTCCAAGTGGAACATCCAGAATAATATCCTCACCATCGGCACCTGAACTGCACTGTTTTCCACCCGATTCCCCGTGTCCGGCAAAAACATGTCTGCGGTATTTTAAATGAAGCAAGGTCCACATCTGGGCATTTCCCTTCAGGATAATATGCCCGCCTCGACCTCCGTCACCTCCATCGGGTCCACCTTTCGGTTCCGATTTTTCTCTCCGGAAATGTGCTGAACCCGGTCCTCCGTTACCTGAACGGCTGTATATTTTAACGTAATCTACAAAATTCGTATCTGCCATGTTTTTGTTTCAATTTCAATATCTCAGGGAAATAAAATTCAATTTGATTACGGAATCCATTCTGTCCTGGAATAATTATTTAATATTATTGTCTGAATATTAGCTATTTACATTCAGTAGGTATTCCGATTTTTAAGGGCGCAATATACGCAAAAAAAAGACGAATGGTAAAGTAACCACTCGTCTTTTGTCTTTATTATCAGAATCTTATAATGTTGTGATTGTATCGATCAAACGTTTAGCAATTTCCTGTACTGAACCAGTGCCTTCAATTTTGTAATATTTTTGTTGCGATTTATAATAATCTCTTAGTGGCTCAGTTTTTTCATGGTAAATCTTTATCCGGTTTTCAATGATGGAAACATCCTGATCATCCGGACGTCCGGAGGTTTTGCCTCGAAGCAGAAGCCGTTGGATCAGTTCTTCCGTAGGAACATCAAGGCACAGCATTCCGGATACGGGGGTATTATTTTCATTAAGTAGTTCATCAAGTGCAGTGGCTTGTTGAACAGTTCGCGGAAAACCATCAAAAATATAACCAGTTGCATTTTTGTTTTCCTGAAGGATAGACTTGATCATTCCGATAACGATCGAATCCGGAGCCAGAAATCCTTTATCCATATATTTTTTTGCTTCAATACCCAGTACAGTTTTAGCTGCAATTTGAGTTCGAAGCATATCACCGGTGGAAATATGAATCAACTTAAATTTATCAATGATAAAATCAGCCTGAGTGCCTTTTCCTGCACCCGGTGGGCCAAATAATACAAGATTTAACATTAAAAATCAGAAATATATGGTTAATTATTTTACTACTTTATAAATGTCAGTTAAGTTACGTCCTCTTCCGTCATAATCTAAACCGTAACCAACTATAAAATCATTCGGAATTTCCAATCCGATATAGTCTAACTGTACCTCAATTTTTAAAGCGTCGGGTTTTAAAAGGAGAGTGGCAATCTTAATGTCAGTAGGATTTTTGGCTTTAATTTGCTCAATCGTATTGGCAATCGTAATTCCCGTGTCAACAATGTCTTCCAGAACAACAATGGTTCTTCCGGCTAAATCTTCGTTTAGTCCGATCAGTTGTTTTACCGTTCCGGTAGTGTTCGTTCCCGAATATGATGTAAGTTTAATGAATGAAATTTCAGCATCAAGAAGTGAAATCCGTTTGAATATTTCGGCGGCAAACATGAACGAGCCGTTTAAAATACACAGGAACAATGGATTTTTATCTTTAAAATCCTCGTTCATTTTTACAGCCATTTCTTCAACAACCGATTGAATTTTTTCTTTCGTAAGAAAAAGTTCAAACTCTTTGTCGTGTATTTTTACGTTTCCCATTCTGTTTTACGGTTGAAATTTTACGCATTGATTTCAGTTTTTTTCTACATTTATTTCAGCTAATTTTGGCATGAAAAGTAGAGCGACAAAGTAACAAAACTAATTTCTATTGAAAAAATTAAATTCTGAAAAGATGGAACCAAGAGTAAGTATTATTATGGGAAGCACCTCAGATTTAGGTGTAATGGAAGCTGCTGCAAAAATTCTTGACGAATTTGAGATTCCTTTTGAAATAAATGCCTTATCGGCACACCGGACTCCCGAAGCGGTGGAGATTTTTGCCAAAGGAGCGAAAAGTCGTGGAATTCAGGTGATTATTGCTGCTGCCGGAATGGCTGCTCATTTACCTGGAGTGATCGCGGCAATGACCACACTTCCGGTAATCGGAGTGCCAATTAATGCTTCGTTAGACGGATTGGATTCGTTGCTCGCTATCGTGCAAATGCCTCCCGGAATCCCGGTTGCAACGGTTGCCGTAAATGGTGCGCAAAATGCTGGTATTCTGGCAGTACAGATGATGGCACTTGGCGATCAGGAACTGGCCGGAAAACTTGTAAAATTCAAGGATACACTCAAAGTAAAAATCGAAAAGGCCAATCAGGATTTGGCCCAGATTAAGTTTAAGTACAAAACAAATTAGCTTGACTTGTTAACAAAATATTTGTAACTTGTATTCAGCGAAAAAGCTTCCCGGATTTTCCGGAAGCTTTTTTTCGTTTCCAAGGTTATGAAATTGTTACCAGCTTTAATTTTGCTATTTTCTGTACTTTTTTCGTACAGGCCTTTTGCTCAGGAAATTTCTCCTGAAGTGGCCCGGTTCGAGGCTTTGGCTGGTGCGTCCGTTGCGCAGGAAGGCTGCTGGTCGGCATTTGGAAATCAGGCCGGACTTGCCAATATTAAACAGACTGTGCTTGCTGTTTCGTTTCAAAATCGGTTTCTTCTTGATGAGTTATCAGGCAGATCCGGCTTGCTTGTATGGCCTGTTCAAAGTTCCGTTTTTGCACTCTCGGTTTTTCAGTTTGGTAAAACCACATTTCGTCAGGAACAATATGGTTTGGCGTATGCCCGTCAGATGAATACCAGATTTAACTTCGGTTTTCAGTTTAATTATTACCGTCTGTATTTTTCAGAAGAAAATAAATTTGGTTCCACGCCCGGAGTCGAACTGGGCTTTCAGTACAGTTTAAATAATCAAACCGTTTTGGGCGTTCATGTGCGAAATCCATACCGAACCGCGATAAAAACCCAGTCAGCAAATTATTATTTCACTTCCGGAATTGTCGTGGGTGTGTTGTATCGCTTTTCCGATTCGTTTCGGGCCTCCTCTGAATTTGAATATGATTTTGGAAAACACGTTTTATACAGAACAGGACTGGAATATGATATCCTAGAAAATCTGTTTCTAAGGGCGGGCGTTGCCGGAAATCCGGTTCAGTTATCCGGAGGATTTGGTTTTCATTATAACTTATTCCACATAGATCTGGCAACTTCATACCATACCGTTTTAGGAAATTCTCCGTCTGTCTCCTTTCAATATCAGTTTTGACAATGAAAAAACTGATTCTTTTGATATGGTTTTCAGGAATGTGCTTAAATGGTTTTGCACAGGAACAAGCTGTACAACAATCAATAGAGGATTTGCTTGAATCTGCAGGAGAAAACCTGAGCGACGAAACCGATTTTCAGGAAATACTGGAAGATTTGGAAAGTTTCAGACAAAATCCGTTAAATGTAAATGTGGCGAAACCGGAAGAATTGGGGAAGTTGCATGTTTTAACCGAGCTACAGATTGCAAGCCTGCTTGCTTTTCGCGAAAAAACAGGTACTATTCTTAGCTTGTTCGAACTGGCGGCAGTTGATGGTTTTACTCCTGATGTTCTGATGAAGATTGAGCCGTTTCTGACATTTGGCATGCCTGATAAATTGATTGGTAGGAAAAGAGTTTCCAATGATTTATTTCTTCGTTCAACACGGAGTTTTTCATCATCGGCTCAGTCCGAAAATTATGAAGGTTCCCCTGAACGGATTTATGTACGTTTAAAACATACTGCAGCAAAATTTGAATATGGAATTGTCGCCGAAAAAGATCCGGGTGAATCATTTTTCAGATATTCAAATAATCACGGTTTCGATTATAACAATGCGTTTGTCAATTTCAGGATCGGGAAAAAGGGTGACCGGTTTTTTGCCGGGGCCCACCAGGTGCATTTCGGGCAGGGACTGGTTGCCTGGCAAGGTTTTTCAATGGGCAAATCTGTAGAAACAACTCAAATATTTAAATCAAATCCCGGAATAAGGTCTTTTGCATCGACGGACGAAAACCAGTTTTTTCGTGGTGTGGCCGGTCAATTCAAATCCGGACGATTTTCGTTTTATCCGTTTATTTCACGAAGCCGGATCGATGCACATATCGATACAATCGATGGAAAAGCTGTTTTTAGTGCGTTCCAGGTAGGTGGTTATCATCGTACAGGTTCTGAAATCTCCGGAGAAAATGCCTTGGGACAAACCGTTGGAGGTGCTCATCTGAATTGTAGCATCAAGAACTGGTCGTTTGGTTTGACTGGCATTTATACCAGTTTTAATGCTGAAATAGATCGTGGCGATGAACCTTACAATCAGTTTTTACCTGATGGAAAAGAAAGTCTGGTTGCCGGATTTGACTGGAAAGGATCGGTTAAAAATGTATTCTTTTTTGGTGAAGCGGCTGCCAGTCAAAACTCCGGAAAGGCCTTTCTTTCTGGTATGATGTTTAAACCGGCTTCGAATGCAGAGCTTTCAGTTGTATACCGGAATATTAACAAAACGTACTGGAGCTATTTCTCAAATGCTTTTACTGAATCGTCGAGGACAAACGATGAACATGGTTTTTATCTTGGAATAAAATTATTTCCGGCTGCGCATTGGATTTTAAACGGGTATGCTGATTTGTTCCGGTATAAATGGATTAAACACACAACTTCGGCACCCTCTGAAGGTACTGAATATTTTGTTCAGGCTACATTTTCGCCATCCCGGGAAACAAGTTTTTATCTGAGATTCTTTCAGGAGGAAAAAGGGCAACGGCTAATAACAGATCAAAACAGGTATGATGTGCCCCAATTGACCAGAAGGCTGCGATTTAATTTTGTCAGGAATTTGAGCGAACAACTTAACCTGAAAAGTAGAATTGAGTTTTCATCCTATTCAAAACAAAGCAATGAAAAGGGATATCTTGTTTTTCAGGATGTTGGTTTTAAACCACGCGAAAAATCGTTTGCTATGAATGGCCGGCTGGCCTACTTTAAAACAGATGGATACTTCTCCCGTTTATATGCCTACGAATCAGATTTATTATATGCCTTTTCGGTTCCTGCACTTTATGGACATGGTATTCGGGCATATTTCAACTTCAGGCAACAGGTTGGAGGCAAATTTACAGTCTGGTTAAAATTGGCTTCCACATATAATTTTGCTGTAAATAATGAAGTTCAATCCATCCCAACAGCAACGAAGTCTGAACTGAAAATTCAGATTCGATACCAATTTTGATCGACTTTCAGGGATCAGCATATTTTGCAGTTTGTTCAGCCAAAGAGAACAGATTATCCGTATAATTTGATTGATTCGGGTTAAAATTCAGTAATACAGTGGTTTAGTGTGCTTTGAGTTCCCGAAAATATTTTTTTAAAGTACTGCATGTTCAATCTCATTTATTATCTTTGCGCATCAAAAAGGGAAATGCATGGTTCATAAAATTAATTTCGACGATATTCGTCCGTTTAATGATTCAGAGGTAAATCACTATCTTAAATTGTTAATCGAGGATGAACATTTTCAGCATATATTGCAATTCATGTTTCAGGATCAGGCTAAAATCGATCAGATTAAACTGATGTTGGCCAACATCCATACCGTAAAGGATTTGCAAATAAAATTTGTTTATCAGCTTGTTAATGACCTAATCCTTAAAAAGTCGACTGATGGCTTAACTTCGAGCGGTCTTGAACACCTTGATAAACATGCCAGTTACCTTTTTATTTCCAATCACCGCGATATTATTCTCGATTCGGCAATCATGAATTACCTGATTGTTCTTGAAGGCATGAATACTACTGAAATTGCCATTGGAAACAATCTGCTGATTGAAAAATGGATTGAATATGCAGTAAAACTAAACCGCACCTTTGTTGTTCGACGCAATCTTCCGGCCAGAGAATTGCTGATGGCCTCCAAAAAATTGTCGGAGTATATTCGGCGCGACATTACCGTTGATAACTCATCGGTTTGGATTGCACAGCGCGAAGGAAGAACGAAAGATGGAAATGATAAAACCCAGCCAGCTTTGCTGAAGATGCTGAATCTGAGCAATCATAAGGAGTTTGTGGATGGGTTTAACGAATTAAGGATTGTTCCGCTTTCCATTTCATACGAAATTGAACCTTGCGGTATTTCGAAAGTTGCCGAACTATACAAAAGAAAAACCGAAGGTTTCGAAAAAACGCAGGAAGACGACCTGCGAAGCATGGGACAGGGATTGGTCAGGCCCAAAGGTCATGTTCATTTTGGCTTCGGAAAACCGATCACGAATCTCGAAGAAATACTCACTCCGGGTGAACCAGTTGCCGGACAGATTGATAAGCTGGCTGAACACCTCGACCGGCGGATTTACAGCAATTTTAAAATCTGGCCAAACAATTACATTGCTGAAGATCTTTTGCTGAACAATTCGAACAACAAAGAATTTTACACTCCGGAACAATATGATCGTTTTGTTGGAATGCTTAATGAAGCCTGCTCTCTGATTGATGGAGATACCGAAGTGATACGAAATATGTTTCTCCAGATGTACGTTAATCCGCTCATTAACAAACGAAATTCACAGAATAAAAGATGATTGACCGAATATCGGGAATAATCTGGGACTGGAATGGTACTTTGCTGAACGATATTAAATTATGCGTTCATACCATGAATAAACTTTTAAGTAAACGCGAACTGACTTTGTTGTCGGAAACCAGTTACAAAGAAGTTTTTTCATTTCCGGTTAAAGAGTATTACCAGAAAATCGGTTTCGATTTTATAAACGAGCCTTTTGAAACTCCTGCTCTCGAATTCATCGAAAGTTATAATTCTGAAGTGGGTAAATGCAAACTTCATCAAGATGCTTTGCAGGTTTTGACCTATTTTAAGTCGCTCGGAATTAGGCAGTTTGTGCTGTCGGCTATGGAACAGCAGGTTTTAGAGGAATGTCTCCGGAATTCCCAAATTGATCATTTCTTCGATTATATTTCAGGATTGGATAATCATTATGCAGAATCGAAAACCGAGAACGGACTTCGTTTGATTTCGGAATTGAAACTGAATGCTGCTGAATTGGTTTTGATCGGCGATACCGTACATGATTTTGATGTTGCGACAACCTTGGGTTGCCAGTGTGTGTTAATTGCCAACGGACACCAGTCGAAACAAGTGCTTCAGAAAACCGGAGTAATGGTTATCGACCACATTGGTCAGCTGCTTAGTTAATTGTGTCAGGCAACATTTATTCTGCCCAAAGTTCCTCAAAACTAAATTCTTATTTTTCCTGAAAAGTAACTGGCGAGGCTATTTCTTCCTGAAAATTATTTGTTTCCATTAAGATATCTGCAAGTGCATCACTCCTGAATCAGAACTGATTTCCTGATATTTTCCTATTTTTGCGACTTTTAAACGTATTTCATTATTTGCTCATGGATCAGAACAGAATACCGGTGACAATTATCACCGGATTTTTAGGTGCCGGAAAAACCAGTTTGCTGAATAAACTCATTGCTAAACATCCTGAAAAAAAGTTCGCCGTAGTTGAAAACGAATTTGGTGAAACCGGCATTGACGGCGGTCTGATTGCTGCAGCTTCCGATGCCATATTTGAACTGAACAACGGTTGTATCTGCTGTACTTTGGGTGAAGATTTTTTGCATACGCTTGAAAATTTGCTGGGCAGTACTTACGAATTCGACTATTTGCTGGTCGAAACTACCGGTATTGCTGATCCTTCGGCCATTGTCGATGCATTTATCACCGGACCGACCATTCAGAAAAAATTCAGGATCGACAGTGTGGTCTGTGTGACCGATGCCGTGAATATGGAAGATTTGTTTGATGATCAGGCCGAAATTAGAAAACAACTGGCTTTAGCCGATTTGGTACTGTTGAATAAAATGGATTCTGTTCATCCGGACTATCTTTCAAAATTGTCGGAATTAATTCGTGCGGTGAATCCGATTTCACGAATTTGCCCGACAAGTTTTGGAAATGTGAATGATATAAAAGTCTTGGATACGCTTTCGTTTTCAGGAGAGGAAATTGGAAAATCGGCGCTTGCATTTTGCCGGGTGAATACGGGCGTAAATGAAAATTCACCACTTAAATCATTCGTTCACTATCCTAAAAAAGCAAAGGCGGAACACAAACACGACATTACATCGGTAGGTTTTACATTTCAGGGTAGTTTCGATGTGAATAAATTCGGGATTTGGCTGCAAAATTATTTGTATTTCAATCCTGATACCGTTTTCAGGGTAAAAGGAATTATGAGTTTTCATCAGACCGAAGATCAGTTCGTTCTTCATGCAGTCCGGTCAAATTTTATGTTCGAACTCGGAAAACCCTGGGGTGATCTGGAACGGTTTAGTAAAATCGTATTTATCGGTAAGAAATTGGACGGCAGAGAGTTGGAAGCAAACCTACTTCAGTTGCTTGCGAAATAAGCCTGCCTCGAACCTTTCACACTGATTTAGGAATAACATAAATAAGATTGTTGTTACTAACAAAATTTGTGAATATCATCTTTGGCCTTTGGAAGTTCAGGTTGAAAACTATTGTTAATTTCAAGCGCTTAAAAAACTTACAAACAACTATTAATTTCAAAATCTTTAATCAAAGGAGATCCAAAAATGACGAGACGAATTATTGGTATTCACGAAAAACTACCTTTGCTGGATAGTTTACCGCTCAGTTTTCAGCATTTAACAGCCATGTTTGGGGCCACCATTCTGGTTCCTATTTTATTGGGAGTCGATCCGGCCATTGCCTTGCTGATGAATGGTATCGGAACTTTAATTTATACCTGGATTACCAAAGGAGGAATTCCTGCCTACCTGGGATCCAGTTTTGCTTTTATTGCTCCGGCGATGTTGGTTATCAGTACCTATGGCGGTTTTGCTCATGCGCAGTCGGGATTTATCTTTTTCGGACTTTTCTTTATTGCGATTTCCTATGTTGTCAAATTCTGGGGTATTAAATGGATCGATATTGTGATGCCTCCGGCAGTAATGGGTGCAGTGGTTGCAATTATCGGTCTCGAACTTGCTCCGGTTGCAGCTCAGATGGCTGGTATAGCTCCATGGCCAACAAATGTGGGGCAGGTGGTTCAACCTTTCGTTATGGCTCCCGATGTGGTAATTGTTTCGATGTTTACACTTGTTATAGGAATTATCGGATCGGTTCTTTTTAAAGGATTCATGCAGGTTATTCCAATCCTGATCGCTGTAATTGCCGGTTATTTGCTGGCAATCGGTATGGGTATGGTGGATACAACAGCCATTGCCAATGCTGATTGGTTTGCCTTACCAAAATTTCAAACCCCGGTTTTTGATGTGAATGCCATCGTAATCATTGCACCTGCCTGTATTGTTGTGCTGGCTGAACACATCAGTCACCTGATCGTTACCGGGAAAATTACTGACTCAGACTTGATGGAAAATCCAGGGCTTCACCGTTCATTGCTGGGTGATGGAATAAGCAATGTGCTATCCGGATTTGCAGGTTCACCTCCAAATACCACTTATGGCGAAAATATTGGTGTGATGGCCATTACACGTGTTTATTCGGTTTGGATTATCCGTGGTGCCGCTTTGCTGGCCATCGCATTTTCATTAATCGGAAAAGTTTCAGCTGCCATTTCTACCATTCCAAACGCAGTCATGGGGGGAATCACCATGCTGCTTTATGGTGTAATTGCGGTTCAGGGTTTCCGTATGTTTGTCGAACAAAAAGTAGACTTCAGTAAAAACAGCAACATGGTACTTGGCGCTGTAACCTTTGTTGTTGGGGTCAGCGGTGCAAGTATCAACATTGGTACTGTTCAGTTAAAAGGAATGGCTTTCGCTGCTATTGTCGGAGTTATTTTATCCCTGATTTTCTGGGCTTTTGGAAAATTTAAAATTATGAACGGAGAAGCTTAGTTTTTTCCTGAAAATAGTATTCATCAGAAACCTGCATTTAAGTCGGATCATCTGGCTGGATGCAGGTTTTGTTTTCAGGAAATATTCTTCAACAAATCATCAAATAAAAAGAACTTGAAATTTTACTCTTCTATTAAGGAGTGCCTGTTTTTGGCAATGAATCAACTTGTTTTTTTCCTACATGTAATTAAATTCTTGTCTCCGGAAAAATTAAAACTTGTTATACCCCGTATTAGTAAGCCCTGGTTTTAATATCGCGGATGTATAGCTGCAGTGTCGTTTTTCCCCTGAATTCGTTTTCGGCAATCGAATAACAAATATCGAAAGGTAAACCCTGGCTGATGGCTTCGTAGTGGTGTGCCTGGTTAAACGCAATGGCTGAGAACTTGGATGAATTACTGGTTGGTTCAATCAGATCGAGCTTCAGGTGTTCCAGATTTTTTCCAACCGGACGGCTGGTGCCGGCATCCAATACATTTTCAGTAATAAATACCGGAATCATGTTGTGTGGGCCAAACGGTGCGAATTGTTTCAGGATCCGGTAAAATTTAGGCGTAATATCCGAAAGCTGAATCTTGGCTTCTGCTTCAATCGACTCGGTTTGTTGCTGATTGGTAATCTGTTTGGTTACAATCTCCTCGAAACGACGCGAAAACTCGTAGATGTTTTCAATCTTTAGGGTTAAACCTGCCGCATACATGTGTCCGCCGTATGATTCAAGCAAATCGCTGCAGGCGCCAATAGCTTCGTATAAATCGAAATCGCGTACCGATCGTGCTGAACCGGTAGCCAATCCGTTTGATTCAGTAAGTACAACTGTTGGCCTGTAGAAATGTTCTGTCAGACGTGAAGCCACAATTCCAACCACACCTTTGTGCCAGTCGCGGTTGTATAAAACGGTCGCATTTTTTGATTCATGTTCCGGATCGCGCATGATCATGTCAAGTGCTTCCTGGGTAATATCGCGGTCGAGCGTTTTCCTGATTTCGTTGTACGAATTTATCTCGTCGCCTAAAAGCAGCGCTTCGTGATCGTTGGTGGCAGTCAGAATTGCCACCGATTTTTTTCCATGCTCAATTCTTCCGGAGGCATTTAGACGCGGCCCGATTTTGAAAACAATGTCGCTTACCGATTTGTCTTCTGAAATCAATCCCGAATATTTCATGATCGTTTTAAGCCCGATGCTAGGCGTTGAATTGAGTTTCCGTAAACCGTAATGAGCCAGGATGCGGTTTTCACCGGTTACCGGAACAAT
>JBASYJ010000031.1:0-13604 GCA_049277435.1 Prolixibacteraceae bacterium
TCAGCGGTAGAACCAGAGGGTTTGTCAAGGTTGGCCGATTTTTCATCGGCCACGAAGTTTAACCTTGACAAAGACGGAGGTTCGGCTATCTTTGACTATCTGCTGGCGAATGAAAATATTCGAAAGTTAATTATCAAAAACAGTCAAACTGTTTCTCAAATTTATTCCAATTAATTGGGGTTAGAGACATGCGTTTACAATCGGATGTATTGGTAACAAATTATTTCTACCGCGATCAAAGGGTGACTGTCTTTTCCGCGAATCCTTTTAAGTGTCACCCAGATTTCTCTCTTCAATGAAATTAAAATTAACAGCAAATAACAGTCTATTTGCCGACGATTTCCAATACCATAACTGAATAAGGCGCCAGTGTTATTTTCATGTCTTTTTCATAAGGCATGGACGATTCCACCGGTTTAATTTTGTTTGGTTCCTCCAGTGATGCTTTCTCGTTTTTATCTGCCTGTATAGTATAAATTTTAATGGTGGCTTTTTCAGGCACTTTTGAACCCTGTATCCGTGTAATCAGTGTATTTTTAGTTCCTTCGTAATTTACAGCCTTTATAACAATCCTTGTTCCGTCGGCGCTTCCCGTTGCAATGGCGTCAACCGTACCTGACTGCCAGTCAGCAGGTTTAAACTGTGAAATACTGTCGAGAAAATTTTTAAACGGATTTTCCACTTCCATGAAAGTGCCTGAAGTGGTTGCATATTGTAATTCAGCATAATGTTCACGAAATAGTTTATCAACCACATAACCGCTTCCGGGGAACCAGGAAACATGATCATGGTAAATCCACGCTGTCCAGGTTGGGTCGTCGCTGGTATTCCGCATCAGCAGGGCCGGACAACTGAATTCCAGTTCAGGACCAAGTTTTTCGTAGCTGATTAAACTTCCAGCCGCATGCATACCTGCACGCCAGTCGTATGTTCTGCTAAGGTTCCATTCAAGTATGGCAATTTTGATATCAGGATGACTGGATTTTAAAATGTAATTTCGTAGCTTCATCAGATACTCTTCAATTCTTCGTACGCCGGTTTGATATTTGTCTGATTCATATTCATAATTATGGCATCCGAGGATATCAAAATTATCACCAGCAATATCAACGACTTTTTCGCTCCAGTTCATATCGTTGGAACGTTTCTGACCGCAGGCCACAATTTTTACTTCCGGTGCAATTTTTCGTATCAGGCTTCCGTAAACATTTACAATTTCAGCATACTGATCGGGTGAAAGTCCGTGGTTCATAGGCTCGTTATCAATCTGAATATAAGGTACATTGTAAGGTTCCGGATGCCCGTTTGCAGCGCGCTGTTTTCCCCACTCAGTAGTTGCCGGATCGAGCAGGTAATGAACCCAATCCATGGCATATTGTACCGAATCAGGATTTGTTGATGTTGCCGGAAGTACAACCATCGGATCGGCTCCCAGTTTTTTGCAAAGACCCATAAATTCCTCTGTACCGAACCCATAATAATCGGAATATCCTCCCCAGATTTCATTCGGGTGGTATTTTCTGGAAACCTGTGGTCCGATCCCGTCTTTCCATTTGTAAATGGATGCATAAGAGCCACCGGGCCAGCGAATAAACGCGGGTTTTAAATCGTCAAGGGCCTTGAACAAATCAGGCCGCAACATTCCATCTTTACGGGCATCTTCTGACATCATTGAAATAAAATCAACCAAAACAGAACCGTTTCCGGTTGCTGAAATTTCAATGGAGGTCATTGTATCAGTCGTGTCTGCCGTAAAACTATAGGGCACTTCCTGCCAGTCGTTACCCAAAGTTTCCAACGTTTTTTCTATAATATTTCTACCTTCCAAGTCTTTTACTTTCAACGAAACAGAAACAGAACCTTCTTCCGGTTTTAGCCACACCGAGCCATTATATCTGCTTCCATTTTTAATGTAAAACCGCTCCTGCCAAATACCGGCAGTTCCCTTATTCACTTTAATACGAACACTTTTTTTACCATTCTTGAAATTCAAGTCTTCAATATTCACATTTCCGTTTTCTGAAAATGTATCCCAGTAATTTTTAAAATCTTTCCCTTCAAAACCCTGTCCGCGAACCTGCTCTGCATATAATCCGTCAACTACTGAATGATTGATGTGTTCAAGAAACTGACCGTAAATATTTTTACTGATTTTTCCGATTGGCCGGTCGGTATCAACCAGCAAAACTGCAACACCCGGTGTTTCATCATCTGGTTTTACCTGCTTTTCGACACAGGAATTTAGTGGTTGGGAAATTATCCCAAGTAAAACAACCATTAAGATCCATCTGAAATTGTTAACCTGAATATTCATGATTTTTTTATTTAATGTAATTTAATAGAACGATATGTTTAAACAGCAACTGGTTTTTGTTTAAAAACTGGCATTTGCTGTATACTTCATAAACACATAAATTTAATATAATCGATTTAAAATAAAAACCGGGATTCATATTGTAAATATTCGTTATTATGTTTAAATAATTTTTCAGCACTGTATTCAGTGGAAGACAAATTTCTTTATTGCTGGCAACGGTTAGCGATAAGGTTAGTAAGGGAATGCGGGCAATTTCCTATTTATTTAAACGAAAAGTTGAAGCGGCCCAAAATCCTTCTCATGCCACCAAAACCCTTATTAACTATACTACGTGTTGAACTAAATCCCTTCAGGATAGCTTTTATATTCATTTTTTTGAGTGTCATTTTTTTTTGAAATCTAAACTTGAAATCTCCCATTTTTTTTGTGTGATTTTGTAATCCCAATTTTTTTAGTCTTAAACTCTATATTTGTGTCCTAAAAAACTCTCTTTAATAGTTTTTGCTTTCACTTCAAGCAAACAATCAAATTAACAATAACTCAAAAACGGTAATTAAGTACATAGCTAAAAATTCTGCAAAATAGGCCGGGTTGTAGTTCAACACCGACTCATCGCTGGGTCATGCAGACCGCTCAGAGTCCATCTACTATTTCCATCAATGAAATACAACAATCTCCGCCAAATTGCATCACGGAATAATGCGCCTTAGAAAACACCTGGAATCAATCGATAACGTACACGACGCACATAATCCCGATACCCAGACAATTCTTCTTGTAAAGTTCTATCTTCCAGCGCGGTCCTTATCACGGTAATGATCAGCGCTACTATCACTGGAATGATTGTCCAAACAGAGCCTAAAGCCAGCACAATGCCCGGTAGTGCTAGAATATTTCCAGCATAACCAGGATGTCTTACAATCCGATATGGGCCGCTGTCACATACCATATGCCCTCGATCCGTCTGAATACGTACCACGGTTGAGAAGAAGCGGTTCTCTATAAAAGCCCATCCAGCGAAGGAGTATCCAAGTACAATCAAGAAGAAGCCCAAGATGTTGAGCCATGTCGGGAATACAGGTGACCATATATAGTGGTGATCTAATCCTGCCACAATAACTAATGGAAAAGATATGCTCACTGCCATTAGTGGAGCAAGCACTTTATCCCACGATTTCACATTCTGGACTTTTCTAAATTTGCTTCGTTCTTCCAGCAATCCCGGATGGCTTTTTTCTGCCCGCATACGTGGAACAATACCTGCTACAACTATCAGGACTGAATAAAACCAACCCTGCCACCAACCAAGGTCCCATCCGCATATCAAGAGAATTAGTGGTATGAGGAGATAAATTATTAATGATCCAACCCAATATTTGGGGCTTGCTGTTTTAAACGCATTTTGATCAACTGTCTTTGATCCCATAATTATTCCTCTTTATTAAACTGTTTATTTTCTTACTGAAAATTTCGGGAAGGATATTCTAACTAGCGTTTTTGTAACGTATTTATATTCTGACATTTAGATCTTACATTTTCGCCCAGTATTTCCCCTAATTTATCACGAACGTTAGCTTTGGAAGTCAATGTTATGGAATAGAGAGGATTGCGACTAACGTCTGGCTATATTTATATGTGATTAAATCAGATCCAATCGCTTTATCTAAACCTTACTTAGATAAAATATAGTATTCAGTAAATTATCCTGTTCCATGGATTTTTCGGTGATAGTTGATTTTAGAAGAGCCTGGAGCAGAAGGCCTGGTAAAATAAAGTCAGGAAAGGATGAGTTGTAATTCCAGCTTTAGAAACTCCATTTCAGGCGTCCGAAAGTGATCTGCCCGATGTCGCCGAATTCGGTTCCGGCATCTCCGAAAAAGAGTTGGCCGGTTACCATTAGTTCCAGGTTGTCGAGTAACGAATAAGTCAGTGCCGGGCCAACGTAAAAAGATCTATCCGACGGATTGACTATTCCGGAGAAACTTCCGGAGAACAGGGGAGTGATGGGTTTTGAAACCTGCCCGAATAGCGAATATCTGGCGAAGGACAGTTGTTTGGCCGACATGTTGGGATTAAAAAGCAGGTCCATGCCTCCGGCTTTTCCGGTTTTGCCGTTGCTGCTGTACAGAATGCTCGAATGAATGTACCAGCTGTTTTTAAACGTATAATCGGCCGAAACAGATGCAACCGTTGCCCGGACCGATGAACTGTTTTGAGGTTCGAAATGGGTTAGTTCGCCACGGAAACCTGCCCCGGAAATATCGCCCGACCAGCCACCGCCAATCACCCAGTCGTTTCCGGCCTGACCGCCCAGAAACTGAAAATCGTAATCCCAACGCGAGAACCGGTACATTCCGGCAAATGCGGTTTTAATGTTGTCGTGCCCGGGTTTGTATACCAGTTCGGCCGATGAGGTCACTCCGGAATAATACTGAACGCGAATGGCATCGGTTCCCGGGCGCTCTTCGTAATCGAAGTCGAAATACGAAAAGGTATTGAAAATATCATTCGGGTTCCAGACCAGGTTCACTCCCCAGTTTACGCGCTGGCGTCCGGCGCGTATTTGCCATTTTCCGGAAGAATAGTCCAGATAAACGCGGTCGATCATCGAATGGACAAACCAGCTGGTACTTTGTGCCGAAATCCACGAAAGATCGAACAAACCATTATCGACATCAACCGTTGCCTGGTAACCCGGAAAATCGCGGACCAGGTTTCCAAGCATCAGCCGGTTCCGCATTTCGACGACCGTGGTTAGTTTGCTGCTGGTGTACCATTTAAAATTCAGGCGGTTATGAATGATGTTGCTTGTCAGATAATTCAAGTCGGTTCCCGGAATTCCGTTTTCAGGCGAATAAAACATGTATAGTTCTTTCACATACCCATTCATGCTGATTTTGCTTTCCTGAACAAATGCCTTGAAAGGGATGATCAGAAACAATAGGAATAATGCTGTTTCCGAAATTAGTTTCCTGATATGTAATTTTCTTTTCATTTTTACGGAGCAGATTTATATTGACATAGTAGGGTCAGGACATGTCCTGACCCTACTATTTTGAATTCTTTTTTTCAAATTGATACATTCGCAAATCCACTTATTTCGTTTTATATTCCCCGGCATAATCGATTACGCACATCGATTGGTAACTGGGGTGGCCACCAAATGAAACACCTACAAAATGGGAACATTCGTTCAGGATATTTTTACGGTGGCCGCGGTCGGGAACGCCGTCATCGATCAGGAGCGCAATCACAATTTGCCGGGCTTCGAAACTGCCATAGGTAATGTCTTCCGACGAACAAATGTCCCAGTGCCCAAATCGTTCGATCCGGTTTTTCGGGGAGGCGCCGTTTCTTGAAATATGTCCGATACCGCCATGTTTCATCTGATCTTCAGCCAGGATGCTGGCCGCTCTTGCCAATCCTTCGGCAGGCTTCAGAATCGAAACCGGTTCGGTTTTTTTCAGAGCCTGGATGCATTCGTTCAGCGGGAAAACACCTTCAACCGAATTAACCGGTGTCCGGCCCGGATAGATGAATGTTTTTCCTTCGAACGATGCCCGGAGTTCTTCCAGATATTCTTCGGCAAACTGTTTCGGATTGCTCCTGACTTTGTTAAGTTCGTATATGACTTCCTTTTCCAGATCGCTCAAATAGGCCACATCTTTGGCTGTGTTTAATTCATCCGGCCATGATTTTTCCTCCTGAATTTTTTCCGGATTTGCCAGCCAAAAAAGGCTTGAGAGAAGTATAATGAATATATTTTGCATTGAATTTAGTTGCTTAAATTAAGGTCTGGATCTATCTTTTTATTCTCCTGAAGGTTCATTTCATCGCGGAAAGGACAAATCCTTTATACTCCTGTTAGGTTCATTTGATCACGGTCAGGACATGTCCTGACCCTACTCTCGGAGATGTGATTTTTCTTCATCTTTCGTTCTCCGTTCTCTGCTATTTCCGTTCGTCGCTGATGATTTTCCCATCCTCGAGGGTGATCACCCGCCGGGCTTTGTTGACCACCCGCTGATCGTGGGTACTGAATACAAAAGTGATGTTTTCCTTGCGGTTCAGGTCTTCCATGATGTCGAGCAGGTTCTCGGTCGATTTACTGTCGAGGTTGGCTGTAGGTTCGTCGGCCAGCACAAATTTGGGTTTCGAGGCCAGGGCCCGGGCCACGGCCACACGCTGCTGCTGTCCGCCCGAAAGCTTTGATGGCCGGCTATTGATCCGTTCGCCAAGTCCGACTTTATTCAGCAATTCGGTGGCACGCCGGATGCGTTCTGTTTTGCCAACTCCCTGCATCTGCATGATAAATTCAACATTTTCGATGGCTGTCAACACCGGAATCAGGTTATAGGCCTGAAAAACAAATCCAATGTTCCGGAGCCTGAAATCGATCAGTGCTGACGAAGACAGATGCTGAATGTCGGTTCCGCCAATGGCGATCTCTCCTTCGGTAGGTGAATCGAGCCCGCCCAGCATGTTCAGGAACGTTGTTTTCCCCGAACCAGAAGGACCAACAATGGCGGTAAATTCACCTTCTTCGATTGTCAGGTCGATGCCATTCAGTGCGTTGACTTTCACCTCAGAGCTGTTGTATATTTTTTTCAGGTCTTTTACTTCGATGACTTTCATAGCTTTTTATTTAGTTTCAAATTCCAAATTCCAGGTGTGTTTCGGGATTTAGGATTTGTATTTATTTCCTATTAATCTTCAAATTTCAACAATCTTTATCCTTGCTATTCCGTCCGCAATTTGATCTCGCTTTGATCTTTATTCTCTGGCGGACGGTATTTTTTTATTTCTTTTCCCCGGGCTACAAATATTTCGCCACTATGTAGCCAGGTATAAAAACGGTTCAAACAATTTTTGTCTCCTCCTTACATTTTCATTTTCCGTTCCCCCTTTTATATATTTCCTTTTGATACGCTCCGCTATTCTGGGAACTCATTTCTTTTCCATGCCCCATGCCCCAAACTCCATTCGCTCTTCTGCTACATATCAATCCGGATTGCATCAGCCGGTTTTAGTTTCAAGGCTTTCATCGCCGGATAAATTGCTGCCAGAATGCCGGTAATGATCACCATTACTGCAATGTCGATGGTAACATCCAAGGTGAGTTTGGTGTACACCAGGGTGTCGAAGCCCATCGATTTATAGGCCGTCGACCAGGTACCCAGGTCAATTCCAACTACGCCGTAATACAGGTTCAGCGCCCAGCCCAGAACGATGCCACAAACGCCGCCAAACAACGAAAGCATCACCGTTTCCATCAGAATCATGTTGAATACCCGGACCTTATTCATCCCGATGGCCATCAGCATTCCCAGTTCCTTGGTTCGTTCCAGAACGGCCATGAGCATGGTGTTGACGATCCCGAACAGCAAGGCCAGCAGAATGATCCCGATAAATATGAACATGGTGAGCCCGAAACTGCTTTCAACCAAACTGACTTCAGGCATAATTTCGCGCCAGGTTTTTATGTCCAGACCGGGAAAATCTGTAATTAATGTCTGATCAACGTCGTCAAGTTTTTCATTCTGATGAAGTAAAACGGCTATTTCGTGTGACGAATTTTCGTTCATCACCATAATGCGGCTAATGTCCGAATTTCGGACAAATACGCTCATTTCATCAAAAACAGTATTCGAAGTTTCGAATATTCCTTCAATCCGGAACGAGGCTCCTGTCATGTTTCCTTCCATATCCTGAAGGGTAATTACCACTTTCGATTTGAGTTTTACTTTCAGCTTGTCGGCTAGTTTTCTGCCGATGACAATCGGATTTCGTTTTCCGTCTTCAAAGTAGCTGCCTTCAACGATTTTTGAGTACAGGTTGGTTACCTGTTTTTCATCTTCAGGAACAATGCCGGTAACTTTTACTCCGGAACCGGTGGTTGGCGACTGGATCATTGTGTTCAGGATGATCCGGCTGCTGGTGGCTTGTATTCCGCCGATAGCATTGATGACCTTTACAATCGAGTCGGTTTGTTCAATCACGAATTTTTTATCCGGATTATTCAAGTATTCCTTGTGGTGAATCTGAATGTGCGAAGCTTCGGTTTTAATGGCCGTATTGATGCGCTGGTCGACCATTCCTTTATAAAAAGCCATATAAAATATTCCGGAAGCCAGCCCCAGGCAGATGGCAATTAAAATAACCAGGCTGCGGGTTTTACTTCTCCAGATGTTTCTCCAGGCAACTGCTATGATCATGATTCAGAATCTTTAAATGTTATGAATGGAGCGCTTTGGTAAGCTTTAACTTATAGGTTTTTACCAGCGGATAGAGGTAAACTGCCATCGTGATGATGAAAATGATAAGAACCTGTCGGGCAAACACAAACCATTGTGCCGAAAAATACATAGCTGCTTCAAATCCAAACTGCTCGTAGGCTTTTGCAGCATCGCCGGTAAGCGGCACCGGATGATAAACGAGGTAAATGAGCAGGGGCAGGCTAACCGCAAAACCGGCCAGAACGCCAACCAGTCCGAGTAAGGTGGTTTCATAAAAAAGTATTTTGCTGAGGCGGCTTTTTTGCATTCCGATTGCCACCATGATTCCCATTTCTTTGCGGCGTTCGGCCATCATCATAATTACGGTGCCAAAAATTCCAAAACCAACTAAAACATAGAGTATTCCTTTTGTGATGTAGGCTCCGGAACGGTCGGCATCGATCATGTTTTTGGTAACCGGGTCCATCTCGTCCCAGGACATGATTTCGTATTGTTGCCCAAGTTCGGCTTTCAGCTTGTGTTTAATCTGGTTTACTTTTCCGTAATCGTCAACCATTAAAACCAGCGAGGTGTATTTCTCCGGAACGGAGAAGAAATCCTGGGCGGCATGAATGTCGATGTAACCACCGAGGTTGTTCATGGCTGGTGCCGGAAATTTGAGAATTCCCCTGACCGGGAAAAGTGAAGCAGCACTGATCCCGTGGTAACCCTGACTGATGAGAACCAGCGTATCGCCAATGTCGACTCCCAGATTCTTAGCCAGATTGGTGGCCAGAATGATTCCGTCGTCGCCCGGCTGGAGGTACGAACCTTTTTCAATCCAGTGCGATAGTTTCGTCATCTGGTTTTCTTTCTCCGGATCGATACCAATCAGAGCTGCTCCCTTGGTGTTGGTTTTGAACGACATCAGGGTAAACGATTCGAGCCGCGGCACAAAGGACGTGACTGATTTGTTATTTGCAAGGGCTTGTTCCAGCGTATCACTCGTGGCAAATGTGTAATCAATGGTCTTGTTTTCCCAGTATTCCGGATGATGAATCTGGATGTATCCGGAATAAAAACCTACCACATTGTCGATCATTTTCGAGTAAGTACCTTCCTGCATCGAGGTCATGAACGAACTGAGCAAAACCCCGAAAAATATGGAAGCCACTGTAATCAGTGTCCGGCGCTTGTTTCGCCAAATATTCCGCCACGCGAGTTTGAGGTTAGTTCCCATAATCGAAATTTATATTCTGAATAATTGATTGGTACCTGGACTGATGGATTGAATTACAGAAGGACTGAAAAGTCTGATCATGGATTTGAGTTTTTTCGGGCTGTAGCCATTATTTTTAGTATTTCAAGACTTTCAGCCCAAAGTTCTTTGGCAAAATCTGAGTTATTTACTTTTGATGCAATGACCAAATCCAACCACATTTCTGTTTCGTCTGCCTCTTCAACCACAATACTTAATTTACTGAAAAATTCCGCTTTTGATCTTGCCCTGCAGGAAGCTCTGTAGTTTGCATAAACAGAGGTTCCGGATCTTAGAAGTTGATTCATCAGAACTTTAGATTCAGAATTGAAAGGTGTTTTTTGCGACAATTCAATCAACTTCAGGGCAAATCTCCTCAATCTTGCTTTCAGCTCTTCCCGATAGGCAATCTTTTCAGAATTTTCCATTTTTATTAGTTTTAAAAATAAGCCGTCTTTCAATAAATCAATAAATCAATCCCTCAATCCCTCAATCCCTCAATCCCTCAGTCCCTCAGTCCTTCGATCCTTCAGCCCTTCAATTTATTTAACCTTCTTCATATTCTGTAGCGAGAAAAAGTCTTCTTTCAGCGGTACATCGAAGTCGGTGTTTTCGAAGATCATGATGGTTTTTTGTCCTTCCTTATCTGCCGGGATCATTTCCATGCGGGTTGGAATTACGCGGTCGTCCATCTTTTTCACGTCACTCAGAATTTCGGTGTTGACCAGTACGCCGTCTTCGTCGTAAAATTCCGCTTTCAGCCAGAGAAAATCTTTTTTACTCACCCACATCAGCACTTTCCCCCAAACCACGGGGGCTTCTTCCAGCGGAATTAGTTCAATTTTATAGCAGGGGTAATCAGCCACAGTTTCTTCTCCGAGCAGTTTGTGGGTATAATCTTTCACAATCGACGATTCGCGGACCAGGTCGTCGTTTGTAAAATCAGAACCCATCCACGACTGCATCATCATCGATGGTGGAATCTTGATCATTCGCTCGATGTTTGGTACCCAGTTCCACATTTCGTTTTTACGTTTCAGGAATACCTGACCTTTTTCCTTGGCTGGGGCAGTTACATAAATCAGCGAATATTCTGTTCCGAGCGACCAGCTTTTCATCGAGATGGTGCGC
Organism: Prolixibacteraceae bacterium; assembly: GCA_049277435.1. GTDB lineage: Bacteria > Bacteroidota > Bacteroidia > Bacteroidales > Prolixibacteraceae > Aquipluma. The sequence goes on from JBASYJ010000031.1 coordinate 10,922, forward strand.
GACCAGGTCGGGCGCTGAATGGTCATCGAAAAGGTACCGGTACTTGATGTGCCGCGAAATTTCTCATCCGATTTGCGGACAATATCCTTGATGTCGACACTTTGTGAATAGGCTGTGAGTGACAGGAAAGCCAGAAGAATGGCTGTTAATTTTGTTTTCATTTTTCAAAGTTTTTGTTTTCGGAATGAATAATCCGGAAGATACCATCAATGGTTTTATTTTTCAGTTGATCGATCGGAAATAATTCAGGAGCAACAATGGCATATAAAAACGCGCCTTCGAGCAATGCGCTGATGATCATCAGATCGCCTTCCGGATCGGCACTTCCTTTACTTTTGACGAATTCAAATATCAACCTGAACATCGGTTCTCCGGCTTTTGCATATTTTGCGGTAAAATTTTCGGAAACGAATGGCTGCAGGATTAAAGTAAAATAGAGTTTCCAATACCGAAGATTGTTCCTGACAATTTCAAAACTTTGGTCAAGAAATGAAATAAACTCCGTTTCGGTTAAAATTCCGTCGTGGTCCGGATCAATCAGATCGTGTATTTCATGGAATCCCTGGTCGATGATATCTTCCAGAATGTCGTTTTTGCTTTCGAAATAGTTGTATATAAGACCTTTTGAAATGGATGCTTTTTTGGCGATCAGGCTGATTGAGGTTGCATGGAAACCGTTTTCAGCAAAAAGTTCGAGCGCTGAGTCGAGAATTATTTTCCGTTTTTCCTGACGGATTGCTTCATATTGTATGGAAGTACGAGGCGACATGAATTCGGTTTTAATATTTTTGACTGAACGGTTGGTCAAAGTTAAAACACGATCAATGAAAATGCAACATGTTTTTGAATAGGTTTTCGGGAAATTTTGTGGTATTCCTAACAATTATTTACCCCGCGATTTCAAGTCACCAGGTAAATAATGAAAACTAACCTTCGAATCGTCAGGCTTTTTTCTTTCGTTTTGCCTGCATTTTTTCCAGATTCTCGGCTACCCTGAATTGTACTATTTCAGTAATTAATTCAAGCGGAAGCGGCTGGTCGATCGGAAACTTAACCGTTCCTTTTGAGGTTTTAAACACGGATAGTTTGTGTTTGAATGATTCGATTCCGGAGCCTGTCGGATAAAAACCGATGTGATTTTTATAACCGGCAAAGTAGGCCAACATGCCATGATATTTATACGCCGGCATCTGGTAACTAATCATTTCCTCGGCTTCCGGAGCAACTTTGCGGATTGTTTCACGCAATTGATTCAGTATTTCCTGTGTCTCAGCAGGAAATCCGGCGATATACAGATCGACGTTTGGCGGGGTAATTTCGATCATGTCGTGATCTATTAGGCTTGTAATAATTTTCCGATGTCGATTTTTTTAATTTTTAAAAATACCTGGGTTACCGCTCCGTCTGGGCCGGATCGCTCAATAATTCAGGAAGAATGGTTGGAACAAATTGCCACGAAACGCCAAATTTATTTTTAAGCCAGCCACATTGGTTTTCCTGCCCGCCTTCGGTTAATTTTTCCCGGTAATCGTCAATTTCTTCCTGAGTGTCGCAATATACCTGTAACGAAACGGATTCGTTAAAAGTGAATCGCAGGCCTCCGTTTTAAGCGGTAAAAGACTGTCTGTTAATGTGAAAGGCAACGGTCAGAACAGTTCCTCCTTTCTGTCCATGAATTTCAAAACCCTCCTTGCGTATCGTATAACGACATCAATTCCGGAGTTTTTTAAAACCGAAACGTAACAGTTTACAGTTTCTACGGCCTGACTGTCAAACCAAAGACCGGGAGAAATCGGATGGTCCATTTCAGTTGCTCTCCGTATATTTTTTGAACTGGTTTAGAATTGCCTGCCAGCCTTTTTGCTGCATCTCCACCGGATTTTCGGTTTCGGCATCGAAGGTTTCAGTAATTTCTATTTCATTTCCCAGATCTGTAAAACTAATGCTTATTCTTCGATCATCGGCCAGCACATATTCAATCAGTTCTTTCGTTTTTACCGAGGTGTAAATGCCTTCAAAATCGAACCCGAAACTTCCATCTTTGGCTTCCATCCGGAACAGAAATTTTCCGTTTACCGATAAATCGTTTTCAGCCCGGGGGCAATGCCAGTCTTCAGATGCGAAATACCAGTTAACGATTTCTTTCGGATCGGTCCACGATTTCCAGACTGCATCAATTGGTGCCAGAATGGTTGATTGTACCGTTATTTTTTCAGTCGATTTCACGTTCATTTTAAAGGGAAGTTTAACATCCAGTTGATCCCAAATTTGTCGGTAAAACTTCCATACAGCGAACCCCAGAACATTTCCTGAAGTTCCTGTGAAACGGTTCCACCTGCCGATAAAGCTGTAAACAATCGTTTGGTTTCTTCTTCGGAATCGGGTTCGAGACTAATGTGAACATTATTTCCGGAGTTGACAGTAAATCCCATCGATTCCGGAGCATCGGTTCCCATTAATAAATGACCGCCAAGGATCGGGAGTTCGATGTGCATGATCAGATTTTTATCTTCTTCAGCCAGTGGCGGCATGCCTTCCATCGGTGGAATATCGCTGAAACGGGCAATTCCGCCCCTACTAAATTCTCCGCCAAAAACCGATTTGTAGAAATTGAAAACTTCCTCGGTGTTTCGGGAGAAATTGAGGTATGTACCAACTTTTGCCATAAGGTTTGTTTTTAAGT
>JBASYJ010000032.1:0-53135 GCA_049277435.1 Prolixibacteraceae bacterium
TTTTTTTAAGCCCTCCCTTACGGGGAGGGCTTAGGTGGGGCTTCTTAAAATTTTCTTATGAAGATCGAAACCATTCGCCGAAACCTGGTTCTCAAAGAACTGGAAGCCAAAGAAACACCGGACGGTAAACAAATCGTCTTCTCCATCAAGTTTGTGAAAAAGGATGGAGAACTGGTGTTCATCCCCCGGGCAGTAGCTTCCGGACTAAAAATGAACATGAAAGAAAACCGGATGCGTGGCGTTCTTCCAGTCGATGAAAAAGGCGATGCAATTGGTCATGTCACCCCGATACATATTGATTCCCTGATCGAGTTCAACGGCAAAAAAGTACGTATGTAAATTCTAATCAAATTATCAATCCTTCAGTAAATCAGTCCTTAAGTCATGGCAGATATCATCTTTAATCATTCTGGTGTTCCTTTACTGGCTTCCGGCAGAAGTTACCTGGGTGCTACAACCGGTATTCCGGCAGATCGGCCTAATACCGCTTCGCCCAAACCTTCAAATTCCGATCTGGACAAAACCACCGTTGGTAATTATGAGATTGCCAGCTGGGGACCGAACAACGATTGGCCGAAGAAAGCGGATGAAATCATCAGTAAGGTGGGAACGCTTAACACAGGCCTGCGTTTTACCCGGAATTTTACACTTGGCCAGGGAATTTTCCCCTGTACGATCACCGGTTACGATGAAAAAGGCAATGAACTGATGACAGCTCCGAAGGATCAGTCACTGGCCGTTTTTGCCAACAGCCGGATGGTGCGCCGCTACATGGAAAAGGCCATCCGAGATTACCTGAAACTGGGTATTGGTTTTGTCCAATTCCTGTTTAATGAAGATGGAAGCCAGCTTGTGGGTGTAAATACCATCAATGCGAAATACTGCCGCCTGACCGTCGCCAATAAGGATGGGATCATTGAAAAATGTATTGTGTCCGGTCGCTGGCCTGATAGCCCTTCTGAGGGAGAATTCACCGCTTACGATGTGTTGGATGAATACGATCCTTTTGCAGATTTGCAGCGACGTCGCTGGGCTGGTCAAACCAAGGGCAAATCCTATGTGATGTGCATCCGCGATTCGTGGAGCAACAACGAATATTATTCTTCCCCGCTTTGGTATGCAGCCTACCTTGCCGGATGGGTGGATATCGCCAATATGGTTCCTGCATTTCTGAAAAAAGCCTATACCAACCAGATCACCTGGAAATGGCACATCCAGATTCCGTATGCTTTTTGGGACCGTCAGTTCCCGGCCAATCAGTTTGCAAGCATTGACCTCCGGAAAGCTGCCATCGAACAATACATGGATGATGTGGAGAATAACCTCTGTGGAGTCGATAATGCAGACAAGCCCATCTTTACCTTCTTCGAGATCAATCCGATGAACGGCAAAGCAGAAGAAAAATGGATCATCGAACCGTTGAACAACAAGCTGAACAACGAACAAAACCTGGTCACTTCAGCAGCTGCCAATTCCGAAATCATGTTTGCCATCATGGTCAATCCCAATGTCATGGGTGCCGGGATGCCCGGGGGAGCCTACGCCGGAAATTCAGGAGGAAGCAACATCCGTGAAGCCTATCTGGTGAATGTGGCCAATGCCTGGCTCGACCGCCAGACCATTCTGGATCCCATTGAAATTTATCACCGCTTCAACGGAGGACCTGACAATATTGAATGGAGGTTCAGAAATACCGTTTTGACAACTTTAGATACCGGGGCTGGAACCACAAAAACACTTTCCTGAAAATCGCAAATCATTATTCGTCAATCCATAATCGCTAATGCAATTCATAATTCGAAAATCGTCAAATTGTAAATTTTCTACACATGTTATTTAAAACCATTGATGAAGTAAAAGAATTCCTGGTTGTTGGTTCAGGCACGGATTTTAACCGATTGAAACCGCACATCCAGAACACCGAAACTGCCTACATACAACCATTGCTGGGATCAGACCTGTTTGCCAAACTTCAGCAATTTTTCGATACACAGCCATCGGAAGAGTTGACTGATCAACAGAAAAGAATGAGCGAACTTTTGAAAATAGTCCAAAAATCACTCATTCATCTAACCTACTGGTCCGGGTTTCAAGTCCTGAATGCTACCATTTCCGATGGTGGGTTTAAGCGCAGCGAGAACGAAAAGATGAAAAGTCTGTTCAAATACCAGGAAGATCAGTTGAAGGATTATTTCCGCAATGCAGGTTTTAATGCTCTGGATGAAGTGTTGGAATTTATTGAATCAAACATTGCTTTTTTTAGTGAGTTTAAAAATTCAGACAACTGGACGATCCTGAAATCAGCGTTTATTCCGGATACCAAAACATTTAATTCCATCATTTTCATCAACTCAAGCCGGCTGACTTTCCTTCGCCTGAAATCCTTTTCCGGTTTGGTGGAAGATATGTCTATCCGTCCAATTCTGGGTGAAACGATCTTCAGTGAAATCAAAAATGAAATGGTGAAAGAAGATCCCGAGGAGAAAGTCCGCAATATACTTTCATACATCCGGAAGTCTGTGGCGTACCTCTCAGCGTCCCGTCTGATGGAAGAATCCGGAGCCGACCTGACCGAAAAAGGATTGTATTTCGAAAGCACTTCGGCAGGTTTTAAGAATGACGGGAACAAACAGCCGAGCAATCCGGAGCAGGTAGCTGCATTAGCTGCCCGATACCGGGCCATTGGTGAAAGTTACCTGGAGCAGTTGAAAAGTTACTTAATTGCACATCCGACAGACTGGCCGGACTACTCCGGACAAACCGGAAATGCTTTTCGCCGGAACAATACCGATAAAAAATCATTTTGGGCCTAAAAGTCATCCCCAACTTCCTGCCCGTCCGCCAGGCGGGGTTTGGGGATCTAATCCGAATTTCAACATCCAAACTATGAAATCCATCACCATCAAATATCGTCCGGTTTTCTGGTTCCCCGCTTATCGGACTGTTACAGGAAACTTTCCGCAGAATTGGGGTGAAATCGGAGCGGATCAATTGTTGGCCATTGTCTCACTGGGTAGAAGCCGGATTTCTGAACATCAATTTCTCAGTAGCTTATCGGGAATAAAAACACGCATCCTGAAACGGATGGATGAATACCAGATTTTTAAACTTTCAGAGTTGCTTGAATTTATCAGTGACCGGAATCCGCACCACGAATTCATCATTCGAAAACTTTCTGTCTCCCATCACCTTCTGCTCTATGCCCCAAGCCCAAAGCTAAAAGGTGTCACCTTTGGGCAGTTCATTTTTGCCGACACCTATTTTGCCAATTATCAGGAATCACAGAAAGAAGAAGATCTGAATAAATTCATCGCTTCGCTGTATCTGGGACAGAATGAAAAATTTGAAGAACGGTTAATTCAGCAGCGATTTGAATCAATTGGAAAACTGGATCTGAATATGCGTCAGGCCATTGTCCTGAATTACCAACTTATTCACGAGTGGCTGGCACTGGCTTATCCCCTGATCTTCCAAAAACAAGAACAGGTGATCAACAAAATAGATAGACATCCCGAACTTGTTTCGGGATCTGTTCAAAATTCACAATCCTCCACAAACTCCTGGATTAAAATCTTTCAGAATTTCGTGGGTGATGATATCCTGCATGACGATCAATGGGCAGCAAAACCGGTCAATACCATCTTTGCATACATGACAAGAAAATACAAGGAGAACGCAAGGAAAGGCCCCTCCTAAATCCTCCCCAAAGGGAGGACTTTGAGAACGCTTTGAATGAGAATATTGCTAACTTGAAATACAAACAATCGCAGCCATTCTTGCTCCCTCCCCTTGGGGAGGGCTGGGGTGGGGCTTCTAATTTTTTATATGGCTTCTTTTACACAACTCGTTTCATACTTCGAAAACCTGGCCCGATTGCATAAAGACATCGGTCACACCGAAAACGAAAAACATTTCTTCCGGATGGAAGTGGATGAAGTTCTGGCTGGCATTAACCGGACTGATGTCAGATATCCGTTTTTGATCCTGGAAGGTTACAGCTATGATTTCACCGACAATAAAAGTGACAACCTGTTGAAAAACCGTCGGGGCGCTTTTATGCTCATCGATCATGTTTCCGATGCATCCGATTACCCGGCGATTCATAAGGTTTGGGAAAATATGGAAGAAATCGGTGACGAATTACTTCTGAAAATGAAAGCAGACAAACGCAATCCGGCTGTTCCTGCTGTTCGTGATTTTGATTTTTCAAGTGTTGAAGCTATGCTTATTGCCAACGAAATGGATGGCAATTACGGCATCCGGTTTACTTATACCCTGACCTCGCCACGCTCAAATGAAATCAATCCAACCAAATGGTTTCCAGAAGTCAGCATTTAATTCATCAATCAAAACTCAACATTTATCATTCCAATGGGCTACGACATAAACCGAGAAAATGATGGCATCAGCCGCCGGACTGGCCGAAGAACTAGCCGTTACGGTCGATCATCTTCTTCTGTTTTGAACGAACAGGCAGATCAGAAACTGATCCGTGAACAAAACGAATTGGTTCAGAAATGGACACCAAAAGTGCGCTCTGCACTTCGGGGAAGTGCCCGCTGGTTTTCTGACGGAAAGTTTGAATCTTCAGTAATCCGGAATGGAGGAAAACAAATCGAAAAAAAATTAGCGGCCAGTATCAACAGTAAAATCGGTAAAGACTTTGGCCTGGCAAATTATGTTGGATTCTCCTTTGAACGCCATGGAGTTTTCGTTCATAAAGGAGTTGGCAGGGGCTATCAATCCAATGGAAAAGGCTTTGTCATCCGGACTGCCAAAAATCCGCCCAAAGGCCAGGAGCGAATTGCCGTGGATTGGTTCAATCCTGTCCTGGACAAGTACCTTCCTGAACTTGCAGATGGAGTAACAGAAATCAATGCTGATGCTGCGGTGAATGCCACCAAAATTAAAATCAAATGATTTTAATACGATCTGTCGATTGCGATCTGCAATTTAGTATCCATTGTGTAGAATCAATTCGACATTTTTCGGATAGTCTTTAATTTTCAGCAATAACCTAATTTAATTGGTTATTAGCTAGTTGCGAAATTTTTTAGCAATAAAATCATCTGATTGGTATCTTTTTGAAATACTTGCAGTATATATCAATTATATATACTTTTGTGGAATAAAAAATGAAATGCCATGAAAACTGTTTCTTTAAAAATAGATGAATCGACTTTCGGTGAGACTGAAAAGATTCTGGAGGTGATGAAGAAGTCAAGAAATCGATATATCAATGAGGCAATTGAATACTACAATAAGGTTCAGAAGCGCATTCTTCTTGAGAAAAAACTTAAGAAAGAATCAGATCTTGTAAAATCCGATTCACTTTCAGTGCTTAAAGAATTTGAAGAACTTGGCTATGCAGACTAAACAGTTTGAAATTTGGATTGCTGATTTGAATCCCCAATTAGGAACAGAGCCTGGTAAAACAAGACCAGTTCTTGTGGTTCAAACCAACCTTTTGAATAAGATTCCCCACCCATCAACGATTATTTGTCCCATTACGACCAATGTGAAGAAAGAATCTGAGATATTACGGGTACACATCAGGAAAGGCGTAGCGAATATGCATGAAAACTGCGACATTATGATTGACCAGCTAAGGGCAATTGACAACAATCGGTTGATGAAAAAAATTGGTGACCTACCTGTTCATTTGGCTGATATGGTCAGAGAAAACATCAAATTGATTCTTGAACTGGACTAACAACAAGAACGAGCCTTTTGCTGTAAGATCAGTATTTGACACGACAATTATTTTCAAAGTTTAAAACATATGAAGCGGTTTGCAACCGCTTTTTTCTTGTCCTTTCCCTTCATTTTATTGCCGGCGATATTTGAGTAAAACTCATATCGCATGGCAAGCACCTATACCCGCCGCATCAACCTGTACATCAACGGTAAAGAAGTCAAAAACGATATCGCCAGTATCCGCGCTGAAATGAACCGGCTGGTCAATGCCCAGTCACGCATGGAAATTGGCTCCCGGGAATACATCGCCCAGATGCAAAAGATCCGGTCCTTAAAAGCCATTCTCGAACAGCACCGTCAGGATATTGCCGGAGTCGAAAAAGGCTGGTCGATGGCCAAAATCGGCGATGCTTTTAACCGGTATCAGGCTTTGGCTATGGGATTAATTGCCTCCTTAACCGGATTGGTACTGGTCATACGAAAGGTAGTCCAGTCATACAATGATTTTGAGGAACGGCTCGATAACCTTTCAGCCCTTACAGGTTTGGCAGGTGATGACCTGGACTGGCTGGGCCAGAAAGCCAAAGACCTTTCCACATCAACGCTTGAAAGTGGGATCCGGGTAACCCAAAGCGCTCAGGAGATTGTGGATGCCTTTACCAAAACCGGATCAGCCCGGCCTGAACTTCTGAAAAACAAAGAAGCATTGGTGGCTGTCACCCAGGAAGCCATCATTCTTTCCGATGCGGCAAAAATCAAACTGCAGCCTGCCATTGAAGCCCTCACGATGGTGATGAACCAGTACAATGTTTCCGCAGACCAGGCCCGCCGGATCATTAATGTTCTGGGAGCAGGTTCCAAGGAAGGTGCCGGTGAAATCCCATACCTGACCGTTGGTTTCGAAAAAGCAGGAACCGTGGCATCCCAGGCCGGATTATCGATCGAAACACTGGCCGCAACACTGGAAACACTGGCTCCGAGAATGACCGCTCCGGAAATTGCCGGTCGGGGACTCCGGGGAATGATTCTTCACCTGCAGACCGGCGCTGACGATACCAATCCCAAAATCGTTGGCTTTTCTACGGCCATCGAAAACCTGGCAAAAAAGCAACTGACTGCTGCTGAAATGATGAATATGTTCGGATTGGAAAACATCACCGTAGCTCAAACATTGATTGCCAACGTTGACGAGCTCAAGAAATACGAAAAAGCGGTTCAGGGAACAAACATAGCCATCGAGCAAGCAGCCATCAATACCGATAACAACAATTCCAAATTGGCACAGGCGCGGAACAGGCTTAACATCATGAGCATCGAGCTTGGCGAAAAACTGGCACCGGCACTCAAAATCAGCACCAATGGCTTAGCTTATTTTGTTAAAGGAATGACCATCACCCTGGATTTTATTGGCCGTAACAAAGCTTTAATACTGACGCTCATTTATTCCATTACTGCATACACCCTTGCCACCAAACTGGCAGCTCTTTGGGAATCCCGGCTGAACAAGGAAAAGCTGATCAACATCGTTTATGGAAAATTACAGGCTTTGGCTTACACCGCTCAGTTTGCTGCCATATCCCTGTATCATGCCGGGCTTGCACTTCTCTCCAGAAATCTTGCTGCTGCCTCAATCCAGTTCAGGGCTTTCTCCGCAGCTATGTCTGCCAATCCCATTGGTCTTTTTGTGGGGCTGATCGTTGCAGCCGGAACCGCCTTGTATTATTATTCCGGACAAATGACCGCAGCGCAGAAAGCACAGAAAATGATGAACGAGGTAAACCTGCAGGCGCAGAAAAACATCGTGGAAGAAAAGATCCGGTTGAGAAGTTTACTGGATATGGCCCGCAATGAAAAACTTGCCAAGGAAGAACGTTTGAATGCGTTGAATCAAATGATCGCCATTTCTCCTGAGTATTTAGGAAATCTGTCTTTGGAAACCATCCGGACCGAAGGAGCCCAAAAAGCGGTTGACCGTTACGTTGACTCTTTGCTTCAAAAAGCCAAAGTTCAGGCCGCTTCTGAAAAACTGGTCGAAGTTGAAAAGGAGTTGCTTGAACTTTCATCTGGTAATGGCGCTGAATTGAGTTTCTGGCAACAAGTAGGAAACGGCATTCTTTCCTTCGGAAATTCAGCGGTACTGGCTGGCCGCAATGCCGCAACAGTCGTTTCAAATTTGACGGAAAAACAAAAGGAACTCAATCTTCAAAAAGAAAAACTAACGGCTATTACGACCCGGCAGCTGGAACTGGATTTAAAGAATCCTGGTACAAGAGCAGATGGAACGGGGCCGATTGATGACCTGGTTCGTGCCAGGGAGCTGGAACTGGAACTTGCCAATAAAATGCCCCGCTCGACCGAAGCCGAAATTGCAGCCCGCAATAAAGCCATTGAAACGATCCAAAAAGAAATTGACCGTTTGAATCAGCTGGGAACAGCAAAAGAAAACAGCAGTGATAGCGATGAAGTTAAAAAACGTCTGGAAGCTGCTGAAGCTGGCAACCAGAAAGAGATGGCCCTGATCAGTCAGAATCATCTGGAGGGTAAGACTTCGGAAGATCAGTACAAAGCGGAGCTATTGGCTCAGGAATTAAAGTTTCTGGATGCCAAACTGAAAATCTACAAAAAGGGAAGCAAGGAATATCAGCAGGCCTATCGCGATTCACTGACCAAACAGGTTGAAGCAGAAAAGGTCGTTAAGGATCTTCTGGAAAAAGCTCAGAAAGAGCTGGCTGAAGCTAAAATAGACAACCTAAAAGAGGGGATTGACAAGCAAAAAGCCATTGAAGAGCAGCGCTGGAAAGACGAGCTGACCGCGCTTCAAAAACAATTGCTGGATAAAAAGAAGCTTTCTGATCAGGAACTGGCTCTGAACGATACCATCAACCAGACCATCGAACAGAAAAAAGCAGCTCACCTGAAAAATATGGCCGATCTGGATGATGCAGCAGCTGTCCAGACGCAACTCGATGCTGCCCTGATCCGCCAGGCTAAAGCCCAAACCGACGAGGAAGAATATACAGCTCAGAGTGATTTAGCCCAGGCGCAATATCAGCAGGAACTGATCGATGCGAATAGTAATGCAGCAAAAATCGCAGCTGCCGAACGTAATCTTTCAGACCGGCTGATCCAAATCAAGCTGGATGAACTTTCAAAAAAACAGGAAATCAACGATGCTGTTTTCTCGGCAGCAAACTCCCTGTTTGGTGGATTGGCTGAACTGGCCGGAAAAGAAACTGCACTTGGAAAAGCCTTATTCCTGTTTCAGCAAGCCGCCGCCATTGGCCAGGTTGTATTTAATACCGCTATTGCCAATGCCAAAGCAGTTGCCCAGTTCCCACTGACGCTGGGGATGCCCTGGGTGGCTATTAACACAGCCAGCGCCGTTGGCAGTATTGCTTCTATCGTGGCCCAATCCATTGCCAACTTTTCTCAACCGAAAGGATACTTTGACGGAGGTTATACCGGGATTGGAAAAAAATATGAACCAGCCGGAATTGTCCACAAAGGCGAATATGTCGTTCCGGCTGATATGCTGCGTAACCCGCAGATTGCCATGATGGTGGCTGGCTTGGAAAACTTTCGGAAAACACGTTACACCATCACTCCGGGAGCTATCCAGACCAGTAAATCCAAAGGTTATTCATCCGGTGGATATGTCGGTAATTCCGGAACAAATCTCAGCCTCGACAAACTTAGCTGGATGGATAATCCTGCCATGCAAAAATCAAACAACGAGCAGCAAAATGAAGCTCTTTTGGCCTTGGCCTCTGCAGTTGCTGACTTGCAAAAGTGGAACCCTTCCATATCCATCGAAGCCTATGAACGAAAACGGGAACACTACCAGAAAACAACCAACAGCGGGTTAAAATAAGAGCCCCCACCAAACCTCCCCCATAATGGGGAGGCTGAAAAACTGTCCTTTTCAGCATTATCACTACAAACGATATTTGATTAAAATATCCAACATGAATATTCAATTCACAATATTCTACCGACTGCTTCGAAAAGAGCATTCTTATCACCCCTCTTGTGGAGGGGCTGGGGGGAGGCTTCTATGAGTGTTTCTCATTCCATAACCGGTGGTCTGGTTCACCTTTCAGGGAATCCCATTCAAATAATCCTTACGGCCAATGCTGCAAGGGTAAATCACAAGCTTGCCCTGAAGATTACCTGCGCTGCCCTGATGGGATCTCCATTTGTGGAAGAAATTGCTCCAAAAAATCTGGTCTCAGTCTTTGATATTTCCGGGTTGATCGATCAGCCGGTGGCCTACGAATTTGACTACCCGGGCTTAGGTAAAGTAGCTGCACATCAGGCACTGGCTTTTATGGTTACCATCGACATTGGTGAAGTCTGGACTGATTCCAACGGAGATCGTCAGCTTGCCTGGATGGGAATTTCAACAAATAACCAGCTCCGGATTATCAAAGGTAAACTCCGGCAGTATGAACTGGGCTTACTCAATGATGAAGGGAAAAACTTTAATTCTGAGTACATTGAAGGTGGAAAATTCCTGACACACCTGCCCGATAAGCAGGTTGTATCACCAAATCAAATCATAAAACTCTGGTACCTCTCCCGCTGGACGGGTAACCATGTCTCTAACCTGAATTTTACCATCACCACTGATCTTAAAATTGCGCGGATACCCATTACCGAAGAAGTCATCCTAATCGGTAACGGCCTGTTCGAATTCTCGGTCAATCCATCTTTTATCGGCTATGAAGTCAATCCGGGCGAAAATATCCTGAGCTACACGTTTTGGCTTTCAGATTCTGAAGGAGATATCTCCGAGCGCCGAACCTTCATGGTTGACAATACCTGGCATGAGGTACAATTTTTCTTCTACTACGTCAATCCCCTTTCCGGGATTGATTGTATCCGGCTAACGGGTCAATATACTGAAGGTCTGAAAACAGAATCTGAAATCGCTTATCGCTCAGTCCCTGTTTTATCAGGCTCCAAAATCGCCAGTCAAACAACTGTTTCCTCCAGTTCACAACGAACCTGGGAACTGAACACCGGCCCAAAATCACGCTCCGAAATGCTCGCTTTGCGTGATTTCCTGACCTCCAGACAGTGCTGGATGGTGGATCCTGACAATACCCAGAAACTTATCCCGGTAAACATAGAAGCCGCTGATCACAGGCTTTATGCAGCCAATGAGGATATCCAAAATCTGGACATCAAAATACTGGAGGCGCATAAATGAGAAGTGAACTTGCCCTGAAAGCCATGTTTGCAGATCCGCGCATGAAGGAACTTATTGACTCCCTCTGGCGTGAATACCCGGGCTTGTACAATGAAAAATATAACCGTGATCCGCAGCAATGGTTGTCAAACCAATTTTGCGAGGAAATTGATTTTGGTCAGGCACTGGGCCAGGATCATTTCCTGAATGGGAACCAATCCACTGCCATTGGAATCGGAGCCATCAGCCGGGCATTCCGGGAAATTGTTTTGGGGAGTTATGCCTCAGACGAGGCGCTTCAGAACCCTACCGAATGGGATGAATTGGATCGGTTAATTTCTGTAGGAAATGGCATCGATGCAGATAACCGTCACGATGCCCTGATCCTGTTTAAGAGCGGACTACTGAAGCTTCAGAATGCATTTAAAATAGGGGCGTTTGAGCATGGATTGGTTGATCCGGAAGATGGAACAATTCAATACACTCCGGGAAAGGCATTTGAGTTCAGGCATCTAAATGAATGGATAACTCTACTAACTGAAGCACCAGTTAACAACAAACCTTATGGACGACAAAACAATCAGTGGGTTGAAGTAGCTGCACTGGATCACGATCACAATTTGGGCGATTTAGTTTTAGTTTTTGAAAACCGAATAACTTAAATAATTCAATATGAGCTTAATAGTGCAAATTACAGATCTTATTACCAGGATTGGTACTGAGATCAAAACGATGAAAAATCAGTATTCAGGTAACAATACCGGAAGTGTGGCGGGGTTAAATACTACCGACAAAAGCAGTTTGCTGGCCGCTATCAATGAAGTGAACTCCCTTGCCAGTGGTAAACAGCCCAATCTTGGATATACTGCTGAAAATACAGCAAATAAAGGAGTTGCAAACGGTTATGCCGCGTTAGACTCAGGTGGTAGAGTGCCAATGGCACAACTTCCATCTGTGCTGAACAGCAATAAGGGGTATTTTGCAACACTGGCAGCACTTACCACAGCTTACCCGACAGCATCGGCAGGTGATTACGCCATTGTCGGAGCAACAGACACTGTGTTTATCTGGAATACGGACGGGACACCAGCATGGATCGATTCAGACCAGAAAGGAGCCGTGCAATCGGTAAACGGTCAAACCGGAGCCGTCGTGATCGGGAATGCAAGCACCGGAGCCGCCGGTTTAATGTCGAACACAGACAAATCGAAACTGGATGGTGTTGCAGCAGGGGCGACAGCCAACTCGACCGATGCAATCTTGAAAGCAAGGGCAAGCCACACCGGAACACAGACCGCATCAACAATCAGTGATTTTGCCGCTACGGTGATCGCAACAATCTTGAGCGGATTAAGCACATCGACCAACAGTGTCATTACTGCTGCTGATTCTATTCTTGTTGCGTTTGGTAAATTACAGGCGCAAATCACAGCGCATTTTGGAGCCGGTGGTTCGGTACATGCCACAGTCACCACATCTGTTAGCGGTTTTATGTCGGCATCAGACAAAACGAAACTTGATGGTGTCGCTTCAGGAGCGAACAATTACACACACCCTTCAGGAGATGGAAACTCGCATGTTCCGGTAACCGGTACTGCAAATAATTTGAAAGTCCTGAAAGCTGGAGCCACGGCCAATAGTGCGGCATGGGGAAACGTGGCATTTTCGGAATTAACAAACGTTCCGGCCACACTTGCTCTTCACGGCATTACCGATGCTTACACCAAAACCGAAATCGGTGACATTACTACAAACTTCGTGAATGCCTTTAATGCTGCAATAGTCTAATCGCCATGAGTTTGGTCAGCTTAATTAACGATGTTGTTTTACGTATTGGTTCCGAGATAAAGGCCATCAAATCGAATTACCTTCTGTCATCTTCCTATACCGCTTCTGATGTTTTATCAAAAATTAAAACAGTTGATGGTACCGGTAGTGGTTTGGATGCTGATACGGTGGACGGAAAACACCTTTCCGAAATTTTGGAACCCATTGGCCCAAGGAAGGTTAGCCAGGCCGCTCACGGATTTGGGGTTGGTACCTGCATTAAAATGTCAGGCACAAACTGGGTAAGAACCAAAGCTGACAACGCGGCCAATGCCGGAACAACAGCCATTGTAAGCAGCGTTGTGGATGCAAACAATTTCTACTTTGTTGAAGGAGGCTTTGTGCCCGGATCCTATACCGTTGAAGCTGATTACTTCTTATCAACCACAACAGCCGGTGCAGTGATGACACTGGCCAATCCTGAAGTCTGGGGCACAGGCCAGGTGCGCGAATACATAGGTACTGGAGTAACCGGTGGTTTGATGGTAAACATTGACCTTGGAGATATTATTTCGGATGAAATAATTGAAAATAATTTTGTGACCGGTCTTTCTTTTAATGAAACCACAAGGGTACTTACCTTGACCAGAAACGGCCTTCTTTCACCTCTGTCAATAGCAATACCCTTTCCACCTGATGATCTGGTATTGGAAGCCAGAGATGTGACCAAAGGTTTGGCGCAAACATACGTGCTTGATATGAAAGCCAGCTGGCCATACACTATTCAAGGGGTTGTTACAGAAAGCGACGGAACTCTTTCAGCTTGCTCAGTAAAGATCAACAGTACACTTGTAACAGGATTGAACAGTCTTTCAATTGGCATAAAAACAGAGGTGTCGGCTACAGGAGCATATGCCGTGGCTGCGGGTGATCTTGTCACAATCAACACCAGTACTTCCTATTCAGGCAATCCGACATGGATCAGAGTTAAACTTAAATTTAAACGATCCATTTAATGAAAATAATTTACCTGGAGCATAGGGGCATGACCGGAACAATTCCGACAGTGAGGTTGCTGGCAATTTCAGGAGTAACGACCGTTGATGTTACTTTCCTGGCAACCGTTGATTCAGATGGTGGCACTTCGGTTTTGGCAAGGGGTTGTGAATACTATAAATATGCAGACTGTTCCGATCAACCAATCACGGCCGGAGCTGCACCTGGGACCGGTTTATATGGGGGTGCCATTGGCGTGTTGCAGCCAGGTACAACTTATTATGCCAGGGCATTTGCTACAAATGCAATAGGTAAGGCGGTCAGTAACTTGATCAGTTTTACAACTGAGGGAACGGCTCAGTTACCAATCGTTTCGATAAACTCAATAACAGGTATTTATGCTGACCGGGCAAATGGTCATGCGACAATTGAATCAACCGGTGGTGCAACACTGTCCGTTAGCGGGATTTGCTGGAGTACTTCACCAAACCCAACAACTTTAAATAATCACACAACAAATGGAATAAAAACAGCCGGTAGCTTTACTTCAGTAATGCAGCCACTTTTACCAGACACAACATACTATGTCAGGGCATACGCTACAAACGAAGTTGGAACAGCTTATTCTGTCGCACAATCATTTGTTACTGATATATGGTATAAAATCCTGGAATTTCAGACGAACAGTTCACAGAACGATACATTTTATCCGATCGTTTACGGTTCTGGTTCGTTTTTTTGGGATTTAGGTGATGGAACTTTCACTCAGGGAAATTATGCTTACCATGTGTATGCTGATTCAACGATAAAAACAGTCAGGCTTTTATCGAGTCTGCCAACGCCTTATTTGACTAAGCTGTATTTTGTTGGATGTCGTATTGTTGGGCAATTGGATTTATCTCATCATGCAGTAAAAACGGTCAGCAATTTTACACTGTCCAGCAACCGGGAAATGACTGGAGTAATGCTTCCGTCAGTACTTGAATCGACAGTTACAATTTTTGATGTTGCCTATTGTAATATTTCCGGAACGCTCGATTTATCTCCCATCCGGAATATATCAAAGGCTCTTTTTGATTTTAATGACACATGGATCGAAGATCTGGTTTTTGGTACTGTTTCCGGTACACTGAGTACCTTCATGATTAGGGGAGCGTATGTTCAGACGGTTGACTTAAGTATGTTCACACTCGACTCCATCGTCTGTATTTCAGTAGCATACATGCCGAATCTTCAATCGGTTATTTTCCCGGTTTGCTCAAATGTGTTCTTCGGTGGAACCAATTATTTTACACGATGTCCACAATTATCATCCCTAAATATTACAGCACTTCCGGATTCGGCCAATGCAAATAATGTGAAGCTATCCATGGCAGATAACAATTGGACAACATCCGAAGTCAATAAAATGCTGTATGATCTGGATTCAATCGTTTCATCCGGATTTACAGGGCGTTATTTGTGGATTGACGGATCAAATGCGGCTCCGGATAATGCTTCAGGCGGGTATAATGGAACTGCGGCAGTTGCTTCTCTAAATACAAAAGGAATGTATGTTCAAAACAATTAAGACATGGCAGGACGGGCAAGATCAAAATCAGTGGTAGTGAATGTTGCTGTTGGTACTTCCACCGACACGACCATTGAAGGAATAGTTATGGGGCAGGATGGTAAACTTAGGAAAGCGCAATCCGGATTGGATTATACTGATCCGAACGACAGCCGCCTGTCTGATGCCAGAGAGCCAACCGATAATTCAACTTCGTGGACAAAAGTGGCGGCTGACCTGAAGTCGAAATCAGCCGTTTCATCCACCATCGATTTATCAGGCGCAGGAATTGGAACAATTACACTTACGGCAAATACTTCCTTTAATTTCACAGGATATCAACTCAATAAGAATTATTTACTGATTGTAAATACCAACGGTTTTGTTCCCTCGTTTTCTTCTTCTTTGGTTCACGTATTACTGGAAGGTAATGCAACACTGGGTAATGCAGGAACTTTTTACATATCGCTGACCTGTATTGACAGCACCCCGGGGAGCGAGAAAGTATTAACCTTAATCATGAAAGGAGCATAAAATGCTATTTCCAGGAATAGGAGTAGGCGGTTTTTCCGGAGGTTCAGGCCCGGGATTAGGAAAGCATCGGATCATGGCATGTTTCGATACAATTTATGTATCGCATGATTACGGAGCGACATGGTCTGCAACGTATACCGGTTCAACCAATATTGGACAATCAACTCAGATTACCGTCAGTGAAACAGGTCAATATGTCCTCTTTTTCGCATATACCCTGGGAGTTCGCTTTTCTTCGGATTATGGAGATACGTGGACTGTTTTAGGAACAGGTACATATCAGTGGAAAGAAGGATCTATCAGCAAATCCGGGCAATACATAACGCTGATGAAAAATGATAATACCCTGTGGGTTTCTACCGATTATGGACAGACGCTTACAAACGTTGCAACACTTAGTTACGGTTCCAATGGTTATTCATTGTCGATAAGTGCCACCGGACAATACCAGATATTCTGTACAGGAAGTGGCGGATCTGGTTACTATGTGTATAAATCTTCCAATTACGGTGCAACATGGGGTATTTCAAGTGTCTATGATGGTAGTTGGCATTATATCGGTTATACAGCAATTTCCGACAGTGGGCAATACATGATGCTTGGATCGTCAAATAATGTGGACGTTATTTGGGTTTCAAGCAATTATGGAGCAAGTTGGAATAAGATAACAGCCGTAACGACTACCGACTATCATTTTGTGGCAATGAGCAAAACCGGTCAATATATGGCTGCTTTAGGTCTAAATTACGGATATTACTGGTATTCATCAGACTACGGTGTGACCTGGAATAAGCATAGTCTTTTATACAACAAAGGGCAGAAAACAATTACCATGGATGAATCAGGCCAAACACACATTACCACAGGGCAGACAGGAAGCGTTTACCAATCGGACGATTATGGAGTAAGCTTCCAAAACATTATTCCACAGCAGGTTTTCTATGCCTTTGACATGACTAAAAAAATAGAATAATGAAACACTTAATTAAAAATGGACGGATTGTCAAATCGGGCATCCCCCAGAAATTTACAAGAGACAATGGAGAATTATTTTTGGGTGGATACCAGAACCGGACAGATATTCATTATGAGGATGGATGGCGTGATGAAATATTCCCGCCATTCGATCCAACAAAAGAAGCATTAGGAGAGGCATACTATGACGCTTCCACCGATCAGGTAACCTATGTAATTAATCCGTTGGTGATTGACCTTGAATTGGAACGGAAGCGTCAATACGATGAACTGGCCGCTATCCGATCAGAATTGGCTTCGCTGATCCTTCAGGCACAATTAAACAACGACCCGGAACCCCAGGAGCTGTTGGACCTGATTACTTTGATAAAACAGATGTACGTTCAGGCAAAAGAAGATATTGCACGTCTTACCCAGGAAAATATACTGAAATACAAACTCAGAAGTCCGGAACTGGCACAGGCCACTCAAACGCTCACTTCATTTCTGTAACCTGTCCTTTTATAGTTGGCCGGGAGTATTGATTTTTAGGTAAATCTATTATTCAAAGACAATGCTCACCCTGACTTTAAACGGAAATAACATACCACTGTCTACTGACTTTTCGATGCAACTCACCTGGAAATCTCCAGCCTGTGCCTTTGATAAAATACCCGGGAGCTTTGGACTCGGGATAACATTCCCGATCAATGAATACACCCGGACATTATTTGGCTTCCCGGAGCGTTTTGCCAAATACCGGACTGGCAGCAACCAGAAATTCCCGGGCTTTGAAATCCGTTTTGGCGGTGTATTACTTATGGCCGGAACGCTAACCATCACCCATGCGTCAGCAAACAATTATGAAGCTTCGCTGATCGATCAGGTCGGGGTATTGGGGGAAATCGAACAACAACGGGACTTGTTGGATATCCCCAAATTCGCCCGTGAAATAGAATGGGTTCAAAGCGCTAATTACAATCCGGATGATCATCCTTACTGTTGTTTTCCAATTGTTAACCATGGCTTCTTTAAAGACAAGGGACTGATCATCAAACGTGAAACAACGGTGCCGGATTGGGACAGGCCAGGCAAAACCAAAACGGAAGTGTATGATGACCAGGTGATGAGTTACCTGTTTAATAAAACAACCGGTCGTACCATCAACAAGCTGGATAATGGTTCTGTCATGCGTGAATTCTCGCAGATCAACCTGGCCGTTGTTACCCAGAAAAACAATACCTATGATGTAGGGAAGGTAACGGTCGTTTCTCCCTTCTTCTTCCTGAACTATGTCATCCGGGAGTCATTAAAAGACAATCATTTTCACATTGGGAGCAACTTTTTGGATGAAGATCCGCAGCTCCGGAACCTTTGCATCTACAACAATTACGACACAACCATCACCAATTACCTTCAGACCGGTGAACTAATTTACCAGCCGCAAATACTGGGGAACGATGAAAATGGAACAATCATCCTGCTTGACCAGCCCTATTCCGTTGGGGTGAAACTGTTCAGCTATACCAGGGGATATTCCGGTTTCCGGTTGGATGAAAATAATATCCCTGTTCCTGGATCCTATGTAACACCCAAAAACCACCTCCCCAAAATGAAGGTGGGAGATCTGATCCTGTCCACCCAAAACCTTACCAATGTTTGTTTCCATTTTTTGCCGGACAACACGGTGAATATCCTTTCCCGGGAAAAGATTTTAACTGATCCGGCTATCGATCTGGACAAGTATTTCTTAGGAGTCTGGGAAATTGGAGAGCAGAAAAATGTGGCCCTGAAATTTACCCGCGAACATGACTCCAATGACTTGATCTTCTCTGAACGGTTTAATGACCTGAGTGACCGGAAAGCTGACATCAAAGAACCGGTTGCAGACTGGACAGAGATCCTGGCAATCACAAATCCATCTGAAGGGGAAATACGGCTCATGAGTTCGAACAATACCTTTTATGAGTACCGTTGGATAACCCAGGAAAAAGTGGATGGGCAAACCCTGGGGTCAGATACAACCGATGTGTTGGGATGGGAGGAAATCAGCATCGGCCTGCAAAACGGATGGTACGAGTTTGGCCGCACAGAAGTGGAAGAAATCAAATCTTCATGGTCCACTTGTTATGGGAACGAGCAACTCACACTGGTAAACCAGCAGGGAAATATGAACACCTGGAAAGCCAAAACGCAGGCTTTTTCTCCGCGTTTACTGATCAACAATCCAAACAATACCGGCGGAACTCAGAATGCTGTGTTTTCATTCGAGTACGAAAAACCGAACACCGGAATCCTTCCGCTATACTGGAAAAACTGGAACGAGTTCTGGTCTAACCGTCTGGCTGTTTCCGGAGAATTTGATCTGCCGGTCAGTGTACTTCGGCATTTGATCTACAACATTTGCAGCAAGTACCGCACCCGTGAGGGTGAATTTCTGATCGAAGAGATGAGCTGCGAACTGTTTATTAACCGGATTGGAACGACCCAGATCAAAGGGTATAAAGTTTGATTTGTAAAAATAATACCGAAAGGCAGGAAGATTGTATGGGTTTTAATAATTAATGGGCTGTTCTTTCCCTTGGTTTAAATTCAAAAGAAATTTCCTGAGCCGGGTAGGTATAATTTGGGAATGAAGAAGGGATATCCTTGTGGATGACAAATCTTCCTTTACCGGAATATACGTTCCCAACAAGTAATACTTCATCCCAGATTAAGGTGATGTCAACGTTAGAAATCGGACCGCCCACTCCTCCGCATAATTTTTCTTCAAAAAGAAAAAGCTCAGTTATTTTGATTGAACCAGGTTTAAAGAAATCTTCTTTCTTGATATAATCCATTTTCAATGTAAAGGTATAATCCGGTTCGCAATGATCATGCTCCGAGTTGATGTATTTGATAGCAAAAGCACTCTGGTTACAAGGAGCACCAATAGTGAAAAATGATGATTCGATACTGATGTACGTGTAGTTAAACATGATATCCCAAAACTGGATATTACAATCACTTTTGATACTCCTGGCAACGATTTCAGCTGTATTGCAACCAAAATTTGGCATGGTTTTCCTGTACATATCATCCTTTTCTGTACACCCCAAAAGAAATAGAAGTAGAATAAAAAAAGAAATTACCCCGGAATATTTAACGCATTTCATGGTAACGAATTAATATGTTTAAAATTAATTCATTTTTAACAGAATACATGACAACCTGTAATTTATATTGTGTTGAATTGCAATTTATTGATCCATCGGATCAATTGTCATTTGGATATCTATTGAAGTGCATTTAAGAATGTAGAACTGTCCTTTGGCACAAGTTCTCATTCGGTTAGGTTTGAAATCAAAAAACCTATGGAATCTGAAATCTACAAACTCTTACTTGGTGTTGCCGGATTTTTAATCGTTTTTCTATTGGGGATCATTGGCTTTTTTCTTCAGAAGCACATCAAGGTCATCGAATTGCTGGTAACGGCTGTGAATAGCCTTGATGTGACAGTCAGATTACTGAAAAATGACCAGGATAATGCTGCAACAAACTGCCAGGCAACCCATCAGGTAATTGCAACCCGGTTAAATGCCCATTCCACAAAACTTCAGGAACATGGGATAGCCCTCACTGAGCTGAAAACCAAATCAAAAAATTGAAAAAAATGGCCAATTTCGATCTCGCTTTTCCATCAATCCTTATCCATGAAGGTGGCTATGTCAATGATCCGGATGATCCTGGTGGTGAAACCTATCAGGGGATAGCCAGAAAGATGCATCCTCTGTGGCTGGGATGGACCATCATTGACCTGCTGAAAAAACAAGGAGGCTTTCCTGTTTCTGTCCAATCACCAGCGGAAATGGAGATATTGAAGCAACTGGATTACAAAGTCAAATCATTTTATTTCTCCAATTTCTGGATGAAGATTCAAGGGGATAAGATTGCAGACCAGAAAGTTGCTGATTCAATATTTGATTTTGCGATTAATGCCGGAATCCCTGTAAGTATTTCCCTGGCACAGTCAGTGGTTAATGCGAAGCCAGATGGGGTAATGGGGGCAAAAACCATTGATGCACTGAATCGAATCGATGTCAAGTATTTCCTTGCCGCTTTTACTTTAACCAAAATCAACAGGTATGTTGCCATCTGCAACAAACGCCAAATGAGTAAAAAATACTTTTTCGGATGGGTAGTCCGGTCATTAAATCATACGGTATGAAAATCTTCTTTTCAAAAATATGGAAATACCTGACTGTATTTTTTGCAGGTGTAATTACGGCATTGGTCTATTCAATCCGGAAATTCCAGGATCAGACGATCATTAATGCGGATACATTTATTGCCAGTCAGGAGCAGAAAATCGGGAAGCTAAAACAACGGGGTGAAGGAAATTCGCAGGAGGCTATACCGCTTCCTTTAATCCAGGATAGAAAAGAAAAACGGATTGCGCGCCGGAATTCTAAACGCGAATTGAAACAAACGAAAAATACTCAGCAGGAAGCGAGTGAGAAGAAGGATAGCTGATGTATTTCTTTTTTGATTGATTGTTTGATTATTTACCCGAAAACTTGAAAATAGTTTTCGGGTTTTTTATTCCTTTTTGATTTGGGGATTCTCAGGTTTGACCCGTTACATAGAGAGCTTTTCTTCTATCAATTTTTGGCGCGAAGTTATTTGCGCATTCCGGAAAAGTCAAGGGTCTGTGATTTTCTCAATATGTTTTTTCATAAACGACACTTCGTGCTCGGTCAGTTTTTCGCTCACTCTAAACAGACATCCGCCCTGTGACTGGAATCCGGTCTGCTCAATGTGGTTTTGGCTCAAAATTAATCGGCGAGCCAGACAAAGTCCGTCCACTGACGGAAGCCAAAATAAATCCGGAAGGCACCGGTAACATACAATGAGTGATTTTTCTGAGTGGGAAGTAATCGACACCTACAGTACCAGGCAGGCTGTTGAAGATGGATTTTTAGTACAGATCGATCCAAAGATTTCGAAGGAAGCAGGTATAAAGTATCCGGTGTACCTCACCCGGGCGGTTTGGGATAAATACGTGGAATTGCCCGAAGGTATTGATCAGGTTCAGGATCTGGACGGACGACTTTGGGATGTATTGATCATGTTCGCATTCGCGGCCAGATCGTGCAACGGTTCAACCCTAATATACAACCTGAATGTGGTGCTTGCCGATAAAGGAGATTGGGAATCCAACGAGAAAGTAGATCCTGACCTGGATCATAACCGCACTATTCGGTTGGTAACGCTTAAATCGGTAATTCAGGCTCGCGATTTTGATGATCCGACTCCTGCCATTTTTATCATGAAACCCGGTGAAGATTAACTTTTTATGCACACGGCGTACCAGATGCCACAATAAGTCCGGAAGGTACCGGCATTTTACAATGGATATAACTTTAAACGAAAGTTGGCTGAACGGGAAATACAGCTGTGGCGAGATAAATACTTCACTGGGTACGGTGGAAGTCTTTGACCAGGAAGAAGTTTTTTTCGCGCAGGATGAACATGCCTGGGAAATTATTTCGGAAATCCACCGGATCTGGGTTAAATCGGAACTTACCACCCAGCAGGCTTTTCAACAATGGATTTCACAAAACCTTTAATCAGACCATAAAAAAAACAACTATGCTTGAATTAGATCTGCAAACAATTGACCGCTTATTGAACGGGATGCTTTGGACGCTTGGTCCTTATCTGGATGAAAAAGGAGGGATTACAGAGCGACCCTGGCTGTTCGAACTGGCTGAAAGTTACAATGAAATTGTAAGTATGCTGCCTGCCAGTTGGAGACTAGACCATCATCAATTTTTACATTACGATTAATCAACTTTAAATCAATTTATCATGGATTATTTAGTCTTAGGTTCAAATGGATTCGCCCTAATGGGCGATTCTGCTTTTTACAAAAAACTGAAAGTGGAAATGAAAGTTTTGTTGGATTATTTCCACCAGAACTTTCCTATTCCACGTAAATTTATAATGCATGCGTACTATTCCATTAAAACTTTTCAACATGATCTTGGAGATTACCAGGAAATCGTTTTGTGGTATGAACGCAGCTGGTTGGATTCTCTGAAAGATTCAGAAACTGAAACCGACAACGAAGTATTTGATTTGTTCTGGAGTTGGTTTCGGATTATTGAAGCCGCAGATCTGGAGTCTGAGGAGTTGACGGGCCAAATCAGGGAAGCTTACCTAACAGCAATTGATGTTTCAAAAGGGGAGCATCTTTCAATTTCCATAGCATCGTAAAAAAGAAAGGGATTAATTTCCCTTTTTTTTGTCGAAAAGCTCCATCAGAACCTTGTCCTTTTTACCTGACTACCAATTGTTCAAATTTGATCATCATTCATTTTATAACTAAAATTAATTCCAATGAAAACATTTATTTCGTTAATGATTCTGATGATCGGTATGACCTTGTTCCAGCCTTTCAAAAATTCAGTTCAGGCTGAAAATTCAAGTGGTCAAATCACGATGGTAGCAGTCAGTTTGGATGAAAGTCTCGTTGCTATAGCTCAGGACGAAGGAGCAAATCAGGTAGCTTCGGAACAAACCTATGCAGAAAAAGAATCTTCAGGAAATTTCCTGCTGGACAATTGGGGCGCTATTCTTATTAGCCTGCTTGGTTTTGTAGATTTAATCGCCCGGTTGACACCTTCTGAAAAAGACAATTCAATTGTTAATTTTCTGATGTCATTGTTCAATACTTTAATTCCAAACCTGAAAAAAGGAGGTGGCAGTTTTAGACTGCTATCCAAATAGTGATTTTGTAAATAAATAAAGAACTTTTTTGAGCCATAATTGACAATCAATTTTGGCTTTTTTTATTCAAAATAAAGTAATAAAGATGTGGAGTGGTCAGAAAAGTGGTTAGAAATAAATCAAAAAGCCTTGCAATCGTTTGATTACAAGGCTTTTATTTTTAATAATCGTGACCCAGCTGGGGCTCGAACCCAGGACCCCATCCTTAAAAGGGATGTGCTCTACCTGCTGAGCTACTGAGTCATCCTCATGTGCTATGCCTTTTTGACAAAGCGCTGCAAAGGTAAGAGCTATTTTCTTTTTTGCAAACCCAATCTGCAATAAATCTCGAAATACCTGATTTTTTATAAACAATCAATTGTTAGTTTTCTGATTAGCAAGCCGAAAAAAAATAATCTAATTTTACAGTTCGAAACCACTAAAATTCAGTTTGTGAAAGATAAAGTAGTTGTTATCACCGGCGCTTCTTCCGGAATCGGACGGGCGCTGGCTAAGGAATTTGCAGCAAAAGGCGCTAAATTATCGCTTGGTGCGCGTCGTACCGGACTATTGGAAGTCCTTCAGGCAGAACTTCCTGGAACCCAAATTCTGATTCAGAAAACAGATGTCAGTCAGGAAGATGATTGCCGGATTTTGATTGAGGAAACCATTCGCAGATACGGGAAAATTGACATTCTAATCAACAATGCCGGTATCTCGATGCGTGCACTTTTTGAGGAAGTCGAACTGAAAGTGATCAAACAACTCATGGATGTGAATTTTTGGGGAACTGTTTATTGCAGCAAATATGCCCTGCCACACCTCCTGAAAACAAAAGGAAGCCTGGTTGGTGTTATCTCCATTGCAGGTTTTGTGGGTTTACCCGGCCGAACCGGTTATTCGGCTTCGAAGTTCGCCATTCGCGGATTTCTGGATACCGTCAGGATTGAAAACCTGAAGAAAGGGCTTCATGTATTGGTTGCCGCACCCGGATTTACTGCTTCCGAAGTTCGAAAAGTTGCTTTATCCACCGATGGATCACAGCAAGGTGAAACACCCCGAGATGAAAGTAAAATGATGACTTCGCAAGAATGTGCCGCACACATCGTAAAAGCGGTGCAGAAACGCAAACGCGAACTGATTCTGACATTTACTGAAGGAAAACTGACCGTCTTTTTAGGCAAATTTTTCCCTTCGCTGCTCGACAAACTGACTTACAGTCACATGGCCAAAGAACCTAATTCACCATTCAAATAAATCAGGCACCAAAATCAAATGATTGTAACCGAAACAAAAATCAGGGTTTATTATCAGGATACCGATAAAATGGGTGTGGTGTATTATGGAAATTATGCCCGCTATTACGAGATTGGCCGAACCGAAATGATCCGTGAACTGGGATTTACCTACAAACAAATGGAAGAATTAAACATCATGCTTCCGGCCCGCAGCCTGAAAATAAATTACCTGAAATCGGCCTATTACGACGATTTGCTGACCATCCGGACCATTGTCGACAGCATCCCGAAAGTGCGTTTCCCGATAAAAACTGAAATTTACAACGAACAGGGAGAACTAATTAATTCAGGAGAAACAGTGCTTGTATTTTTTAACGCACTGACCAACAAACCAGTTGCTGCACCAAAGTATTTCACCGACGAAATGGAGAGGATTTTTCAGGAGCAGAAATAAAACCGGCAAAACGCAAACCTTTAATGAATACTTAGTCCTTTCTGGATCACCACAAACGCAGTAACCAGCACAAACAGAACAATCACCACGCCGGCGGTTTTATTGATCCACCACAAAACGCGCAGGTTTATTTTATGCCTGAATAAACTCACAATTCCTGAAAGTGAAAACCACCAGGCGGTAGCTCCGGCAAAAATGCCCAGGATCACAAAAAAGGAATAATACGGATGTTCAAGATTCTGGGCTACTCCTGAACTGGCAAAAACAGCCAGAAATACAAAAACAGTGAGCGGATTCGAAAAAGTTACCAGGAAACTCGAAAGCATATCCTGAAAATGAGTATTTCCACGCATCCGATGCTTTCTCAAATCAGTCACCGGATTTTTAAAAAAGATATGAATTCCCAGTCCCAGAACAACAAACGCTCCGATTGACTGAAAAACAATTTCGTGTTTTTGGATGAATTCGATCACAAAAGTTAAGCTGAATCCGGCAATGACCGCATAAAGTGTATCAGATAGAGCTGCGCCCATACCTGAAAAAAGTCCGGCCACACGATTTTTATTCACGGTTCTCTGAATGACCAAAACTCCGATGGGTCCCAACGGAATGGAGACCATAATGCCGATTAAGATTCCTTTAAAAAGCAGACTTAAAACCATGAAACAAAATAAATGATTTTATCATCAAACCGCAACATGATTATTAAGTCGGATTATTTTACCCGCCGGCAAATGCTATTCGGTGTAATTTTGTATTTTTAATTTCTAAATAAAACCTAAAAACTACACAAATGGAAGAACTGGCTGTTGGAACGCGTGTTGATCATCCGCGTTACGGTGAAGGAATTGTCAGCAAAAACAAAATAACTTCGTACGAAATATTCTTTGAGCGTGGTGGCAAAATTGAAATCACCAAACGCAACGACGAACTGGAAGTGATTGAATCTCCGGAAGATAAACCTCGCAACTCACTTACCCTTAAAGAAATAGAAAAAGTGATGCGTTATGTACTCGAAGAACAAAGTGCACTTCAGGAAATAGTGCCCCTGGGCGACAAATGGATTGGTGGAACGATGCTTCTGCAACCCGCTAATCTGTCGTTAAAACCTAAGGAGATTCCGATTGAAGCTTTTTTCCATAAAATCGTGATGCTGCGCGACCGTCTTCGGGTGCTTGAACAAAACATTAACAGCCATGCCGGCCTGTCCGACGAAGAAAAAATAAATATGCAGCAATACATTACCCGGAGTTACGGGTCACTAACGACTTTTAACATACTTTTTGCCGAAAAGGAACATTATTTTGTCGGCGCTAAATCTTAAGAAAACATGAAAAAAACACTTTCAATTATCGCACTGGTCACCCTTAGTTTATCAGCTATGACACAGGATTTAAAACTAAAAGTGTGGCCAAACGGCGCCCCCGACAGCAATGGAATTACAACACCCGAAGAAATGTACGAAGGCCGCCGTGTCCGAAATGTTTCGGAAGCAGAATTGTATGTTTATTTTCCGAAAAAAGAAATCAATACCGGAGCTGCCATTGTGATTTGTCCCGGAGGCGGATACATGATTGAAGCCATGGATCATGAAGGTTACGAAATGGCTGAATGGCTTGCTACACAAGGCGTCACCGGAATAGTGCTAAAATATCGTTTGCCATACGGGCACGAAAAGATTCCACTGGAAGATGCCCAGCGGGCCATGCGGATTGTCCGGGAGAAAGCTGCTGATTGGGGCATTAATCCTGAAAAAATTGGCATTGCCGGTTCTTCTGCCGGAGGGCACCTGGCTTCAACTGCCGGAACTAAATTCGATTTGGGCAATCCGAATGCCAGCGATCCGCTTGAAAAGATAAGCTGCCGCCCCGATTTTATGTTGCTGCTTTATCCGGTCATTACCTTCAACGAAGAATTTGGGCACATGGGCTCGAGAGTGAACCTGATCGGCCCTGGAAATAAATGGGAACTGGTTGAGAAATATTCAAATGAGCTGCAGGTTACCGCCCAAACTCCGCCGGCATTTTTTATTCTGGCCGACGACGATGGCGGTGTTCCTCCACGCAACTCGATTGAATTTTACCTGGCCATGAAAAAATTCAGGATTCCGGCTGAAATGCATATCTTCAGCAAAGGCGGACATGGATTTGGAATGACCAAAAAGAACTTGCCGGTTGACCAGTGGCCCGAACTTTTTGCTCAGTGGATGAAAATTCAGGGAATCACAAAATAAGGATTGAAGGATTGAAGGACTGAGGGATTTACTAGTTTCACCAAAAGCCGGAAAATAGTAAATAGCTAAATAGTAAATAATTAAAATCAAATTCATGTATTCGAATACTCACCCGGTAAATGTGCTGAAGTTTTGTCCCCGATGCGGATCGGAACATTTTCCGGCAACGGGAAGTCGTTCATTTAAATGCAGCGACTGTTCGTTTAACTACTTTGTTAATTCTTCGGCAGCGGTGGCTGTTCTGCTTTTTAACGAAAAAGAAGAATTACTTTTTACACGCAGGGCTATCGAACCTCATTTTGGCAAACTTGATTTGCCGGGTGGATTTATCGATCCGATGGAAACCGGTGAAGAAGCTGCAGTCCGCGAAATCCGGGAAGAATTGGGCATTTCAATCCATTCATTACAGTATCTCTGCTCCTATCCAAACGAATATATTTTCTCCGGATTCTCTGTTTATACACTCGATCTCGCCTTTTTGGCCAAAACTGAAAGTCTGCACCAAATGACTCCCATGGACGATATTTCCTCGTTCGAATTCTATAAGCCTGAAGAAGTTAACCTGGCTGAATTACCATCCATCTCGATGAAAAATATCATTAAAAAATTAATTCATCATGAAAGAACCTATAACCCAAAGAATTAGCGATCTGCGTTTGAAAATGCAGGAAGTTGGACTGGACGCCTACCTCATTTACGGTACCGATCCGCACCTCAGTGAATATTTGCCGGCACACTGGCAAACCCGTCCTTTTATCTCCGGATTTACAGGTTCCGCCGGAATGGTGATCATTACACGAAACAAGGCAGCGCTTTGGACCGACTCCCGCTATTTTCTTCAGGCCGGATCCGAGCTTTCAGGAACAGGCATTGAACTGGTAAAAATGCGCACACCCGGTCATCCGGAGCCAGCTGAATGGCTGAAATTGAACCTTCACAAAGGAGCAAAAGCCGGAACCGACGAATGGTGCATTTCGGTGAATCAGTTCAGGCAAATGAAAAACAGTCTGGCCCAGGCTGACATTTCGATGCTTGAATCGGGTGATTTGCTGAACGATATCTGGCCCG
This sequence comes from Prolixibacteraceae bacterium, assembly GCA_049277435.1. Lineage (GTDB taxonomy): Bacteria > Bacteroidota > Bacteroidia > Bacteroidales > Prolixibacteraceae > Aquipluma. Next base: position 28,432 of record JBASYJ010000032.1, read on the forward strand.
ATCGCCCTCCCCTGCCAGATGCACCCGTTTACCAGCATGAACTGAAATTTGCCGGCACCGACCGTCAGACCAAGATCACCAACATTTGCAACGAACTCGAAAAAACCGGGGCAAACATGCAAGTCATCACCGCCCTGGATTCCATCGCCTGGACATTCAATCTGCGGGGCTCTGATGTGGATTATAATCCGGTATTTTTGGCTTATGGCTGCATTTCGCTCGAAGAAACAATTTTATTCATTGAAGACGGCAAACTTTCTCCGGAACTAAAAAACAAGCTGATATCGGAAGGAATTCAGGTGTATAATTACGGTGGAATTACCAACTATTTGCTCGAACTGGCGCATCATGTGCGGATTCTGGTTGATCCGGACCGCACCAACCAGGCGATCTTCAACTACATTCCTGAAGAAAGTACATTGATTGAAGGATTATCGGTTCCTTTCCATCTTAAGGCAATTAAAACTGAAGCAGAAATCAGCAACATCAGGCAAGCCATGCGAAAAGACGGTGCAGCGATGGTCGGATTTCTTTTCTGGCTCGAAAATAATCTGGGCAAAGTTCCGGTAACCGAATTTACGGTAGCCGAAAAACTGACTGAATTCCGAAGCAAACAGAACGATTTTAAAGGCATCAGTTTTTTCCCTATCATCGGATACAAAGAACATGGGGCCATCGTTCATTTTCATGTTTCAGCTGAAAATGCGCTTCCTGTTGAGAAAGATGGTTTCCTGCTTTTTGATTCAGGCGGCCAATATCTCGACGGCACCACCGACATCACCCGAACTGTTGCTCTATCGGAATTAACAGCACAGCAAAAAACCGATTTCACCCTGGTACTGAAAGGAATGATTTCGCTGACTCAGGCCAAATTTCCAACCAATACCCGTGGATACCACCTCGACATTCTGGCACGCAAAGACATGTGGCAACACGGCCTGAATTACGGTCACGGAACAGGTCATGGTGTAGGTTTTTTCCTGAATGTGCACGAAGGTCCGATGAGTATTCGTCAGGAATTTAACGACCGGGTGATTGAAGCAGGAATGGTTTTGTCGAACGAACCAGCTTTGTACCGCGAAGGAGAATACGGTTTACGCACCGAAAACATGATCGTTTGTCTGAAAGATCAATCAACCGGATTTGGCGATTTCCTGCGCTTTGATACGTTGACACTTTGCCCGATCGATACCAAAGCAATTGACAAAAGCCTGATGACTCCGGAAGAAATTAACTGGCTGAATACCTATCACCAAACGGTTTATCAGGAATTGGAGCCTTTGCTTAATCCTGAATTAAAAGCGTATTTAATGGGAATCACCCAGCCAATTTAAATCCAAAATTGAAATTTCTGACAACCTTTTTTTTTGTAGTGCTGCACCTTTTTTAAATTGAAGAAGCTGCAGCGCTGCGAAATTTTTGCAGAAATTGGATAAATTATCCATTAAGAGGTGCAGCGCACCAGAATATTTACAGATCAACAAATCCAAGAAGATCGACCTGGTGTCCTGGTTACGACACTTATAAATTTCAAAATTTATCATTTTATGTACAAATCAATAATTCTGATTCTGCTCGGGATCGTATTGATTTCCTGCACCGAAAAGAAGAAACAGGAAACCTATAATCCCAAAGCCATTGAACTGAATAACAAGGGTGTCGGGCTGATGAAAAGCGCTGAATATGACAGTGCGCTGATCGTTTTTGATCGGGCGATTGAAACCGACAAAAATTATTATTTACCACATTCGAATAAAACAGGAATATACATTGGGCTTCAGGAGTTTGACAAAGCCCTGACTGAAAGTGATCTGGCCATCCGGAAAAAACCTGATTTCGCTGAAGGATGGATCATGGCCGGACTGCTCCACGAAAAACTAGGCGACAGCCTGACTGCTTCGAGTTATTTTCAGAAAAGCGTTGACTTGTATGATAAACTTATAAATGACCCGGCAAATAAAGACCGGATTGTTAAAAACAAAATAAACCGGGCATTTGCAATCATAATTCAGGGAAAAGAAAAAGAAGGCAAAGAAGAGTTAAGTAAATTAAAAGCAGAAAATCCGGACAACATCATGATTGGTGAATTCCTGACCATGAACAAAGATGAATTTGTAAAGCAGTTGTTTGGTGAAAACTAATTATCAACCACGAAATAAAAAAAAACCGTTCCGGAGAGAATCCGAAACGGTTTTTGCTTTCTTGAACGATTTAGATTTATTTCACAAACTCAGCATTCTGAAGGTATTCCAGTGATTTCTGAACACTTTCGATCGGTGTGAAATTGTATTCTTCCACTTCAACGATGATTTTTTTCATTCCCGCTTTTTCAGCATTTTCAAAAATTGGTTTGAAATCCATCGGACCGGCACCAACCTCAGCTTTGTCTTTCACGTGCCACAATTCGAAACGGCCCGGATACATGTTGAAATAATCAACCGGATTTTTACCACCGGCAGTAATCCAGAATAAATCCATCTCGAACATAACTTTTGCAGGATCGGTATTTTGCAGCATGTAGTCGTAAATAATCTGGCCGTCGATATCTTTAAATTCGCCATCGTGGTTGTGGTAGCCAAAACGAATTCCGGCAGTATTACATTTCTCGCCAACGGCATTAAAATAATCGCAATAGCGCTGAACCCCGGCAATGCTTTCGTAACCAACCTTGTCCATAAACGGCTGAACGATGTATTTTACTCCTGCAATCTGATGAGCAGAAATACATTCGTCCCACCAGGCCATAGTCGAATCCCAATTTGCTGAATCGGGTACGGCCTGACCACAATGTGAAGCATAAAAATTCAGACCATTTGCATCGACCAGAGTTTTAAACTCAACAGGATCCATTCCGTAAAATTTGCCATCACCGTAACCGGCTGCCTCAACAAATTTGTACCCCATGGCGCCAACTTTTTCGATGGTTCCCTTGGCATCGGCTTTCATGTCGTCTTTCACCGACCACAACTGAAGCCCAACTTCTTTCGCTGGTTTTGGTGGGGTACACGACACAATTCCTCCGGAAACAAACACAGCTAAAGCCATGATTGTCATAGATTTTTTAAAATTCAGAGTTAATTTCATGATGATTGAATTAGTGGTTTTAGATTGATTGTTTATAAAAATACGGTTAAGATTCAACAAAAATAGCTTCAAAAAACCAAACCTGAAACAGATTTTGAATTTTGTTCTGGTATTAGTTGCAAAATAAAATGAAGATTCAGGATTAAAACTTTAGCTCATTTCCCTGAAACTCCCAGCCGGTAACACTCGAAATAACCGGAAGAACATGCGCAGCCATTTTCTTCTGTCCCGAAAAATTGGGGTGCGAATCGGAGCCCAGGTCTTTTTCCGGATCCATCAGGTACGTGGGAATTCCGACAAAAAACACATTCTTTTTCTGGTAAACCGACCTAAGGTCCTCAACCAATTCTTTCACATACGAATAGCACGGCTCATCGGTCATTGGGCCAACCAGACAAAAAACAGGAAGTTCGCCATACTGTTTCAATACTTCACGGATCAGTTTTTCATACCCGTTTTTAAAATCAGCTTTATCCGGAAAAGGCTGGGTACTAAAATCGTTGGTTCCCAAATTGATGACAACCACATCAGGTTTCCATTTCCTGAAATCCCAAACAGGTTGATCCTTTTCATCGAAAACCCGGTTAAACCGGCCGGGCATGGCCAGTGGTGAATTTTTTTCCCTGTATCCGTAATTGCGAACCACTCCCTGTCCGGAATGGGCCGTCAGATGGTAATCGGCCTGAAGGGCCCTGGCCATGATCGTGGCATAACTTTGACTGCTGTTTTCGGTGGAAGGTTTCCATCGCTCGTTTTTGGTCAATCCTTCGGTGCCGTATCCGCAGGTGATCGAATTGCCAATGAATTCAATTTTTCGTTTTGGTATCTCTTTCCATTCAAGCATTTCACCCTTTTCAGGAATTAAAATCCCTTTAAAACTCGCAATTCCCTGACTTCCTTCGGTACGTTTAAAAACCTGAACCCGATGAACCTGTGTTTCCAGTCCGGAAGCAATCTGCAAGGTAGTATCGCTATAAACTTCGATGGTTTTTGGAGCCTGATCATCGAGATAAACATTGTAATAATTGTGACCCGAATCACTCATTCGCAGTGCACACGAAGTTCCCCGGAAACTAAACTGGATATAAAATCCGGTCCAGTCGAAACGAATTTCGTTCGGAATGGATGAACCGTATCGCCCTACATACCGGAAAGCCTTATTTCCGGCCGGAATAAATTTTGTCTGCGCAAATCCTAAAAAGCAAATCATCAGGATAATTAGGAAAGAAAGTAGTTTTTTCATGGTATAGTTGAGTGTTTAGGATTCAAAAAAAGCTTCAATCCCCGGATAGTGATATTTTTCGCGGGCTTCAGTTTCAGGCACCAAAAAGTATTTTATTTCGGCTTCGGCACAGGTTTTTCCTGAAGAATCGATCAGTTTACCAACAATAGTAGCCATCCGGGTATTTTGCTCTTTTAATTCGGCGCGGATGGTGATTTCGCCCTGATCAACATACAGGGGACGTCGGAATTTTACTTTCAGTTCTGAAGTTAAACCCACCGTTCCACATTTGACATACACCACCCATCCGGCAATTTCGTCGAGCAAGGTCGATTGAATTCCCCCATGAACAACCTTGGGATAACTCTGAAGAATGGGCCTGGGATTCCAAACCGAAACCAATTCGGCACCATCTTCCCAGAATTCAAGCTGAAGTCCGAATTCGTTGTAGGGCGAACATCCGAAGCACTGGTAAACTTCAGGATTGTCTGTTAAATGGATATTTTTAATCTTTCTCATAATGAACAAAATTAGAAATCAATCTTCAGCTTCAGGCAAAAAAGACTTTAAAATCCGGAAAATATTCAGGTTTAAATAACCGGAAAGCCAATTTTCACACAACATTATCGTAAAAAGACAGTTTTTTTATCCGAAATATGTGACTATCATAACGAATTAATTCAAAAAAATTGACATTTCACATCATTTTATCTAGATTAGGCCAACAAAAAAATTGGAAATGATTAAATCTTCTGAACTCATCATAAACTCTGATGGAAGTATCTTCCATTTACACCTGAAACCGGAACAAGTTGCCGACACAATTATCCTGGTTGGCGATCCCGGAAGAGTCGGCACCATCTCCAATCTGCTTTCTGAAATTGAGTTCAGAATACAAAACCGCGAGTTTGTATCCACCACCGGCAAATACAACAATCGCCGGATTACAGTTGTTGCCACCGGAATCGGTACTGACAATATCGACATTGTAGTGAACGAACTTGATGCTTTGGTAAATATCAATCTGAAAACCCGCGAAATAAATCCGGTGCAACGCAAATTAAACCTGGTACGAATCGGCACTTCGGGTGGACTTCAGGATTTTTTACCGGTGAATTCGTTTGTCATTTCGCACAAAGCCATTGGTTTCGACGGACTTTTAAATTTTTATGCCGGCCGCGACAGGATTTCTGATCTCCCATTTGAGGAAGCTTTTAAGCAGCACACCGTTTGGAACAAACAATTAACATCGCCCTACGTGGTGAACTGTTCTGAAAAACTTTTCAGCCAGATCCATGGAGAAGACACCGTTTCAGGAGTAACCATTTCGGCACCTGGATTTTATGGGCCACAGGGAAGAGTGCTTCGTCTGTCACTGGCCGATTCTGCTTTAAACGAAAAAATTGAATCATTCGAATACGAAGGACAAAAAATAACCAATTTTGAAATGGAATGTTCTGCGATCTATGGCCTTTCAGCTTTGCTGAGACATGAAGCACTGACTATTTGCCTGATTATTGCAAACCGGCTTACCAAAGATGCCAATTCAAATTACCACGAAAAAATGGAATCGCTCATCAAACTCGTTCTTGATAGATTAACAAGCTAAACGTGACCGACATATGCTGAACAACAAGCTGGATTCTTTAATTGCCTTGCTGGATGACCCGGATAATTCGGTGTTTGAAATCGTGCTGGAAGAAATTCTGAAGGAGAATATTGCGGTTGTTGATCAGTTGGAACATATCTGGGAAATCAGCATGGATGATCTGGTTCAGAAAAGAATTGAATACATCATCCAGAAAATTCAGCTCAAGGATACGAAAGAGAAGATTAAAGACTGGTCGAATAAAAAAACACTCGACCTGTTTGAAGGGATGTTCCTGATAGCGCGTTATCATTATCCTGAATTAAAATTAAAACCGGTTAAAACACAACTCGAAAATATCCGGAAAGATATCTGGCTCGAGTTTCGGAATTCGTTAAGTTCTCTTGAGAAAATCACCATCCTGAATCACATTTTTTTTGATCATTACAGGTTTCGTGTCGATGGCAAGAATCCGGGCATGCCGAAACTATGTTACATCAACAGTATTTTGGATTCAAGAAAAGGGAATCCGGTTTCGATCGCCATTCTCTATGCCCTGGTAGCCCGATCGCTGAATCTGCCAGTTTATTACATCGATTTTAAGAGCAATCCGCTGGTGGGTTTCTTCGAATCAGAAATTACGGAAACAGAAAAGGAAAACGCGGTTCTTTTTTACATCAATCCCTCAAACAAGGGAGCCATTATTGGCCCGAAAGAAATCGATTATATTCTGCACACCAGCAATACGGAAGAACAATACATGTTAACTCAGGCTTGTCCGGACCGTACAGTCATAAAACGACTTTTGGAAACTTTGATCCATGATTACAATCAAACAGGCGCCTCGGGAACGGCCATTTACCTCAGTGAAATTGCCGATCTGCTCTGAAAACAAACTTTTATTTGGGTAATTAATTTCCTTTTATCACCTCCATTGAGCAATCCAGATTGGTCCATTCCTTCATTTTCGAGCTAAATTCCTGAAGCATGTTTTCGGGTAAATTTTTGATTCTGGCCGATGCATGATTGGCTCCCGGAATCAGGAAAGACGTTGAATTCACCTGATCGGAAACCAAAACCCGGGCAGCCGACCAGGTATCAATTCCACCATAAATGTAAAGAATGTTATTTCCTTTGGAAGCCAGCCATTCCTGAAGTTTTTCATTCAACACTCCGTTCGAAGGTTCGAAAGTGGTGTTTTTGGGTGGAAAAATTGCCGTAGGATTGGTATTGAATTGTTTGATGTATTTTTTCAACGGTGCAATGTTGTAGCTGTAATAACCGGTTTGCCGGGCCGCCTGGTAATAATGAGGAGCATATTTCTCCATTTCAGAATCCGAAAAGAAGGAGATATTCGACGATTTCAGCAATTCACCCAAATATACGTCCAATGACTTTCCGGTTGGAATGCTGTCGCAGGACCTCCCCCATTGCCAGAATGAAAACGGATATTCGAGCACGGCCAATTCAAAAGCTTTACTTACATCGCCAACATAAGTAAATTTTAAACCTGCCCCTTTCGAGTACCATTTCAGTTTTTCAACCAACTTGTCTTCGTTGATCAGCAGGAATTTCTGAAACTCAAACAATTTGTTCCGGCAATCTACAGTTCCGATCGTGTCCAGAAACGTATAAATGCGCGTATCTTCCAGGTTGTCGTCAATCGGAGCCACATACGGAACAGCAACATCCACATCTTCAGGAAAATAATATTTATAATAAAGTGTGGTTTGCCCTCCTTTGCTGATGCCGGTACTGATCCATTTGCCGCTGTAAATCTGCCGGAATAACTGGTTAATGGCATGAAGATCGGCTGCAGCTTCTTCAACGGTTAAATATTCCCATTGCATCGAGTCGGGTACCGATTTGCCAAAAAACCGGTATTCCACGCTGATGTTGTTTGCATCGAGTATTTGCTGCACTTCATTTCCCCGGCTGTTCATTTCATAACCATTCGTTTCAATCACGCAGGGCTGCCCAAAACCCACATGCCGCAGACGAACCCACTGCCTGAAACTGCCCTTTTCGGGATGCTGATGATCGAGTGGTTGTTTCACCATCAGATCATAAGTCAGGTACGGATCACCTTCTCGACTGGCATCGGTAAACGAAACATTGGGTAGATTAAACAATTCGCGTTCGAGACGTTGCTTTTCGGATTGGCTGAACGACGTCAGCGCCATCAGGCAAAAAATGAAAAGGATTGTAGATTTCAGCATGTTGATTTCAGAATTAATTCAGGTCGGCAAAATACAAAATTGAAAACTTATTCTTTATGTTTTTATGCACCGGTAATGCAATTGTACCAAACCTTTTTCAAATGAGGCAGTATTAATCAGCTCCAGTTTTTTCTCCGGAAACTGATTTCCGAACAAGGAAATTCCACCACCCAACAGCACCGGGATCACCGAAATGATCATCTCGTCGATCAAATCTGCCTGAAGAAGCCGGTGAACTGTTTCGGCACCACCATCGCAATAAATGTGTTTTCCTTCCCGGGTTTTCAATGTATCCACAAGTTCTTTTAAATCTCCGGAATAAAACTTCACTTTCCCCTCGTCAGGTCTTGAATTCCGGGTCACCACATAAACATCATTTTCCGGATAAGGCAATTCAAATCCCATCGAATGAACTTTATCGTAGGTTTTCCGGCCGATGATAACCGTATCCACAGATTCAAGGAACCGGGTGTAACCGTAATCCTCATCACCGTTTTCGGCAACCGATAAAAAGCTGATGTCGCCATCGGGTGCTGCAATGAAACCATCCAGACTCATGGCAATGTATAAAATGACTTTGCGTTCGTTTGACATTTTCTAATTTTCATTTTGTAGAGACACACGGCTGTGCGTCTCTACGATTCAATAAATTGAATTTTAAATCAATAATTGATCAATTTCATCGCTTCCGAAACCGTTTCCACCGGAAGCATGCAACTGTTGTTCTGACAAATATAAATCAGCGTTTTTCCTGAAACAAACCTATCCTTCAGCAATGGCAAACCATTTTCGTTTGCACCGGCACAAAAAACCACCTGTGGAAAATACTTTTTCTGAATTTCATTCAGGAGTTGAATCGCATTCGGTCCGGCTATCGCAATTTCGTAATGACTCTCGGTCAGATTGAGTAATAATTGCGCCCAGTTGCTGTATCCCGAAGGATATTCGCTCATGTTGCCTACAACTGATTCGAGCATTTTACGGGCAATGTTCAGATAATCCGGTTTTTCGAGCAGATACGACAAGTGGAATAAATTCCGGGCCATCACCGAATTCGATGCCGGAATGACATTGTCATGCACTTCGAAGGTTCTTGAAATCAAGTCGTTTTGATTCTTTTCAGTAAAATAGAATATTGATTTCTCCGAATCGTAAAAATCCTGAAAGGCGATTTCAGTCAGATTTTGCGCCAAATCGAGCCAAAGTTTTATACCAGTTGTTTCAAAAATGGCTGTAAAAGCCTCAATTACCAAAGCATAATCTTCCAGAAAACCCGAAATTTTTGCCTGATTATTTTTATAGGAATGCAAAAGCCGGCCCTTTGCATCAATCAATTTTTGACGCATAAAAACAGCATTTGCCAATGCTAAATCCAGATATTCCTGTTCGCCAAAAGCCTGGTAACAACTGATCAACCCGGTAATGGTCATCGCATTCCACGAAGTCAGAATTTTGTCATCGAGGCCGGGCCGGATTCTTTTGCTGCGTTCGGCCAAAAGCAAATGCTTCCAACTCTTTACTTTGTTTTGAAAATCGAACACTGTAATTCCGTGTTTGGCTGCAAACGACGAATCGTCTTCCAGCCGGATCAGAATGTATTGGTTGTGTTCCCAGAACCCGAGCGAATTTAGGTTGTAATATTCGTTGAAAAGGAAAAAATCAGTCCCAAGAATAGGTTCCAGTTCCTTTTTGGTCCAGACATAAAATTTGCCTTCTTCCCCTTCACTGTCAGCATCAAGCGCCGAATAAAATCCATTTTCAGGAGTAAGCAATTCTCTTATTAAAAACTGAATTGTTTCTGAAACAATTTGCCGGTAAAGAGGGCTGGGATCGGTTTTAAACGCTTCGGCATAAAGTTTTAACAGTTGGGCATTGTCGTAAAGCATCTTTTCGAAATGCGGTACTTTCCAGATTTCGTCGGTCGAATACCGGGCAAAGCCACCCCCGATCTGATCGTAAATTCCACCGAAAGCCATTTTCTGAAGTGTGAGTTTTACCTGTTCAGCAATCGGCTGATCCTTCATATGCACACCGGCATGAAGCAGAAACTGCCAGTTGTTTGGCAGCATAAATTTGGGAGCCCCCCGGGTTCCGCCATTTTGGGTATCGAACAGATTTTGCCATTTTTTCAGGAGCGAAGGAATCAGGTTTTTATCCAGTGACGAACTTTCTCCTGAAATTGGCATCAGCGCATTTTGCTCAATTCCCTGATGCAATTTTTCAGCATATTCATTCGATTTCTCCGGATTTTCCAAGTAAAAATTAGACACAGCTACCAGTGCTTCGATCCAGTTTTCTTTCGGGAAATAGGTACCGCCCCAGATTGGACGACGATCGGGTAAAGCAATGCAATTGAGCGGCCACCCGCCGCGCCCGGTCAAAATCTGCACGGCATTCATGTAAATGTGGTCGATGTCCGGGCGTTCTTCGCGATCGATTTTGATGCAGATATAATGATCGTTCATGATCCGGGCCACTTCAGGATCTTCAAACGATTCGTGCTCCATCACATGACACCAGTGGCAGGCCGAATAACCAATACTGATCAGGATTAGCTTATTTTCCGCTTTGGCCTGGCTAAGCGCTTTTTCGCCCCAGGACTGCCAGTTCACCGGATTGTGGGCATGCTGAAGCAAATACGGCGAAGTTTCGTGAATCAGTTCATTGGTATAATTATGTCCGGACATCCCTTTGAGTTTAAATTTCTAAAGGGAACAAGTGATTTGGAAGAAAGGTTTTAAGGAATGCAACAATGAGTTACTTCAATTTTGAAATCAGTTATATTTCAATCTCACCCCTCAGATATGTAATTGCTTTTCCTGAAATCAGAACCCGGTCGCCAGCCAGCGAACACCACAACTCGCCTCCGCGCTCCGAAAGCTGAAGAGCGGTCAGTTCGGTTTTCCGGAGTTTGGAAGACCAGAATGGCACCAGGCAGGTATGAGCCGAACCGGTTACCGGATCTTCATCGACGCCCACAGCGGGAGCAAAAAACCGGCTAACAAAATCGACTTCCTTTCCGGCAGCTGTGACAATGATTCCACGGGCTTTCGTTTGTTTCAGCAATTGAAAATCAGCCTGGATGTTCCGGATTGTTTCTTCAGAATCAAACAAAAGCAGATAGTCGGTTTTCCCTTTTAAGGTTTGAAGCGGCCAGGCGCCAAAAGCTTCAGCAAATACAGGCAATTCGTCGACCGGCTGAACAAAATCTGCCGGAAAATTGAGCTGCAACTTGTCTTCAACTTTTCCAACAGTCAGGATTCCGCTTTTACTGTTGAAAGAAATCCGGTCAGCCGCATAATTCATCTCATTAAAAAGCACGTGTGCCGTAGCCAGTGTGGCGTGTCCACAGAGTTTCACTTCGGCTTTCGGAGTGAACCAGCGAATGTGAAAATCACCGTTTTCAGGAATAAAAAATGCGGTTTCCGAAAGGTTATTTTCCAGCGCAATTTGCTGCATCAGTTCGTCAGAAAGCCATTCCGTCAGAGGAACAACAGCGGCCGGGTTTCCTTTAAAAAGTCTGGAAGCAAAAGCATCGGCCTGGTATATTTTCAGTTTTGTCATTGTTGAGAATTTAAAGTTACAAAGAACCAGATTGCCTGAGTACAAACAAATAAAACCAAAGTAATTCTTTTAAAATTTCACCGTCAGTTTCAGGTTCAGTTTACGTTTGGTCAGGTAATTCGGCACACCAAACATATCGCCGGTATTGTTTGAAACCCAAAGGTACGAAATGGTATTGTTGATGCCGAGCAGATTAAATACCTCAAGGCTCAGCCACATATCTTTAATCGAATTAAACGCTTTGTACCGGTAATGTTTATGATCCGGATTAATCAGGATTTTTGAAAATCCAAGGTCAATGCGACGATAAGGTGGAATACGGTACTGATCCATGTATCGTTCTGAATTCGGCGGCCCGGTCGGAAGACGTGATCCGTAAAAGGCAGTCAGATGCATTTTCCAGGTAGGATTTCCGGGAAAATAATCCTGAAAGAACACGCTGAAATTAAACCGTTGATCGGTGGGACGTGGAATATATCCCGGGTAAATTTTACCAGACCGGACTGAAACATCATCCACGGTAACTCCCTGACGAATAATTTCACCAGCCGCATTATAATCGACAGTGTAAAAATCATTGTAGATATCTTCCTGAGTTTTCATAATCGAAAGACTTGCCCAAGACTCAATTCCACTCACAAATTCGCCATTCACTTTCATGTCCAAACCTGTCGCGTAACCTTTTGCTTTCTGATCAGGCATATATCGGATACGTACGTTGTCTATCTGGTATGGTGTCAGATTCGTCATGTATTTGTAATACAGTTCGGATGTGAATTTGAATGGCCGGTCCCAGGCACGGAAAATATAATCGGTTCCAAAAACCACCTGCGATGATTGCTGGGCTTTCTGATCAGGATAGATTTTTCCATTCCGGTCTTTTAACTCTTTATAAAATGCCGGCTGGTCGTAATAACCTCCGGAAAGATGAAATACAAAATTCGCATCCCAATCAGGATAATAGCGTAAAGTACCTCTTGGACTTAAAATAAACTGGTTGGAAAACGACCAGTATTGCGACCGAATTCCGGCAGTGGCATACAGCGCACCCTTGCCAATCGGGATTTGGTAAGTATCCTGAATGTAGGCCATAAACCTGGTGGAATTCATGCTGTAATCGGTATTTGTGGTACTGAACAACTGTATTTTATCGCCCCGGTACGGAATGGCATATCCGGTTGAATCACGCAAAATCCATTCGTTCATCCGGTCATTTATTTTTTCAGCCTGAACTTTCAGCCCCCAGTTTATCAAATGCTTTTCTGAATTATAGGCACCTTTATGTTCCAGACTATAAACAGTAGCTGTCAGATAATTACGTGCATGATTCAGGAAAGCGCCCACACCAATGTTTAAAACACTGTCGCCCAAGTTTTCAGAACCCAGGTTTCGCTCCAGTTCATTCAGGTAATATTCGCCCAAAATGTCATAGGTTTCCTCCTCTTTTGACTGAAATGCGGAGGCAATAAATTTCATGTTCAGCCGGCTTCCGGGATGATAATTCGCGACCAGCGCACCGGTAGCAGTTACAAACTGATCGACTTCCTGACCTTCGAAATAAACAGTTGCATTGTAGGCCTGATTCCAGGTTCCGAAGCTGGTTTTACGGGTCTGAGGAATAAAATTGTATTGATTCTGTGCCAGGTTTCCGAGAAACGAAACATCGAATGACTTGTTGAATTTATATGTCAGGTAGGTTTGGGCATCGATAAAACGTGGGGCATATTCGCCTTTTTCGTCGAGCGAACCCAACAAATAGCGGTTGGTTTTATACCGGATTCCGGTGATGTGCGAGAATTTTCCGTTTTTACTCAAATCTTCAAGTTGCAGCGAACCGCCCAGAAAACTCACCGATGCCGAACCTGCAAATTCAGTAGGTTTGCGGTATTTTATATCCAGAACCGACGACATTTTATCGCCGTACTTGGCATCGAACCCTCCAGCCGAAAACTCAATGGAAGATACCATGTCCGAATTAATGAAACTCATTCCTTCCTGCTGGCCTGCCCGGATCAGCAATGGACGATAAACTTCAATATCATTCACGTACACCAGATTTTCATCGAAATTTCCGCCCCGGACCGAATACTGCGAACTCAGTTCGTTGTTGGTTGAAACTCCCGGCAGTGTTTTGATCAAAGCCTCAACCCCACCGGTACCGGCGTCAGTCATGCTGCTCAGGTATTTGGCATCAATCCGGTTCATGTTGGCCTTATTCCGGCGGTGCTGTGTAATCTGAACTTCATCAATCTGCTGATCAACCTGCTGAATACTGACATTCAATTCAATACGCTGTTCTTCCGTTGCTGTAATATTTTTTTCAATAGATTGATAGCCAACAATTGAATAAACAATCACTACATTTTTCTTCGCCGGAATACGCAGTAAATATTCACCTTCGCGGTTCGAAACAGTTCCTATGGATGAATTCTTCAACGAAATATTGGCCATTTCAACTGGTTTTCCCTTATCGTCAGTAACTTTTCCAAATAAAGTTGCATTGTTGCTTTGTGCGATGGCACCTGCGAAACTGAACAACAGAAGAAAAATGAATAAAATAGATTTGATTGAGCTCATGCCGGCAAAAATAATATTATCTGCATAATTAACTGTTCAGGAAAGTATTAATTGTTTTGCCTGAAGTTTTTTTGTTAAATTATTGTTTTAAACAGTGCGGCACAAAATTAAATCCAGATGATCTTCTTCCTGAAATAGTTTCAATTAAAAACTTTAGATTTGTTTTTCACATTGTTCCAACAAACGAATCCAACTCCTATGAATCAAAAATTTTCACTTCTTGTTATTTTTTTGTTTGTGATGCTCATCGCAACTGCTCAGGAAAAATCTGAATTTATCAGGGAATTAGAATCCTTACAAAACAATAGTACCAAACTCGATCAACGGATCGACCAGCTGTCCAAACAACTCGATGATCTGATGTGGTATCAGAAGGTGGGTGATATTGCCCACATCGACAAACTGTATATTTACGGTCCCCCGAAATGGAAGGAAAAAAATCCTCACGCTATGGGTGCCGGCAATCCGGTTAAATTCTGGATCTATACATTTATTCCGCGTGACATCGATGTCAATAAAAAATATCCCTTAATCGTTTTGCCTCATGGAGGTGTACATGCCGATTTTACGACCTATTACACGCACATCATCCGTGAACTGGTTAGCCAGGGATATTGCGTGGTGGCTGCCGATTACCGCGGGAGCACCGGCTACGGCAAATCTTTCTACGAAACGATCGACTACGGCGGACTTGAAATTGAGGATGTCTTCGCCAGCCGGAATTACATGATTGAAAATTACGACTTTATCGACTCAAAAAGAGTTGGCATTATGGGCTGGAGCCATGGCGGCCTGATTTCGCTGATGAATATTTTTGATCATCCGAATGATTACCAGTGTGCCTTTGCCGGGGTTCCCGTTAGCGATCTCATTGCCAGGATGGGTTATTACGACCAGGCTTACCGCGATTTATACGAAGCCGATTACCACATCGGGCAAACTGCGAACGAAAATGTGGCCGAATACCGACGCAGATCACCAGTTTGGAATGTGCAGAAAATGGGGTCCACCCCACTGCTTATCCACACCAACACCAACGACGACGACGTCAATGTTCTGGAAGTTGAAGAATTGATCAGGGCTTTAAAAGCTGAAGACAAAAAATTCGAATATGAAATCTTCCAGAATGTTCCGGGAGGACATTCATTCGACCGGATGGATTCCAAAACTGCACAGGAAATACGCGTTAAAATTTACGGATTTGTTGCCCGGTACCTAAAGCCTGTCAAACCAATAAAAAATCTTTCGGATTTGCGGAAAGCAGGATATGGTTTTTAACAGAATATTTCAGTAATTCATTTTTTAATTCTGAAATGTTTTCAAAATCGTTCTTCTAATTTTCAAACATTCAGTATACAAAGTTATTACATAAATCATCAATGTTATGCCTTCACGCGATTACCTCATCCGGCAAATTGAAGAAATGGGATTGTTTCTGGCCATTTTACTTCGCCGAATTTTAAAAATGAAAGAGGAAAATCAGCAGGAACAAATGGAATCTGCAGTCCAGGAAGCTTTAACCGGCGAGCTAAATATTGATATCGGTCAAATCATTGTTCTGGAGAATGACGAGTTTCTTTCCCTGATAAAAGAACATATTAGCAGCGAAGATCAGCTGGATAAACTGGCCGATATTTTAAGGGTACTGGGTCTGGAAATTGAACATTCTTTTACGTTAACAAAAGCCAATTACCTTCGGAAATCACTACTAATTTTCAATCACTTACAGAGTTCAAGTCCGAATTTTTCTTACGAACGCAGAATTAAAATCAAGGAAATTCAGGAACTGATGGTCCGAAAGGAATTGGGTATTTAGCCGGTCTTTCTTTTTTAAAACCCTCATATTTCCTATGTTTGCGAGGCACAATGCAATAACAAACCCAACATGGCCAAACACCGACCTTTGTCATCTGTATTAATTAAGCCCACAGGTCCAGATTGCAATCTGGACTGCACCTATTGTTTTTATCTGGAAAAATCTTCGTTGTTTCATCAGAGCAATGTCCACCGGATGAGTCCGGAGATTCAGGAAGAAATGATCAGACAGATCATGCAGCAGTCGGGCGACAGCGTTTCGCTGGCCTGGCAGGGTGGTGAACCAACGTTGATGGGCCTGGATTTTTACAAACGCGCCATCGAACTCGAGAAAAAATACGGACACAACCAGATGGTTGGAAACGGACTGCAAACCAATGGTCTGCTTCTGGATAAAAACTGGGCTGCCTTTTTAAAAGAATACGACTGGCTGGTTGGTATTTCACTCGACGGGCCAGAACATATTCACGACCGTTACCGGTTTGACAAAGGACAAAAAGGAACTCATAAACGTGTGGAAGAAAATGCGATTATGCTTCAGCAGGAAGGTGTTGCAGCCAATGCCATGTGCGTACTGACTTCCTATTCAGTACAATTTCCGGATGAACTTTACGCCTATTACAAAAGCCTGGGATATACCTACATGCAATTTATACCTATTGTTGAAACCGATAAGAACAATCCGACCAAAGCAGCTCCATTTTCAGTATCGGCAGTCGATTACGGCAATTTCCTGAACAGGATGTTCGATTTGTGGCAGGCCGATTTTGTGGATGGAGTTCCGAGTACTTCTGTCCGGCATTTCGAATCTGTTTTTCACTCGTATGTGGGTATGGAAGCACCTGAATGTACCATGACCAAAGAATGTGGCCCATACGTGGTCATCGAGCACAATGGGAATGTGTACAGTTGCGATTTTTTTGTGGAACCGAAATGGAAACTGGGAAATATCATGCACGACCGGATCATCAACATGCTGAACTCGAAAACACAACAAACATTTGGCGCAGCAAAAGCAGTTCTGCCACGCGAATGCCGCCAATGCAGCTGGTTGCGAAATTGCTACGGAGGTTGTACCAAAGACCGGATTAAAGATCCGGCTGATCACCGCAAACCAAGGTTTTGTACCTCGTATAAACTATTTTTCAAACATGCCGATCCGACTTTGAAACAAATGGCAGCCAACTGGATGGAACAACAGGCTGTCCATCAGATCAAACAAAAAACCGGAGGCGTTTACAATGCATTCGACGATTTTATTGGGAAATAAAATTCGTAGCCAGATAATTTTCAATTAATTCAGGTAAAGACGCACGGCCGTGCGTCTCTGCAATAAAACAAATATCATGACCGAACAATTCGAAATAACTTTACCGGCATTTAAACGCGGATACCATCTGATTACTGATCAGATTGAACGGCAATTGACTAATTTACCCAAAAGTGGCCTGGTGAATTTACTGCTGCAGCATACTTCCGCCGGAATAAGCCTGAACGAAAATGCAGATCCTTCGGTGAGGTACGATTTTGAAACATTTATGAATAAGCTGGTTCCTGAAAATGATCCATCTTTTACCCACATTCTGGAAGGAGCCGACGATATGCCGGCACATTTAAAGTCGTCGCTGATAGGTGCCAGTCTGACGATTCCGATTACGAACCACCGGCTGAACCTGGGAACCTGGCAGGGAATTTATTTGTGTGAGTTTCGAAATTCTGGAGGAAAAAGAAGAATTGTGGTAACGGTGATGAGTTGATTGTAGCTTTATGCTGGATTTCATCAGAGTCAACATGTCCTGACCCTACTATTTTCTGTATATATGGAATCTAACCAAGTCTTTTCACTGCCCTCAATCCATTGGGTTCTGATCAAATCTTCCCGATCATAAAAATGGCTGGTCGTTTCTGAATTTCAGGAATATGTGTTTTCCAGTAGGAAACCGGTTTTGCCAGGATAAATTCGGTATCGAGTGTGATGTCAACCGCAATACACAAGATGGTTTCCGGCTGGCAGTTTTTCAGCAATTCGTCCAGTAACTGCGCGTTCCGGTAGGGTGCCTCAATAAATATCTGCGTTTGACCTTCACTTTGCATGCGTTTCTCGAGCAGTTTAATCTGATTCGATTTTTCAGGATTTTTAATCGGCAAATAACCGTTAAAGGCAAAATTTTGTCCGCTCATTCCTGAAGCCATTAAAGCCAGTAAAATAGAGGAAGGTCCGACCAGCGGAACTACCTGAATATTTTTGGTATGTGCAATTTTTACGACTTCTGCCCCCGGATCGGCCACACCCGGACAGCCAGCCTCTGAGATAATACCTATGTCTTTCCCTTCTCGGTTTGGTTCCAGAAAACGACTGATTTCCTTTTTATCGGTATGTTGATTCAATTCAAAAAATGTCAGGTCATCGATCACGATGGCCGGATTCACCTTTTTCAGGAACCGGCGTGCAGTACGGATATTTTCGACGATAAAAACCGAAACCGACGAAATCAGGTGTGTTAAATCAGGTGGCAAAACCCGTTCAATGCTTGTGTCACCCAGGGTGGTTGGAATCAGATAAATCTTGGCCATCAATAAAAATTTTCTCAAAAATAGTCAAAAACATTCGGCAGGCAGAGTGCAATCCTTATTTTTGTGTACCAAATAAAACAATTGTGAAACTGACATTTCTAGGAACAGGAACATCGCAGGGAGTACCGGTAGTTGCATGCCAGTGCCCGGTTTGCCTTTCAAACGATCCAAAAGACAAACGATTACGTGCTTCAGTGATGATTGAAACCGAATCACAATGCCTCGTTATTGATGCTGGTCCGGATTTTCGGCAACAAATGCTCACTCACCAGGTCCGCCACCTGAATGGCATCCTGCTTACCCACGAACATGTCGATCATATTTTTGGGCTTGATGATATCCGTGCGTTCAACTGGACACAAAAAATGCCAACCGATATTTATGCCGAAGAACGGGTTCAGATCGCGATCAAACGAATTTTCGACTATGTATTCGCGACTTTCAGGTACCCTGGAATTCCGCAAATGCACCTGCACCTGATCGAAAACAAGCCTTTCAGCATTGGCGATCTCGAAATAATTCCAATCCGCGGATTCCATTACAAATTACCGGTTTTTGGTTTCCGGTTCGGGAAAATTGCATACGTAACCGATGTGAACCGTCTGGAAGAAACTGAAATGGATAAATTACTCGGGCTGGATGTTTTGGTCATAAATGCACTTCGGAAAGAAGAACATATTTCGCATTACAACCTGAGCCAGGCGCTGGATTTAATTGCAGCAGTAAAACCCGGGAATGCTTACCTGACACACCTTTCACACCAGATGGGATTTTACGAAGAGGTTCAGAAAGAACTTCCGGAGCATGTGTTTTTAGCTTATGACGGACTGGAGATACGTGTGGATTAAAACCAAACAACAAAAGTTTGCCTTAATTCGATTTGTTTTGACGTATAAATAATTTATATTTATACGTCAAAACAAATGTCATGGAAACAAAACTGACCATTCGATTAAAAAAGAAAGTGATTGAAAGAGCTAAAGAATATGCCCAGGATCACAAAATCAGTCTGTCAAAGTTGGTAGAATCGTACCTTGAATCAGTTATTGATAAAAAGAAGGAAGAATCTGAAATTACTTCTCTGGTGGAAAGTATTAGCGGAGTTATTTCCCTGGACGAGAATTTTGACTTTGAAAAAGATTATTCAAATTACCTCACGGAAAAGTATAAATGAAAAATCTATTTCTGGACACAAATATTGTGATTGATTTACTTGCCAAAAGGGAACCATTTTACAATGCTGCAGCTCAAATCTTTTCTTTAGCCGACAGGAAAAAACTTAAAATTTGTGTTTCTGCTCTTACTTTTGCCAATCTCAACTATATTCTTTTGAAAGGACGAAAACCTGAAGAAGCAAAATTGATCTTAAGAAAATTAAAAATGCTTGTCAGCATCGTTAGTTTGGATGAAAAAATTATTGGATTAGCTAATAACGACATCGACTTTAATGATTATGAAGATGAGATGCAATATTATTCGGCACTCGAATTTGGTGCAAATCTTATCATAACCCGTAACCTGAAAGATTTTCAAAAATCGAAACTGCCAGTACTTACCGCTGAACAATTCCTTCAAAGTTTTACCTCAAAATAAATTTTAAGTAGTATTCCAGGTTAAAATATTACTTTTTCAATCGGAACTACAGGCATCTCCTCAAAATCAACCAGTGCGTTCACCAATCCAACTTTCTGATAGTCCCGGATATTTTCAATCCGGATTTCCCGTTCAGAAATTATACCCTGTTCGAGCAAAAACTGCCGTTTGGTTCCTTTGAGCAGCGCAGTTGTTGGTGTGAACCAATTCTCTCCATCAAAAAACAACAGGTTGGCAGCAAACGAATCGCCAATAAAACCGTTTTTCACAATGATGATATCGTCGCAGGTTCCACGTCGTGCAAAAAGCTCCTGAAGTAGCTGACGGTCGGAATATTTCAAATGGTAATCGATGCTTTCGTGATGAACCACCTTCAAACTTTCGATCGTCCGGAAATGATACGGTTCAATTTCAATTTTTTCAACCGATCCGCGATACAGCACCCGGACTTTGAATACTCCTGATTTACAGTTTTCAGGAATGGAAATAACCGAGCCCAGGTTGATTTTTTCAGCTTCAGGAAAAAGTTCCCGGATCGAGCGGTTCAACCGGTTCTGATGGAATTCCAGATTCTGGATCTGTCCGTCTTTCAGTTTTAGTGATTCAAGCAATTGGCACATAAACTTTCTGAATTAGTTCATTGTATTCGGACCGGCAGTCGCTTAAAAAAGTGATTCCGCCCCCGCTTTTAAAAATCAATTCATTGCCGGAATGTTCCAAATAGCGGATTAATACACAGCTATCCAGATTTTTTCCGTCGAAATAACCGAAAATCCCGGTGTAGTAACCACGTTCGTAACGCTCGGCATTCCGGATAATTTCAACCGTTTTTGGTTTCGGCGCGCCACAAATCGAACCGGCGGGCAGTAGTTTATCCAGAATTGTACCAATGGCATCCGGGTAATTCTCCGGAAGTTTTCCTGAAATCTGTGAACTCATTTGCAGCAATTCGCCGCGGTTGGTCGAAATGCGGTCGATGTACATCAGCCGGTCGACCGACACATCGGAAGCAACAATACTCAGATCATTCCGGATCAGGTCAACAATCGTGTGGTGTTCGGCCACTTCCTTTTCATCGTTCAGCAAAAGTTGTTCAGCATTGCTGATTCCGGCATCCATCGTTCCTTTCATCGGGTACGACGAAATGATTCCATCTTCAATCCGGACAAATATTTCAGGAGAAAAACACACGAACTGATCTTTTAACCAGACTTTATAAGGCGCCGTGCTTTTGTGAAATATTTCTTCAGGCAAAAGATTGGTTTTTATTTGCGAGGGCATGGTCAGGTTCAGCAGATACGTGTCGCCGTTGTGAATCCTATCCTGAACTTCCTGAAATGCACGTTGATACAATTCGAAACTTACAGGCTTCACCTCCCATTCCACAATATATTCCTGAAGCTCTTCAGTATAAAAGTTAGCAGCACGGGGAGTTTTCCAGAGCAAATTTACCGAATCGTTTGCTTCAAACAGAAGTGGCTTTTCGAAATCGAAATCGATGATAAACGCAAAGGATTTGCCTTGCGATCCCCACTCGTTCATTCGCTCAATCGTATGTTTTCTGATCTCGTTCATTTCGGGCAGCAAAGATAGCTAAAGGGAATCAAAATGCGGAATGACAATTCCGGAGAAACAAACGATGATAAAATGTTAAAACTGATCTTTGTGGAGAAACTGATCCGTCTTCATCCTGAAGAATCAGACTAACCGTCAGGAAATAAATTCCTGAAAACAATTTTATAATTGGCAGGGATTTCGTTTTTTGTGTATTATTTTTGAAGAATGAGCGTAGCGGAAAACATAGAAAAGATAAAAAAAAGTTTACCTGATCAGGTTCAGCTAGTTGCAGTTTCGAAAACGAAACCGGCCGAACTTATTCTGGAAGCATACCAGGTAGGACAACGGGCTTTCGGAGAGAATAAAGTTCAGGAACTGTGCCGGAAATATGAAGAACTGCACAAAAATATTGAATGGCATTACATTGGGCATTTACAAACCAACAAGGTAAAATACATCGCGCCATTTGTCCACCTGATTCACGGAGTCGATTCGTTTAAATTGCTGAAAACCATCGATTCGGAAGCAAAAAAAGCAAACCGCACCATTCCGTGTTTATTGCAATTTCATATTGCCGAAGAAGAAACCAAATTCGGTTTTTCGCTGGAAGAAGTTGAAAATATCCTGAATTCCGAAGAATTTAAGCTGCTTAAAAACGTTCAGGTTTCAGGGGTAATGGGCATGGCAACTTATACCGACGATGAAACACAGATTCGCAAGGAGTTTGCTTTGCTGAAATCCTGTTTCGACAAACTGAAGTCGGACTATTTTGCTGAAACGCCTGAATTTAAAGAGATTTCGATGGGTATGTCGGGCGATTATCAGATTGCTGTTGAACAGGGAAGTACCATGGTAAGAATTGGTAGCACCATTTTTGGCGAACGGTTTTACACCCCGAAAACATAACTATCCGGATTTTGTTAATGTGGAAAAATACAAAGCAAACATTAACTTGCAATTGGATTTGAACAACAAATAAGCTTGAAACTAAACACCTAAAAATTGAAAATATGCCGAATCTAGAAACAAAATACATGGGATTAACTTTGAAAAATCCCATCGTCGTTGCCAGCTCGGGACTAACAAACTCTGTTGAAAAAATTAAGGATCTCGAGAATGCAGGTGCCGGAGCTTTGGTCCTGAAATCGATTTTTGAAGAGCAGATCAACCACGAAGTGATTCATCTGATCAACCGTGACCCTCAGAATTTATATCCTGAAGCTGAGGATTACATCTGGAATTACACGCGAAACAATTCGATCACCCGTCACCTGAACCTGCTGAGCGTAGCCAAGAAAGAAACCGAAATCCCGATTATTGCCAGCATCAATTGCATGTCGGCTTCCGAATGGATTGTATTTGCCAAAGATTTCGAAAATGCCGGTGCCGATGCACTTGAACTGAACTTGTTTTTTGTGCCAACCGACCGCCTTTTAAGTTCAGATCAGATTGAGCAAAACTACCTGCGTATCGTTTCTGAAGTCAAAAAGAATGTCAGTATTCCAGTTTCAGTAAAAATCGGATTTTACTATACAAACCTCATTGGCATGGCCGATAAACTTACCGCAAACGGAGCCGATGCTTTGGTTTTGTTTAACCGTTTCTACGAACCCGACATCAACATCGAAAAACTGGAAATGAGCGCTTCCGATGTTTTCAGTTCGGCAGCTGACATCCGCCGTTCGATGCGTTGGATCGGACTGATTTCGTCGCAATTGCCAAAGGTTGAAATTGCTGCCGGAACCGGAATCCACGATGGAGAGGCGGTTATCAAACAACTTTTAGCCGGAGCACAGGTCACCCAGGTTTGTTCGTCGGTTTACATCAATGGTTCACAAATTATCGCTTCCATGACCAACGATCTGAAAGAATTCATGAAAAAATGGAATTTTAAGAAAATTGAAGATTTCCGTGGCCGCTTGTCCTACAAGAACATTCCGGACCCGATGCTGTACGAACGTGCACAGTTCATGAAGTATTTTTCGTCGAAATAAACTAAAAAAAAACGACCAGCCTGAAATCCAGACTGGTCGTTTTCTTTTTTAGGAAATATCGTTTAAAAACCGATTGACGGAAGAAAATCAATCACATCCATCATCAGTACACGTTTTTGTTCGTCAGCGGGTGGCAGTGATTTTTCGATACGGTCAATTTCAATGTCGATTTTCTTTTGATCAATTTTAGTGGCCATATTCATGATCACGGTATACGCTTCGAATGCAACCATAAAATCGCTTTGGAGCATTAAATCCACAAAAAGTGACAAGTACTGACTGTAATCCAACCCGTTTTCCCAGCAGCTTGAGACCAGTTCCTTCAGTTCAGGAGCATATTTTTCATCCTGAATAGCAGCGATGATCAGCGGAATCGCATCGCTCTCTTTCAGATTAGCAAACAAGCTGGTAATCTTCGACTTAATCTCGGTATCATGACTAAGATGTAAAAGCTCGATTAAAACCGGAATGTCGGATACTTTTCCTGAAACCCTTAATTCTTCAAGTGTTTCGATAACTTTAAGAGAATCGGCAGAATTTAATCCCTGAAGGATATTTTTGTGCTCATTATGGATAGAATCGCTCACCATCGGATATCTTTTCGTATGATTATGCAAAAATAACAAATTGCAGTTAACATGTGCAGTTTAATTGTTCCTGAAAATAAATCTTAAGTACGAAATTAATCCCCTGTTAAATTCTAATCCTTAATAGCCATAGAATACCGTCAAAAGCATTTCTAAATTTTATCTTTGCTTCCTGAAAACGATCTCCTGAAAATGAATAAAAGCACAAAAGAACTGGCCGAGCTCAAAATATCAAAATTGATGCTGAAATTTTTTATTCCGGCATTTATTGGTGTTTTCGTGAATGCCCTTTACAACATTGTCGACCGGATTTTTATTGGTCAGGGTGTA